>NZ_JBIVJP010000004.1:128776-430772 GCF_044750285.1 Streptomyces sp. NPDC088812 | reverse complement strand
GGGTTACCCCTCCCGCAAGTTGTTTCGCGTTACAACGCCGTGGTCCCCCCCCCCCCGGGGGGGGGGGGCGGGGGGGGGGGGGGGCGCCCCCGGGCGGGCCCCCCCGCGGTGGGCCGGGGGCCCCCGGGGCCGACGGCGTCACGGCCGGTGGTGGCCGATAAAGTCGCGGGCATGGCACGGATTGCGGTGATCGGCGCCGGGATGGGCGCCCTCGCGGCCGCCGCCCGGCTGGCCGTCGCGGGCCACCGGGTGACGGTGTACGAGCGGACGGAGACGTACGGCGGTGCGGTGCGCCGCTTCGAGCGGGACGGCTTCTCCTTCGACACCGGGCCCGGCCTGCTCCCCCTGCCCGCGGTCTGGCGCGATCTGTTCGTCAAGACCGGCAAGGAGCCGCTGGAGGAGTGCGTCGAGCTGCTCCAGGTCGACCCGAGCGCACGGCACGTGTTCGCCGACGGCAGTGCCGTGTCCCTGCCGAACGCCTCTCGCGCCGGCGTCGTCGCCGCCCTGGAGGAGGCGCTCGGGGCGGGCGCCGGGCAGCGCTGGGGCGACTTCCTGGTCCGGGCCCGTGAGGCCTGGGACCGCACCCGCCGCCCGCTCCTGGAGGAGCCACTGTGGCCGAACTGGCCGGTGCTGGCCGGGCGTGAGCCCTATCCGTCGGTCCCGCACAAGCGCCTGCTGCGCACCCGCCGGGCGGGCACGCTCGCCGAGGTCGGCGCCTGGGAGCTGCGCGACACCCGGCTCGCCGCGCTGCTGGAGAGCCACGCGCTCGCGTACGGCCTCGATCCCCGGACCGCCCCGGCGAGTGCGGCCGTGCTGCCGTACATGGAGCACGCCTTCGGCCTGTGGTACGTGCGCGGGGGGATGCGGGAGCTGGCCCGCGCGGTCCACGAGCGGTGCCTGGCCCGCCGGGTCGCGTTCCGTTTCGGCGCCGAGGTCGTCCGGGTCCTGGAGAAGGACGGCCGGGCGGCGGGCGTGGAACTGGCCGGGGGCACGGTCGTGGAGGCGGACTTCGTGGTCGCGCCCGGCACCCTGCGCGGTGCCGGGACGGGCGTTCCGCCGCGGGGCGACGGCGAACCGGCACCGCAGCGGGGGCGGCCCGGCCGGCTGACCGTGCTGCTCGCGCTGCGCGGCGGGCGCCCGGCAGGGGCCGCGCACCGGACGGTGGTGCACACGGACGACCGCGAGGGCGAGCTGGAGAGCCTGTTCGGCGCGGCACCGGGCGTGCCGTCCCGCCCGACCGTCACCGTCCTGCGGCCCGACGACCCGGCGCTGGTGCCGGACGCCGGCCATGAGGCGGTCGTGCTGCGGTGCGTGGTCCCCGCCGGGGCGGAGGTGTCCGCCGGGGACACGGAGACTGTGGTCGCCGTGGCCGAGCGGGCGGTGCCGGGCCTGCGGGACCGTCTGCTGTGGGCCGAGGTGCGCACGCCCGCCGATGTCGCGCAGGAGACGGGCGCGGAGGGCGGGGGCGTCCCGGCGCCCGCGCTGGCCGCGGCGGAGGGCCGGCTGCTGCACCCGGCGAACCCCACCGCCCTCGCGGGGCTGTTCACCGTGGGCGGCTGGGCACATCCGGGCGGCGGTCTGCCGCACGCGGGCATGTCGGGCGCGCTGGTGTCCGGACTGATCGTGGAGGGACCGGAGTTCCGGGGCTCGCAGTGAGTTCGCGGCGCCGCCCCTGAGCGCGAACGCCCCTTCTGCCGCCGCGATGCCGGAACCGACGCCGATCGTCGCGCCGGCGACGACGGTCAATACCGGCGACGATCGTCAGTACCGGTACTGCTCGTCGAGTCCGGTCCCCTGCCCCTGGTGGCCGTCGCCCTGGTAGGGGTAGGGCTGCTCGGCCGGGAGTTCGCCGCCGAGGGGGTCGTCGGTGCTGCGCTGCTGCGGGACCCAGACGCCGCCGGCCGGCGTCTCCCCGTAGCCGCCGGTGCCGTACTGGTCCTGCCCGTAGCCCTGTTGCCCGTACTGCTGCTGGCCGTAGCCGGCGTCGAACGAGCCCCCGCCGTAGGTCTGGGTGCCGATGTACGGGTCGGAGTAGGCGGCGTACTGCTGCTCGCCGGGGGTGTCGTAGCCGTACTGCTGCTGGCCGTAGGAGGAGTAACCGTCGTAGCCGTAGCCCTGGTCGGCGCCGTGGTCGGTGCTCTGGGCGGTCGCCGCGTACTGGTCCTGGGGCTGGTCGGCGGCCGCGTAGCCGGTGTCGCCGTATATGCCGTAGGGGCTGGTCTCGTCGGGCAGGGGCTGCGGCTCGTAGACGGCGGTGGTCTCGGCGGCCGAGGGGTCGGCGGTGCGCGCCGCGGGCGTGAAGACGTCGTCGCGGTCGTCGTCGTAGGCGGTTCCGTCCGGGCCGTACGACAGGTCGTCGGCGCCGAACGGCGCGGCGGCGTCCGGGCCGAAGGCGTCGGAGCCGGCCGCGGGGTCGCCGTCGCCCGTCTCCAGGTCGGAGACCTCCAGCGTGGGGTCCTGGCGCTCGGCCTTGCCGCGGCGGCGCTTGGTGCCGTCGGCGCCGGGCCGGTTGACGGCCCAGCCCGCCGCGAAGCCGCGGCGGAACGACAGGGTGACGAAGGTCTGGCCGGTCGCGAAGGCGACCGCGCCCAGGGCGATGACGACGACGGACGGGATCAGCACCCCCAGCACGACGCCGACGAAGCCGCCGAACGCCAGCAGCCGCCAGCGCAGTCGGGCCTTGTACTGCAGCAGCACCTCGCCGAGCAGCCACAGCGCGACGACGCCGAACGCGATGTAGAGGACCGTCCAGCCCATGTACGCCCCTCTCCCAGTGACCGCTACGCAGTGTGTCGTACACCGGTGCGACCGGTCTAGGCCCGCGGCGGGTGGTGCAGACCCAGGTTCTCGTAGATTTCCAGCGTCGCCGTGGAGTTGTTGAGCGTGATGAAGTGCAGTCCGGGCACCCCCTCGGCGAGCAGCCGAGCGCAGAACTCCGTGGCGAAGTCGATGCCAATGGAGCGTACAGCGGCCGGATCGTCTTTCGCTGTGAGGATCCGCTCTTTCAGGGCCGCCGGGAAGTGGGCGTTGCTGAGCTTGGGCAGCCGCTCCAGCATCCGCAGGCTCGTCACCGGCAGGATCTCGGGGATGACCGGGGTCTCGCAGCCGGCCGCCACCACCCGGTCACGCAACCGCAGGTACGACTCGGGCTGGAAGAACATCTGTGTGATGGCGTAGTCGGCGCCGGCCCGGCACTTGTCGACGAAGTGCCGGACGTCGGTGTCCCAGTCCGCGGAGCGCGGGTGCATCTCGGGGAAGGCAGCGACCCCGACACAGAAGTCGCCCGCCTCCTTGATGAGCCGGACGAGCTCGGCGGCGTAGGTGAGGCCCTGGGCGTGCGGCACCCACGCGCCCATGGGGTCGCCGGGCGGGTCGCCGCGGACGGCGAGCATGTTGCGGATCCCGGCGTCGGCGTACTGGCCGATGATGTTGCGCAGCTCGGCGATGGAGTGGTCGACGGCCGTGAGGTGCGCGACCGGGGTGAGGGTGGTGTCGGCGACGATCTGCTGCGTCTCCTTGACCGTGGTGGCCCGGGTGGAACCGCCGGCACCGTAGGTCACGGAGACGAAGTCCGGGGCCACCGCCTCGACCCTGCGGAGGGCGTTCCACAGGCTTCGCTCACCCTGCGGGGTCTTCGGCGCGTAGAACTCGAACGAGTACGTCGTCTTGCCGTTGGCCAGGATGTCACGCACAGTGCGCGCGCGATCTGTCCTGGTGGATGCGGTTCCGAGGGCCATACCCGCAGGTTAGCCAGGGGGCGACGGTCACCCAACCGGATCTCGGTCATTTGCCCGATTTGTCGCTATGTTGTCCATCCCTTGGGACAGACCGGCGGCGCCGACCGGCGGCACCGACGGGGATCAGCGCACGCCGGACCGCTCCGGAGGGGGCTCAGGCCTGGGCCAGCCGCTTGGCGAACTCCGTCGCCGCGGCCCCGGGATCGTCCGCCTCCGTGATCGCCCGGACGACGACGACCCGGCGGGCGCCCGCCTCCAGCACCTCGTCGAGGGTGGTGAGGTCGATGCCGCCGATGGCGAACCAGGGGCGGTCGGTCCCGAGGGACGCCGTGTACCGGACCAGGCCGAGGCCCGGGGCGGGGCGGCCGGGCTTGGTGGGCGTGGGCCAGCAGGGGCCGGTGCAGAAGTAGTCCACCCCCGCCTGGACGGCCGCGGCGGCCGCTTCCGCCTCCGTGTGCGTGGAGCGGCCTATGAGGACGTCGTCGCCGAGGAGGGCGCGGGCCGCGGGGACCGGCAGGTCTCCCTGGCCGAGGTGGAGGACGTCGGAGCCGGCGGCATGGGCGACGTCCGCGCGGTCGTTGACCGCCAGCAGCTTGCCGTGCCGGGCGCAGGCGTCGGCGAACACCGCCAGGTGCTCCAGTTCCTCGGCCGCCTCCATGCCCTTGTCGCGCAGCTGCACGATGTCGACACCGCCCGCGAGGACGGCGTCCAGGAACTCCGGGAGGTCGCCCTGGCGCCTACGGGCGTCCGTGCAGAGGTAGAGACGGGCGTCGGCGAGGCCGGCGCGGGCGGTGTCGGGCATGCGTGGGTCCCCCCGGGGCGGTGGTGTACGACCGCGGCGGCGTCGGTCACGGCCGCCGTCGTACACCGGGCGGTTGTCGGATCTGTGGGTCAGACGGCGAGCGCCTGGGCGCGGCGCTTCACCTCCGTGCCGCGATTCTCGCTCAGGGCCTGGGCCGGGGTGCCGGGCAGGCTGGCGTCGGGGGTGAAGAGCCATTCGATCATCTCTTCGTCCGTGAAGCCGTCGTCCCGCAGCAGCGTCAGGGTCCCGGACAGGCCCTTGACCACCTTGTCCCCGTCGATGAAGGCGGCGGGCACGTGCAGCGCGCGGTTCTCACCACGGCGTACGGCGATCAGCTGACCCTCCTTGACCAGCTGCCGGACGCGCGTCACCTCGACGCCGAGCTGTTCGGCGATGTCGGGCACAGTGAGCCAGGCGGGGACGAGAGCATCGATCTTTGCGTCAATCTCGGTCACGGGAACAAGCCTGCCATCTGCCACTGACAGTCGGAAGCCGGGTCCGCCCCGGCACGGCCGGTCGGCGAGCCGTTCGTATCGGAACCGCCCGCCGCTCCCGCGGTCGGACCGCCGCCACGCTCACTCGAACCCGCCGCCGTGCCCGCCGTCGAGGCCGTCACCGTTCCCACGTCGAGGCCGTCACCGTTCCCGCCTCGAACCCGTCACCGTTCCCGCCTCCAGGCCGCCGCCACGCTCGCCATGAAGCCGCCACGCCCGCCCCGAAGCCGCCACGCGTCCGCCCCGCGCGGCGCGCCCGGACGCGTCAGGCGGTGGCCGCCTTCAGCGGGCGCGCCGGGTCCTGGAGCAGCCGCGGGTCCATCGGCGTGCCCGCCTCGATCAGCCGGCGTCCCTGGGCCAGGTCGCGGGGCCGGCCCACCGCCAGGAGGGCGACCAGGCGGTCCTCGCGCAGCCAGCAGACCGTCCAGGCCGGTCCGGACGGGTCGCCGCGCCACAGGGTGGTGTCGGCGCCGGTGTGGTGGCCGGCGTACTGGACGAAACGGCCGAACTGCTCGGACCAGAAGTACGGGACCGGGTCGTAGACCGCCAGGGGCTCGCCGGTGGCCTCGCCGAGGATGTTCGCCGCCACCGTGCGCGGGCCCTGGA
Source organism: Streptomyces sp. NPDC088812 (assembly GCF_044750285.1). Classification (NCBI taxonomy): domain Bacteria; kingdom Bacillati; phylum Actinomycetota; class Actinomycetes; order Kitasatosporales; family Streptomycetaceae; genus Streptomyces; species Streptomyces sp. NPDC088812. Next base: position 425,133 of record NZ_JBIVJP010000004.1, on the reverse strand, counting down.
GGGCGTTGTCCCAGTGGTGGACGAGGAGCCGCTCGCCGTACCGGGCCGACGGGAAGGAGGCGCAGTCGCCGACCGCGTACACGTCCGGCGCGGAGGTGCGCAGATGGGCGTCGGCCACGACCTCGCCGTCGGCGCCGAGGGCGATGCCGGAGCCGGCCAGCCAGGCCGTGGCGGGGCGGGCGCCGATGCCGACCACGACGGCGCCGGCGGGCAGCCGCGAGCCGTCGTCGAGGACGACGGCGCCGGGCTCGACGCGCTCCACGCGCGCGTGGGTGCGCAGCGCGGTGCCGCTGTCGGCGTACCAGGCGGTCATCGGGGCGGCGACCTCGGCGGGCAGGGCGCCGGCCAGCGGACGCCCGGCGGCCTCGACGACGGTGACGGCACAGCCGGCCTCCCGGGCCGCCGTGACGAACTCCGCGCCGATCCAGCCGGCGCCGACGACCACGACGTCGTGCTGCCGGGCGAGCACGGGCCGGAGGCGTTCGGCGTCGTCCAGGGTGCGCAGCAGGTGGACACCGGGCACGCCCTCGGCGCCGGGGAGCCGGATCGGTTCCGCGCCGGTGGCGAGGACCAGGACGTCGTACGGGACGGGCCCGGCCTCGGTGTCCAGTTCACGGTCGGCGACGCGCACGCCGAGGGCCTCGCTGCCCAGCCGCAGATCGATGCCCAGGCCCTCGAAGTCGACGTCGAGGGCGGAGCCCTCCGCCTTGCCGAGCAGGACGGCCTTGGACAGCGGTGGCCGGTCGTAGGGCTGGTGGGGCTCCGCGCCGATCAGGCTCACCGTGCCGGTGAAGCCCTGTTCGCGCAGCGCGACCGCGGTCTGCACCCCGGCCATGCCCGCGCCGACGACGACCACGCGCCGCGCCGATGACCTGTCTTCGTCCTGCGTCCGCTCGCTCACCTGATCACCATAGACAACTGACGATCTGTCAGTCAGGGGCCGTGCTCCGTGACCTGCTCCACAACGCTCGTGCCGCTGCCCGGCCCGGACTCCCACTCCCACGTCTCCTCGAGCCGGACCCGGCCGTCGGGCAGTTCCACGACCGTCGCCACGCAGTGCCCCGACGAGGTCGCGCCGTCCCGCTTGAGCTGGACGTAGCGGAAGTCGAGCCGGTCTCCCTCCCGCGTACCCACCAGATGCCCGCGTACGACGTCGCCCCCCGCGTACTCGGCCCAGATCTCGCCGTCCTTCTCGTGGTACGTGAACCGGGTGCGGGTCCCCACCTGGCCGGGGGCCTGGTCGGCGACGGGGGCGAGGACGAGACCGTCGAGGGACCGGTGGCGCGGGGCGGGGCCGTCCGCCGGGGAGGCGTGGGGGGAGACGGGCGGGCGGGTCACGGGCGGAGGCTCCCTTACTGAGTCGTCCGGCGTCGGGCTAGGGTGGCCACCGTAGAGCACTCGCGGGAGCCCGGACGCACCGGGCTGAGAGGGAGGCTGGCGGCCTCCGACCGTACGAACCTGATCCGGGTCATGCCGGCGAAGGGAGGGGCTGGACGCCCATGTCCTCACGTACGTCAGACGTCCTCGTGGTCGGGGGCGGCATCATCGGGCTGGTCACGGCGTGGCGGGCCGCGCAGCGAGGGTTCGCCACGGCGGTGGTCGACCCGGAACCGGGCGGTGGGGCCGCGCAGGTGGCGGCCGGGATGCTGGCCGCCGTCACGGAGCTGCACTACGGCGAGCAGACGCTGCTCGGCCTCAACCTCGCCTCGGCCCGCCGCTACCCCGGCTTCGCGGCCGAGCTGAGCGATCTCACCGGTCACGACCTCGGCTACCGCCGCTGCGGCACGCTCGCGGTCGCCCTCGACGCCGACGACCGCGCCCACCTGCGGGACCTGCACGCCCTGCAACGGCGGACGGGGCTGGAGTCGGAGTGGCTCACCGGGCGGGAGTGCCGGCGGCTGGAGCCGATGCTCGCGCCGGGGGTGCGCGGCGGACTGCGGGTGGACGGCGACCACCAGATCGATCCGCGGCGGCTGGCGGGAGCGCTGGTGGCCGCGTGCGAGCGGGCCGGGGTGGTCTTCCACCGGACCTGGGCGGAGCGGCTGTCCGTGGTGGCCGGCCGGGCCGCCGGCGTCCTCACGCGCGCGGGCGACGCGCTGGGCGCGGGACAGGTGGTGCTCGCGGCCGGCAGCCTGAGCGGACGGCTCGCGGGGGTGCCGGACGAGGTGCTGCCGCCGGTGCGGCCCGTGAAGGGGGAGGTGCTGCGGCTGACCGTGCCGCGGGCGTACGCGCCGTTCCTGAGCCGGACGGTGCGGGCCGTGGTGCGCGGCAGCCAGGTGTACCTGGTGCCGCGGGAGAACGGCGAGCTGGTCGTCGGCGCGACCAGTGCGGAACTGGGCTGGGACACGACGGTGACGGCCGGGGGCGTGTACCAGCTGCTGCGGGACGCGCACGAGCTGGTCCCCGGGATCACCGAGCTGCCGCTGACGGAGACGCGCGCGGGACTGCGCCCCGGGTCGCCGGACAACGCGCCGCTGCTCGGGCCGACCGGACTGGACGGCCTGCTGCTGGCCACCGGGCACTACCGCAACGGTGTGCTGCTGACGCCGGTGACCGGCGACGCGATGGCGCACGTCCTGGCCACCGGGGAACTTCCCGAGGAGGCCCGTCCCTTCACCCCCCGGCGCTTCGGCGCCGCCGCACTCTCGGAGCAGCCCGCATGAACATCTCCGTCAACGGTGAGCGGCGCCAGGTGGCGGCCGGCACCGCCCTCGACGCCGTCGTACGGTCCCTGACGGCGGCGCCCTCCGGGGTGGCCGCCGCGCTCAACGAGACCGTCGTCCCGCGCGCGCGGTGGTCCGCCACCGCCCTCTCCGAGGGAGACCGCGTGGAAGTCCTCACGGCCGTACAGGGAGGCTGAACCATGGCCGACGATCCCTTCGTCCTCGGCGGGACGGCGTTCTCGTCCCGTCTGATCATGGGCACGGGCGGGGCACCCAGCCTGGAGGTGCTGGAGCGCGCGCTGGTCGCCTCGGGGACCGAGCTGACGACCGTCGCGATGCGCCGGGTGGACCCCTCGGTGCACGGATCCGTGCTGTCGGTGCTGGAGCGGCTCGGGATCCGGGTGCTGCCGAACACCGCCGGCTGCTTCACGGCCGGGGAGGCGGTGCTGACGGCCCGGCTGGCGCGCGAGGCGCTCGGCACCGACCTGGTCAAGCTGGAGGTCATCGCCGACGAGCGGACGCTGCTGCCGGACCCGGTGGAGCTGCTCGACGCGGCCGAGACGCTGGTCGACGACGGGTTCACGGTGCTGCCGTACACCAACGACGACCCGGTGCTGGCGCGGAAGCTGGAGGACGTGGGCTGTGCGGCGGTCATGCCGCTCGGCTCGCCGATCGGGTCCGGGCTGGGCATCCGCAACCCGCACAACTTCCAGCTGATCGTCGAGCACGCGCGCGTGCCGGTGATCCTGGACGCGGGGGCCGGCACGGCCTCGGACGCGGCACTGGCGATGGAGCTGGGGTGCGCGGGGGTGATGCTGGCGTCGGCGGTGACGCGGGCGCAGGACCCCGAGCGGATGGCCCACGCGATGCGGGCCGGGGTCGAGGCGGGGCGGCTGGCCCGGCTGGCGGGCCGGATCCCCCGGCGCCACTTCGCCGAGGCGTCGTCCCCGGCGGAGGGCCTGGCCGTGCTGGATCCCGAGCGTCCCGCGTTCTGACCACGGCCGCGGCCCCCGGTCTCCCCTCGGTGGGATGCGTCACAGCTCCGCTCCAGTCGTGCTCCGACGGCGGACGGAGAGGGGGGAGTGTCCGTGCGGGCTCGTACACTCGCGTCCGTGGACACGACCCTTCAGGACCCTCTCGTCGGGCAGCTGCTCGACGGGCGTTATCGCGTGGACGCGCGGATCGCGGTCGGCGGGATGGCCACGGTCTACCGGGCCGTGGACACCCGCCTGGACCGCGTTCTCGCGCTCAAGGTGATGCATCCGTCACTCGCCGCCGACGCCTCCTTCGTCGAGCGCTTCATCCGGGAGGCGAAGTCCGTCGCCCGGCTGGCCCACCCGAACGTCGTGCAGGTGTTCGACCAGGGGACCGACGGGTCGTACGTCTACCTCGCCATGGAGTACGTCGCCGGCTGCACCCTGCGGGACGTGCTGCGCGAGCGCGGGGCGTTGCAGCCGCGGGCCGCGCTGGACATCCTGGAGCCGGTGCTCGCCGCGCTCGGCGCCGCGCACCGGGCCGGCTTCGTGCACCGGGACATGAAGCCCGAGAACGTGCTGATCGGGGACGACGGACGGGTCAAGGTCGCCGACTTCGGGCTCGTGCGGTCCGTGGACTCCGTGACCAGCACCACCGGCGCCGTCCTCGGCACCGTCTCCTACCTCGCGCCCGAGCAGATCGAGCAGGGCACCACCGACGCGCGCGCGGACGTGTACGCGTGCGGGGTCGTGCTCCACGAGATGCTCACCGGCGGGAAGCCGCACGAGGGGGACTCCCCCGCGATCATCCTCTACAAGCACCTCCACGAGGACGTGCCCCCGCCCTCGGCCGCCGTGCCGGGTCTGGCGTACGAGCTGGACGAACTGGTCGCCTCGGCCACCGCCCGCACCCCGGCCGCCCGGCCGCACGACGCCGTGGCGCTGCTCGCGCAGGTGCGACAGGCGCGCGGCGCGCTCGGCGAGGAGCAGCTGGACGCGCTGCCGCCGCAGGCCCGCTCCGCCGAGCACGACAACGCCGAGGACCGCACGAGCGTGATCCCGCGCTCGCTGACCGTGCCCCGGCCGCTGCCGGTCGACGAGGACTTGCAGGTGCCCGAGGACGGCGTCCACCGCACCTCCCGGTTCGCGGCGGAGCCTCCCCCGCCGCCGCGTCGCCGCTCCGGACCGCCCCGCCGCGGGCTGGTCGCGCTCCTCACCGCCGTCCTGCTGGTGCTCGGTGTCGGCGCGGGCGTCTGGTACATCAACTCGGGGCAGTTCACCAAGGTCCCGGCGGTGCTGACGCAGACGCAGGCGCGGGCCGAGGAGCGGCTGGAGGCGGCCGGGCTGGAGGTCGGTGGCGTCGAGCACGAGTACAGCGACACGGTCGAGCGGGGCACGGTCATCAGCACCGACCCGGAGCCGGGCTCCCGCATCCGCAAGAACGACGCCGTCTCCCTCGTCGTCTCCGACGGCCCCGAGACCGTGAAGGTGCCCTATCTGAAGGGCACCGGGCTGGCCAAGGCCAAGGCGCAGCTGAAGGAGGACGGCCTGGAGCCGGGCCTGGTCACCCGGGCGTTCAGCGAGGACGTCGCCAAGGGGGCCGTGATCAGCAGCGACCCCGAGGCGGGCACGGAGCGGCGGGCGGGCACGGCGGTCTCCCTCGTCGTCAGCAAGGGCAGCCCGGTCGACGTCCCGGACGTCACCGGCGACGACCTGGCCGACGCCAGGGCCGAGCTGGAGGAGGCCGGGCTGAAGGTGAAGGTCTCCGCCGAGAGGATCAACTCCGAGTACGCCAAGGGCCGGGTCGCCGCCCAGTCGCCGGGTGCGGACCGGCAGCTCGCCGAGGGCGACACCGTGACGCTGACCCTGTCCAAGGGCCCGGAGATGGTCGAGGTCCCGGACGTGGTGGGCGCGAGCGTCGACGACGCGACGAAGCTGCTGGAGGAGTCCGGCTTCGAGGTCGAGGAGGACCGTGGGCTGCTCGGGCTGTTCGGCGACACCGTGAAGAGCCAGTCGGTGGAGGCCGGCGAGATGGCGCCCAAGGGGTCCACGGTCACGATCACCATCCGGTGACCGGGCGGCCCCCGGGACATGACACCCTGAACGGGTGACAAGTCAGCAGTGCCCCGCCGCCGCCCCCGCCTCCCCCTTCCCGTCCCGCAATCCCGTCGGCGGCCATGTCCCGGTGGCCGGCGGACTGCACTCCGTGGGGCTGTCGTACGCCCGTGAGCTCAAGGCGGAGACGGTCCAGGTCTTCGTGGCGAACCCGCGCGGCTGGGCCACCCCGGTCGGCAATCCCCGGCAGGACGAGGCGTTCCGGGAGGCGTGCGCGGCGGAGTCGATCCCGGCGTACGTGCACGCGCCGTATCTGATCAACTTCGGCTCGCACACCGAGGCCACGGTCGAGAAGTCGGTGGAGTCGCTGCGGCACTCGCTGCGCCGCGGCCGGGAGATCGGCGCGCTGGGCGTGGTCGTGCACACCGGGAGCGCGACGGGCGGGCGGGAGCGGTCGGTGGCGCTGCGGCAGGTCCGTGAGCGCCTGCTGCCGCTGCTGGACGAGCTGACCCACGACGACGACCCGTTCCTGCTGCTGGAGTCGACCGCCGGCCAGGGCTCCTCGCTCTGCTCGCGGACCTGGGACTTCGGGCCGTACTTCGAGGCGCTGGACGCCCATCCGAAGCTGGGCGTGTGCCTGGACACCTGCCACGTCTTCGCGGCCGGCCACGACCTGACCGGGCCGTCCGGGATGCACCGGACCCTCGATCTGCTGGTGGACACGGTGGGTGAGGGCCGGCTGAAGCTGATCCATGCCAACGACTCCCAGGACGTCGTCGGCGCCCACAAGGACCGGCACGCGAACATCGGCGCCGGACACATCGGCGAGGACCCGTTCCGGGCTCTGATGACCCACCCGGCGACTGCGGGAGTCCCCCTGGTCATCGAGACCCCGGGCGGGCAGGAGGGGCACGCGGCGGACGTGGAACGGCTGAAGAAGCTGCGGGACGGCTGAGGCGCCGAGCGACCTGCGTGCGGAATCCCGCAGGTCAGAGTTCCGGGCCGTCCCCCGGCTCCTCCTGGTACGAGTAGCGCTGTTCCCGCCAGGGGTCGCCGATGTTGTGGTAGCCGCGCTCCTCCCAGAAGCCACGGCGGTCGGCCGTCATGTACTCGACACCGCGGACCCACTTGGGGCCCTTCCAGGCGTACAGGTGGGGGACGATCAGGCGGAGCGGGAAGCCGTGCTCGGCGGTGAGCAGTTCGCCGTCCTTGTGGGTGGCGAAGAGGGTGCGGTCGGAGGCGAAGTCCGACAGGCGCAGGTTGGAGCTGAAACCGTACTCCGCCCACACCATCACATGGGTGACGTCGTCCGCGGGGGGCGCGATGTCCAGGATCGTCCGGGCGGGGATCCCGCCCCACTCGGCGCCGAGCATGCTGAACTTCGTCACGCAGTGCAGATCGGCCACGACCGTGGTGTACGGCAGGGCCGTGAACTCCTCGTGGGTCCAGCAGTGCTTGTCGCCGTCGGCGGTGACACCGAAGACCCGGAACTCCCAGCGTTCGGGCCGGAATCTGGGTACTGGTCCGTAGTGCGTGACGGGCCAGCCCCGCTGTAGTCGCTGCCCCGGCGGAAGCTCGGACGCTGCTGCCTCTCCTGGTTCTCGCTCCACCGGATGACCCATGAGTCCATCCTGACAGACCGGGAACGATGGGGGTGACCGACCCCGCCTGAAAACGTACAACTCCTACTAAGCATGCACTTACTTACTAAGTACGCACTTACTGGACGATCTTGCGCGCCGGTGACATCATGCGGCGGCAACCTCCCGAAATCCCCACGTGGAAGGAGCCTCTGCGATGCAGGGCGACCCCGAGGTCATCGAGTTCCTCAACGAGCAGCTCACCGGCGAGCTCACCGCGATCAACCAGTACTTCCTCCACGCCAAGATGCAGGAGAACTTCGGCTGGACGAAACTCGCGAAGTACACGCGGCACGAGTCGTTCGACGAGATGAAGCACGCGGAGGTGCTCACCGACCGGATCCTCTTCCTGGAGGGCCTGCCGAACTACCAGCGCCTGTTCCACGTCCGCGTGGGCCAGACCGTCAAGGAGATGTTCGAGGCCGACCGGCAGGTCGAGGTCGAGGCCATCGACCGCCTCCGGCGCGGGATCAAGGTGATGCGCGAGAAGGGCGACATCACGTCCGCGAACATCTTCGAGTCGATCCTCGCGGACGAGGAGCACCACATCGACTACCTCGACACCCAGCTGGACCTGCTGGAGAAGCTCGGCGAGGCGCTGTACATCGCGCAGCTAATCGAGCAGCCGGAGAGCTGAGTCAGGCCGCTTCGTCCAGCTCGGAGAGGACCGGCCTGCCCTGGTCCGCGAGCTCACGGCGCGGGCACGCGCCGCGGCCGAGTATGGCCTGAATCCGACGTACACAGGACCCGCAGTCCGTGCCGGCCTTACAGGCGGAGGCGATCTGCCGGGGCGTACAGGCCCCGTTCTCCGCGTGCTGCTTGACCTGCGCTTCGGTCACACCGAAGCAGCTACAGACGAACACGCGGTCCACCTCCCGCCGGGAACATGAGTGACGCCGAACCGACATGGCTGGAACCCGTTGATCGGTGAGGCTAACCTAACCTTACCCGGGCCACAGGTGCCGTAAAAGTGCTGTGGGGCGCGGATCGTATGTGATCCGCGCCCCAGTGCACGTTCCTGCAACAGGCGAACCGCTACTGGTCCCGGTACATCTCCGCGACGAGGAACGCCAGGTCGAGCGACTGGCTGCGGTTCAGCCGCGGGTCGCACGCCGTCTCGTAGCGCTGGTGCAGGTCGTCGACGAAGATCTCGTCGCCGCCGCCCACGCACTCGGTGACGTCGTCACCGGTCAGCTCGACGTGGATGCCGCCCGGGTGGGTGCCGAGGCCCTTGTGGACCTCGAAGAAGCCCTTGACCTCGTCCAGCACGTCGTCGAAGCGGCGCGTCTTGTGCCCGGAGGCCGCCTCGAAGGTGTTGCCGTGCATCGGGTCGGTCACCCAGGCCACGGTCGCGCCCGACGCCGTGACCTTCTCCACCAGCTCGGGCAGCTTGTCGCGGACCTTGTCGGCGCCCATGCGCACGATGAAGGTCAGCCGGCCCGGCTCGCGGTCCGGGTCGAGGCGCTCGACGTACTGGAGCGCCTCCTCGGCCGTCGTCGAGGGCCCCAGCTTGATGCCGATGGGGTTGCGGATCTTCGAGGCGAACTCGATGTGCGCGTGGTCCAGCTGGCGCGTGCGCTCACCGATCCACACCATGTGCGCGGAGACGTCGTACAGCTGTCCCGTGCGCGAGTCGACGCGGGTGAGCGCCGACTCGTAGTCGAGCAGCAGCGCCTCGTGCGAGGAGTAGAACTCGACCGTCTTGAACTCCTCCGGGTCCGCCCCGCAGGCGTGCATGAAGTTCAGCGCGTTGTCGATCTCGCGGGCGAGCTGCTCGTAGCGCTGGCCGGAGGGGGACGACTTCACGAAGTCCTGGTTCCAGGCGTGGACCTGGCGCAGGTCGGCGTAGCCGCCGGTGGTGAAGGCGCGCACCAGGTTCAGCGTGGACGCCGACGTGTGGTACATCCGCTTCAGCCGCTCGGGGTCCGGAATCCGGGCCGCCTCGGTGAAGTCGAAGCCGTTGACGGAGTCGCCCCGGTAGGTCGGCAGCGTCACGCCGTCGCGGGTCTCGGTCGGCTTGGACCGCGGCTTGGAGTACTGGCCGGCGATCCGGCCGACCTTCACCACCGGCACGGACGCGGCGTACGTGAGCACGGCGCCCATCTGGAGCAGCGTCTTGAGCTTGTTGCGGATGTGGTCGGCGGACACCGCGTCGAAGGCCTCGGCGCAGTCGCCGCCCTGGAGGAGGAACGCCTCGCCCTTGGCGACGGCCGCCATCCGGGCGCGCAGCTGGTCGCACTCGCCCGCGAAGACGAGCGGCGGATACGACTCGAGGTCCGCGATCACTGCGCGCAGAGCCTCGGCGTCGGGGTACTCGGGCTGCTGCGCCGCGGGCAGGTTTCGCCAGGTGTTGCCAGCGCTCGCGCTGGTCTTAGCGTTCACGGTCACGTCCTCAACATTACGGGGTCGTGTCCAGTCGTTTTAGCCCGGCTCGACAGGTGAGACGGGCTTCCGCTCACCTGTCGACGCGGGGCGTGTGGGGTAGGGTGCGTCGCATGTTCGCGCTTTCGACCCAGAACTGGTGGTGGACCGCTCATCCGGCGGCCCACTGACTGCGCGTACGCACGACTTCGCGAAGGCCGCCCGAGGGGCGGCCTTCGGTGCTTTCCGGGCACGGGCCGTCCCTCCCCACGAGAAGGACACGGAACCCATGCACCTGCTCGACCTGCTGGACGATCCCCGCCCGTTCGCCCTGCTGCGCCGCCGCACGCCGGGCCACGACGAGAACACCGTCGACCTGCTCATCGGCCCGGTCACCGACCACGACCGCCTGGCCGACCTGCCCGACGAGGGCCTCGCCCTGGTCCCCTTCCGGCAGATCCGCGAGCGCGGCTTCGACGTCCGCGACGACGGCACCCCGCTCACCGTCCTGGTCCCCGAGGAGCGGTACGGGATCCCGCTCGCCGAGGCCCTGGCGCAGCTCCCCGCGCACGAGGTCCGTGTCACGGGCGGCGGCTTCGACGTCGGCGACGAGGAGTACGCGGAGATCGTCGGCCGGGTACTGCGGGACGAGATCGGGCGGGGCGAGGGGGCGAACTTCGTCATCCGGCGGACGTACGAGGGGGAGGTCGCCGGCTTCTCCCGGGCGGACGCGCTCGCGCTGTTCCGGCGGCTGCTGGAGGGCGAGCGGGGCGCGTACTGGACGTTCGTGGTGCACACCGGGGAACGCACCCTGGTCGGGGCCAGCCCCGAGGTGCACGTGCGCATGTCCGGCGGGACGGTCGTGATGAACCCGATCAGCGGGACGTACCGCTACCCGGACGGGGGCCCGACCCCCGAGCACCTGCTGCGGTTCCTCGCCGACGGCAAGGAGATCGAGGAGCTGTCGATGGTCGTCGACGAGGAGCTCAAGATGATGTGCACGGTCGGCGACATGGGCGGGGTGGTGGTCGGGCCGCGGCTGAAGGAGATGGCGCACCTCGCGCACACCGAGTACGAGCTGCGCGGGAAGTCCTCGCTGGACGTGCGGGACGTGCTGCGCGAGACCATGTTCGCGGCGACCGTCACCGGCTCGCCCGTGCAGAACGCCTGCCGGGTGATCGAGCGGTACGAGACCGGCGGGCGCGGCTACTACGCGGGGGCGCTGGCGCTGATCGGCAGGGACTCGGGCGGCGCCCAGACCCTGGACTCTCCGATCCTCATCCGCACCGCCGACATCGACGCGGCCGGGCGGCTGCGGGTGCCGGTCGGGGCCACGCTGGTGCGCGGCTCGGACCCGACGGGCGAGGTCGCCGAGACGCACGCCAAGGCGGCGGGGGTGCTGGCCGCGCTGGGGGTGCGGCCGGGGCGGCCGCGCACGGAGGCCGCGCGGCCCCGGCTCGCCGACGACCCGCGGGTGCGGGCCGCGCTGGACGGGCGGCGGGACGCGCTGGCGCCGTTCTGGCTGCGGATGCAGGAGCGGACCCGGGAGCTGGACGGGCACGCCCTCGTGGTCGACGCCGAGGACACCTTCACCGCGATGCTGGCGCACGTGCTGCGGTCGGGCGGGCTGGAGGTGTCGGTACGGCGGTACGACGAGCCGGGGCTGCGGGAGGCGGTGCTCGCGCACGGGGGGCCGCTCGTCCTGGGCCCCGGTCCCGGTGACCCGTCCGACCTGGGCGACCCCAAGATGGCGTTCCTGCGGGACCTGACCGCGCGGGTCGTCCGGCAGCACCGGCACGGCGTGCTCGGCGTCTGCCTCGGGCACGAGCTGATCGCGGCGGAGCTGGGGCTGGACATCGTCCGCAAGGAGGTGCCGTACCAGGGGGCGCAGACGGAGATCGACCTGTTCGGGCGGCCGGAGACGGTCGGCTTCTACAACAGCTTCGTGGCGCGGTGCGACGGCGACGCCCTGGCGGCGCTGGCGGCGCACCGGGTGGAGGTGAGCCGGGCCGCGAACGGCGAGGTGCACGCCCTGCGCGGGCCGGGCTTCGCCGGGGTGCAGTTCCATCCGGAGTCGGTGCTCACGCTGAACGGGGCGGCCGTCGTCCGGGAGCTGGTGGGTCAGTTCCGCGGCACCAGCACGTTCTCCGAGCGGCGGCCCGCGCTGTAGTCCACGACGTTGCGCACCGTGGCGTCGACGATCTCGCCGACGGCGTCCGCGGTGTAGTACGCCTGGTGGGAGGTGACCAGGACGTTGGGGAAGGTGACCAGGCGGGCCAGGGTGTCGTCCGAGATGGCCTCCAGGGACTTGTCGAGGAAGAACAGGCCCGCCTCCGCCTCGTAGACGTCCAGGCCGACGCCGGTGAAGCGGCCCTCGCGCAGCTCCGCGACGAGGGCCGCGGTGTCGATCAGCCCGCCGCGGCTGGAGTTGACCAGGATGGCGTCGGCCTTCATGGTCTTCAGGGCGGCGGCGTCGATGAGGTGCCGGGTCTCCGCCATCAGGGGGACGTGCAGGCTGACCACGTCGGACTCGGCGAGGAGCCGCTCCTTGGTGACGTACCGCATGCCGAGTTCCATGCAGGCGGGGTTCTCGGCGACGTCCCAGCCCAGCAGGCGCATGCCGAACCCGTGGGCGATCCGGGTGAAGGCCTCGCCGATCTTGCCCGTGCCGAGCACACCGGCCGTGCGGCCGTGCAGGTCGCGGCCCATCAGGCCGTCGAGGCGGAAGTCGAAGTCGCGGGTGCGGGTGGAGGCCCGGACGACCCGGCGGTTGACCGCCAGGGCCAGGGTCCACGCGAACTCGGCGACGGAGTAGGGCGAGTAGGACGAGACGCGGGCGACGGTCATGCCGAGCCGTTCGGCGACGTCGAGGTCGATGTTGTTGAAGCCGGTGGAGCGCTGGGCGATCATCCGGGTGCCGCCGGCCGCGAGGGCCTCGAGGACGGGCGCGCCGAGGTCGGCGTTGACGCTGGTGGAGATCACCTCGTGGCCGGCGGCGATGGGGGCGGTGTCCTCGGTGAGGAACACGTCCAGGCAGCGGACCTCGTGGGGGGCGATGAAGGCCTGCTCGATGAGGGGCCTCTCGTCCGCCTGGACGCCGAAGGCGAGGATCTCCATGGCCGCTCCCGTTCCGTAGGCCTGCGTTCCGTCGGCTGACGGGCCGAATATAGGACCCGCGCCGGGGCTTCAGCCGAAGAACACCCCCACCTCCGCGTACAGCTTCGGGTCCACCGTCTTCAGCCGGGCCGTCGCCTCCGCGAGCGGCACCCGGACGATGTCCGTGCCGCGCAGGGCGACCATCGTGCCGAAGTCGCGTTCGTGGACGGCGTCGACGGCGTGCAGGCCGAACCGGGTGGCGAGCCAGCGGTCGAAGGCGCTCGGCGTCCCGCCGCGCTGGACGTGGCCCAGCACCGTCGTGCGGGCCTCCTTGCCCGTCCGCTTCTCGATCTCCTTGGCGAGCCACTCGCCCACGCCGGAGAGGCGGACGTGCCCGAAGGAGTCGAGGGACTGGTCCTTCAGCACGGCGTCGCCGTCCCTGGGCACCGCCCCCTCGGCGACGACCACGATCGGCGCGTACGAGGACCGGAAGCGGGAGGTGACCCAGGCGCAGACCTGCTCGACGTCGAAGGGCTGCTCGGGGACGAGGATGACGTTGGCACCGCCGGCCAGGCCCGAGTGCAGGGCGATCCAGCCGGCGTGACGGCCCATCACCTCCACCACCAGCACCCGCATATGGGACTCGGCGGTGGTGTGCAGGCGGTCGATGGCCTCCGTGGCGATGGAGACCGCCGTGTCGAAGCCGAAGGTGTAGTCGGTGGCGGACAGGTCGTTGTCGATCGTCTTCGGCACGCCGACGCAGGGCACTCCGTGCTCGTCGGACAGGCGGGCGGCGACGCCGAGGGTGTCCTCGCCGCCGATGGTGATCAGGGCGTCGACCCCGTGCCCGGCGAGGGTGTCCTTGATGCGGCGGATGCCGTCCTCGGTCTTCAGCGGGTTGGTCCGCGAGGAGCCGAGGACGGTGCCGCCGCGGGGCAGGATGCCGCGCACGGCCGGGATGTCGAGGCGGACCGAGGTGCCGTCGAGGGGACCCCGCCAGCCGTCCCGGTAGCCGACGAACTCATGGCCGTACTCCTGCACCCCCTTGCGGACGACGGCTCTGATGACGGCGTTGAGGCCGGGGCAGTCGCCGCCTCCGGTCAGTACTCCGACGCGCATGGACGTGTCCCTTCGCCGCGGTGGCCCGACGAAGAGTCACGGTAGTAGTGATCCAGCTCACACCGATACGCCCGGGGCGGCACCATTCCGGTGAACGGCCGGGGTGTCGACGGGCGGCGGCGCCGGGGTCACTCGTCGTCGAGGCCGCGCTCTATCGCGTACCGGACCAGTTCGACGCGGTTGTGCAGCTGGAGCTTGCCGAGGGTGTTCTGCACGTGGTTCTGCACCGTGCGGTGGGAGATGACGAGGCGTTCGGCGATCTGCTTGTAGCTCAGCCCCTTGGCGACCAGGCGCAGCACCTCCGTCTCGCGGTCGGTCAGCCGGGGTGCGTTCGGCTCGTCGGTGCCGGTGGCGGGGGCGGGTTCGGAGGCGAGGCGGCGGTACTCGCCGAGGACCAGGCCGGCGAGGCCGGGGGTGAACACCGGGTCGCCGACGGCCGTACGGCGCACCGCGTCCAGCAGGTCCTCCGTGGACGCCGACTTCAGCAGGTAGCCGGTCGCGCCGGACTTCACCGCCTCCAGCACGTCGGCGTGCTCGCCGCTCGCGGAGAGGACGAGGACGCGCAGGGCGGGGTTCGCGCCGACGACCTCCTTGCAGACCTGCACACCCGGTTTCACCGGCAGGTTCAGGTCCAGCACGAGCACGTCGGGCGTGGTGGCGCGGGCGCGGCGCACGGCCTGCTCGCCGTCGCCGGCGGTGGCCACCACCTCGAACCCGGACTCGGCGAGGTCCCGGGCGACGGCGTCGCGCCACATGGGGTGGTCGTCGACCACCATGACCTTGATCGGGCCCTGCGCTCCCGCGCCGCCGCCCTGCTCTCCGCTCATCGCGTGCCCGCCTTCCCCCGTGCGTCCGTCATGTCCTTCTTCGGCACGGTCAGTTCGACCTCCGTGCCCTGTCCCGGTGTCGAGACCAGCTCGGCGCTGCCGCCGAGGTCCCGCAGCCGGCCCCGGATCGACTGGGCGACCCCGAGCCGTCCCTCGCCCTCGGCCTGCGCGAGCCGCCCCTCCGGAATGCCCGGCCCGTCGTCCCGTACGGTGACGATCACCGCGTCGGGCTCGTCCTCGACCAGGATCCAGGCCCGGGCGCCCTCCCCCGCGTGCCGGCGCACGTTGTCCAGCGCGGCCCCGACGGCCGCGGCCAGTTCCCGGGCGGCGGCGGGCGGCAGCGGCACCGGGGCGCCGGGCTCGGCGAGGCTGATCCGGGCCGCGGCGAAGGGCGCGAGCAGCGCACGCAGGTCCACGGGCCCGTCGCCGTCCCCGTCCTCCCCGCCGGCCGGGCGGACCTCCACCGTGCGGACGACGGCCCCCTCGGCCTCGTCCTCCGACACCCGGGACGGGGGCACGAGCCCGCCGGAGACCAGGGTGCGCAGCGCGACCTCCTGCTCGCCGGCCATCCTGCCCAGTTCGGCCGCCTCGCCGCCGATGACCGCGCCCCGCCGCTGCACCATGGCCAGCACCTGCAGGACGCTGTCGTGGATGTCGCGGGCGAGCCGCTCCCGTTCCCGGGTCGCGGCCTCGATCTCCAGGGCGCGGGCGAGGGTGCGCTCGGAGGCGCGGGCCACCTCGACGACGTAGCCGATGGCGATGGCGGCGACCCAGACGAGGATCACGTTGTGGACGGTGTCGCGGGCGGGGGCGCCGCGCTCCAGGAGGTTGGCGACGGCGACGGCGGTGGACGCGAACGCGGCCCAGCGCCAGCCGCCCTTGACGGCGAACGCGAGGACCGACCCGGCGGTCCATATCGACGGCAGCGTCGGCCCGCCCTCGACGATCCGCTGGTGGGTGTCGGCGAGCGGGGTCAGCAGAATGCCGGTGAGCGCGACGGTGAGGTCGACGGCGAGGAACCGCTTGGTACAGGCGGCCGCGTTCTGCACGCGGGGCAGGGTGGCGAGGGTCCAGCCGCACAGGACGACGTAGTAGCCGATGGCGAGGCCGGGGCGGACGAACCGGTCGTAGGCGGTGGCGAAGAGACCGACCGCGTACAGCATGGTGAGGACCCGGTAGGCGGTGAGCGCACGCCACAGCGGCAGCTCGACCGACATCCTCATGACTCTCTCGCGCTTCGGCACGTCCCCCACCCCCCTGTCCCAGACTGCCGTGTCCCGGGCGTGTCACACGCCCTAGGACTCGGTTCTCTCGGACTTCTCCTTGTCCGCCTGGTCCTTCTCCGCCTGGGCGAGCGCCGCCTTCGCGGCCTTCTCGGCTTCCCGGCCGGCCTTCCCGGCCTCCTTCTCGGCCTTCGCCGCCTCCGCGATCTGCCGCTTGGCGGCGGTCGCGTACATGTCGACGTACTCCTGGCCGGAGAGCTTCATGATCTCGTACATGACCTCGTCGGTCAGCGCGCGGAGCACGAAGCGGTCGTGGTCCATGCCGTGGTAGCGGCTGAAGTCCAGCGGCTTGCCGATGCGGATGCCGGGCCGCATCACCTTCGGCATCACCTGGCCGGGCGGCTGGATCTTCTCGGTGTCGATCATGGCGACGGGGATCACCGGCGCGCCCGTGGCCAGCGCCACGCGCGCGAGGCCGCCGGGCTTGCCCCGGTAGAGGCGGCCGTCGGGCGAGCGGGTGCCCTCCGGGTAGATCCCGAACAGCTCACCGCTCTCCAGGACCTCTATGCCGCTCCTGATCGCCGCCTCGCCCGCGCCGCGCGCACCGGAGCGGTCCACCGGCAGCTGGCCGACGCCCTTGAAGAAGGCCGCCGTCAGCCGGCCCTTCACGCCGGGCGTGGTGAAGTACTCGGCCTTGGCGATGAACGTGACCTTGCGGTCGAGGACCGCGGGCAGGAAGAACGAGTCCGAGAACGACAGGTGGTTGCTCGCCAGGATCGCGGGGCCCTCGGCGGGAACGTTCTCCAGGCCTTCCACCCAGGGCCTGAAGATCATCTTCAGTGGCCCCCCGATGGAAACCTTCATCGCGCCGTACAACAACCGAGTGCCTCCTGTGTGTGTCGATCAGACCTTAACCCGGCGCGGCGTCAATGGTCCCGACGACCCTGGTCGGTGTCAGTGCGGTCGCGTACGGTGAAGCACACGCCCCTGCCCTGGAGACCACCCGACCACCCGACCACCTGACGAGACGGGAGACCGAAGGTGCCGGTCCTTGCTGGAGCCGAGCCGTACCGCCATGAAGGCGGAGAGGTCGGAGTCCTCCTCTGTCACGGCTTCACCGGTTCCCCGCAGTCGCTGCGCCCCTGGGCGCGGCACCTCGCCGGGCACGGTCTGACCGTCGCCCTGCCCCTGCTGCCGGGGCACGGCACCCGCTGGGAGGACATGGCGGTCACCGGCTGGCCCGACTGGTACGCGGAGCTGGACCGCGAACTGCGCGTCCTGCGCGACCGCTGCGCCCGGGTGTTCGTGGCCGGCCTGTCGATGGGCGGCGCCCTGGCCCTGCGGCTCGCCGCGCAGCACGGCGACGGCGTCGGCGGGGTCGTCCTCGTCAACCCGGCGAACAAGGTGCACGGCCTGTCCGCGTACGCCCTCCCCGTCGCCCGCCACCTGGTGCGGACGGTGAAGGGGATCACGAGCGACATCGCGAAGGAGAGCGTCGAGGAGATCGGCTACGACCGGGTGCCGCTGCACGCGGCGCACTCCCTGCGGGTCTTCCTGCGGCTGGTCGACGGGGAACTGCCGCAGGTCACCCAGCCGCTGCTGCTCCTGCGCAGCGCGCGCGACCATGTCGTGCCGGCCGCCGACCCGGCCCGGATCCTGAGCCGGGTGTCGTCGACGGACGTGACCGAGGTGCTGCTGGAACAGAGCTACCACGTGGCGACGTTGGACCACGACGCGGACCGGATCTTCGAGGAGAGCCTCGCGTTCATCGGCCGGCTCGCACCCGGTGTCGGCAAGGAAGGGACGACGGCAGGTGGCTGAGCACGACTCCGACCGCGAGGACCGCGGGGACCGCGAGAGGCGCGAGGACCGCGAAGGCCGCGGGCACCGCGACGATCGCGCGGGCGGCCGCGGCCGGGAGCCGGAGGAGCAGAGCGTGCCCTTCGACGAGGAGGCCGCGTGGGCGGCGATCGTCGCGGGGTACGGCGAGGAGCCCGCGGATCCGCCGGGCGCCAAGCCGTTCAAGTCGGTCGAGGACCTGGCACTGCTGGAGGCGGAGCCGAACGCCGACGGCTCCGGTCCCGCCGCCGTCGGCACCGGCCCCGGCACCGGCACCGGCACCGGCACCGCCGACGGCCCGGCTTCCGGCTCCGGTCCGGGCGCCGACTCCAGCGCCGGTTCCGGCATCGGTTCCGAGCCCGGTTCCGGTTCCGAGCCCGGTTCCGGTTCCGGTTCCGGTTCCGAGCCCGGTTCCGGTTCCAGTTCCGGGGACAAGGCCGGGGACGGGGACGAGCCCGTGAAGCCGCTGGGCGGTTCGGTCTCCTTCGCGCCCGGCGTCGGCCCGCGCGACTACACGCCCGGCAAGCCGTCCGAGGCCGACTTCGACGAGGACGACGAGGGTCACTTCGTCCCTCCCGAGCCGCCGCCGCTGCCCGCCGCCGACACGACCGCCCGATTCGCCTGGCTCGGGGTGGTCGGCGGTCCTCTCCTGCTCCTGCTGTCGGTGCTGCTCGGCTGGGAGATGACCTGGTGGCTGGCGACGGTCGGCATCGGCGGCTTCCTCGGCGGCTTCGCCACGCTGGTGGCACGGATGCGGACGGACGACGAGGACGACGGCGATCCGGGAAGCGGAGCGGTGGTCTGACCCCGACCGCCCGTCGTCCCGGGACGACACACCTGAGCCCTGTCGCCGGCTCAGGACACTAGGCGCTCGGCACTCTGAGGGCGGCCAGCACCGGGAGGTGGTCCGTGGCCGCCCTCAGGTCGGCGTCCGTGACCCCGGGGTGTCCGACGGGGACTCCGCAGCCCAGTACCTCCACCCCCTTGGTCACGAGGATCGCGTCGATGCGGCGGTCGGGGCCGGTGGACGGGAAGGTGAGGTCGCCGCCCCAGGGAGCCGCGGCCCGGCAGTCCTGGAGGCCGGCGGTGAGGCGGGCGAAGGCGCGGCCGCCCGGCCCCTCGTTGAGGTCGCCGCCCACGACGGCGTGTTCCACGCCCATCCCGGCGAGCCGGTCGAGCACCATCCCGGCCTGGTCGTACCGCTCGCCCCGGTGCAGACCGAGATGACAGCCGAGGACACCCAGCCGGGCGCCCCCGAAGCGGACGACCGCGGTGGCGAGACCGCGCCGGTGCTGTCCGGGGGTGAGGGGCAGGAGCACGTCCTCGGTGCGCTCGACGGTCGCCCGCAGTGAGCACAGGACGGCCGGTCCGGCGGCCGTGCCACCGCCGGTGAGGACCACCTGCCCGGAGGCGGCCGCCAGCCGGGCGAGCTTCTTGCGCCAGCGGAAGAAGCGGGGGGCTTCCTGGACGAGGACCAGGTCGGGGGCGCAGGCGGCGATCACGCGGGCGAGGGCGGCGGTGTCGTCGCGCATCGAGCGGATGTTGTAGCTGAGGACGCGGAGGACGGCGGAGCCGTCGGCTTCGGTGCGGGAGCTGTCGAGCGGAGGCGTCACCATACCGTCACGATAGGTCGTGAGCGGGCGGGGAGGGCGGCGGTCCGTCATGGGCGGACCCTCGAAGACGAAGCCACGAAGGCGGAGCCGCGAAGACGAAGCCACGAAGACGAAGCCGCGAAAGCGGGCGGCCCCGCACCCCTCACGGGGTGCGGGGCCGCCGGTGCCTCGGGCGGTGTCCGTCACATGATCGGGTCGGGCTCGCGGGCCAGGTCGGCCGCGCCCACCAGGCCCGCCTTGTTGCCGAGCTGGGCGGCGATCACGTCGGCGACCGGGCGCCAGTTGCCCCCGACCAGCCAGCGCTTGTAGGACGTGCGGATCGGGTCGAGCACCAGGTCGCCCTCGTCGGAGAGGCCGCCGCCGACGATGAAGGCGGACGGGTCGAAGAGGGAGGCGAGGTCGGCGAGGCCGGCGCCGGC
Source organism: Streptomyces sp. NPDC088812 (assembly GCF_044750285.1). Classification (NCBI taxonomy): domain Bacteria; kingdom Bacillati; phylum Actinomycetota; class Actinomycetes; order Kitasatosporales; family Streptomycetaceae; genus Streptomyces; species Streptomyces sp. NPDC088812. Next base: position 405,304 of record NZ_JBIVJP010000004.1, on the reverse strand, counting down.
CCAGCGGGCGAGCTCGCGGTAGGAGTCGACCGCGACCGGGTCGCCCTGGCGGGCGGCCATGGAGATGTGCTTGCCCTCGATGCCGTCGGGGGTGCCGTCGCCGAGGCCCAGGAGCACCTCGGCGCGCTCGGGGGTGGCGTTGGCACGCTGCTTGGCGTACCGCACGAGGGCGCGGCCGGAGGCGTACTGCTCCCAGCAGCCCTGCGAGCCGCAGCCGCACAGCAGGCCGTCCGGCACCATGCGGATGTGGCCGAACTCGGCGGCCACGCCGAAGTGTCCGCGGCGCAGCTTGTTGCCGATGATGATGCCGCCGCCGAGACCGGTGCCGAGCGTGATGCAGATGACGTTGCGGTGGCCCTTGCCGGCGCCGAACTTGTACTCGCCCCAGGCCGCGGCGTTGGCGTCGTTCTCCACGACGACCGGGAGGCCCACGCGGGCCTCGACCTTCTCCTTGAGCGGCTCGTTGCGCCAGTCGATGTTCGGCGCGAAGTAGACCGTCGAGCGCTGCCGGTTGACGTATCCGGCGGCGCCGATGCCCACGCCGACGATGTCGTGCCCGGCGCGCGCCCCCTCCACCGCCGAGGCGATGGCGTCCACGATGGCCTCGGGCGTGGTGGGGGTGGGCACCTTGAAGGTCGAGAGGATGTTGCCTTCCTCGTCGACCACGCCGGCCGCGATCTTCGTGCCGCCGATGTCGACGCCGATGGTGAGTCCCATGAATCCCTCAGTTTCGGTCGAGCCCCGCTACGGCCAACCGTACCCGAGGCCCTGCCGTCGAGGTCCGGCCGTCCGCCCGGCGGACGCGCCGGGCGACGGCGAGGGGGGTGGGTCAGTCCAGGTCGATGCGCTGCCCGGGGCCGCCGGTGCCCTCGTCGCCCTCGGGACGCCCGCGCGGGTCCTGGGCCGGGTCGTGGGCGCGGGCGGTCCAGCGCGTCTCCTGGTGCTGGACGGCGGAGCGGTAGGCGGCGAGCAGTTCGCCGCCGGCCTTGGCGAGGTGGTCGAAGACGTCCGGGTTGCGCTCCACGACGGGTTCGACGGCGGCCTTGGCCTGCTGGACGACCTGGCGCACCACCTGCTGGGCGGCGGGTCCGGCGACCGCGCCGAGCAGGGGGGAGGACTGGAGGCCGGCGAGCTTGTCGGCGACGGTGTCGACGAACTTGCGCAGTTCCTCGGCGGCGGAGCCGGGAGGCGGGCCGTTGCGGTCCTGGCGGCGGGCCTTCTCCGCCGCGAGGTCCTCGGCGCAGGCGGTGGCCCAGGCGTCGTCGTCGGTGGCGCGCGGCTCCTCGACGGCGGCCTCGTGCTGACCGGCGTCGGGCGGGGGGAGCTCTTCGCTCATGACGGACTCCTGACTACGGTTCGTCTCTCCGACGGTACCCGAACGGCGGTACGGCGTTCACCGGGTCCGCGGCCACAGCGCGGGATCCGGTGCGAACCGGACGCGCAGTTCGCCCTCGCGCAGGCCGGCTCCGTCGACGGTACAGCGGCGCAGGGCGGAGGGCAGGGCGACGATCCGGCGGAACGGACCGGCGGTGACGACGAGTTCGTCGCCGCGCCGGACGAGGTCGAGGTCGTCGCGTATGACGCCGGGCAGGGGGATGTGCCACACGAGCACACCGTCGTCGGCCAGCCGGTCGGACACCGGCCACTCGACCGGGGAGGGCTCCGGGTCGGCGCCGGGGACGCAGAGCGCGGCGAGGTCGTCGCCGCCGCGGGGGTCGCGGCCGAGGTGGGCGACGGTCCGGGCGTCGTCCCACTCCCCCAGGAACTTCCGCTGCTGGGCCACGAGCCCGGCGAGGGGGCCGCCGCCGTCGGCCGTCTCCGGCAGGACGCGGTTGGCGACGAGGGACTCGACGGGCAGGGCGCGCAGCGCGAGACCGAGGCGCGCGTCGCGCACGGCGTCGTCACCGGCCGGTCCCGGCTCGGCGACGAGGCGTACGGCGGTCCGCCGGTCGGCGAGGACGGCCTGCACGGCGGCCAGCTCCAGGTCCCAGCGGGCGGTCGTCTCGTACAGCCACTCGGCGGGCATGGGGACGCCGGCGAGGCGTCCGAGGACGGGGCGCAGGGCGCGGGCGGCCTGCCGTTCGGGAGGGAGGAGGCGGCGCAGGTAGCGGCGGAGTTCCTCGGGGAGGGCGAGGAGGGCGAGGGCCTGCGGGGTGGGCGGCAGGTCGACGACGAGGAGGTCGTGGGACTCGGAGAGGGCGGCGTCCCGCAGCGCGCGCAGCAGGGTCAGCTCCTCCGCGCCGGGCAGCGGGGTGACCTCCTCCGGGTCCAGCCGGGAGGCGCCGAGCAGGTCGAGGACGGTGGAGGCGCGGTCCTGGAAGCCGGCGAGGTCGTCGCGGAAGCCGGCGGCGGCGTCGGGGCGCCAGGCGGTGAGGGCGGGCGTGACCCGTGCCGGGGCGGCCCCGGTCGGCACGCCGAGCGCGGCCCCGAGGGTGTCGGCACGGTCGGCGCTGAGCACGAGCGTCTTGACGCCGGCACCGGCCGCCCCGAGTGCGGTGGCCGCGGCAACGGTCGTACGGCCACTGCCGCCGGGGCCGGTGATCAGGAGGGTGCGCATGAGGGTGAACGGTAACGGACACCGAGGTGGCGGCCCCGCTCACCGGTGGGCGCCGGCTGCACCTGTGCGACACCGGCGCGGGGGCGGCGGCCCCTGGCAGGCCCCCAGCCGGCGCAGGAGCGGCAGGCCCGGCGACGCTCGCGTCCGCGCCGGGAGCCGTGTTACCGGCCCGACTCCACCCGCTTCTTCAGTCCCGCCAGCGCGCGGTCGATGATGACCTTCTCGGCCTTGCGCTTGATCATGCCGAGCATGGGGATCTTGACGTCCACCGTCAGCCGGTAGGTGACCTCGGTGCCGCCGCCCGCCGGCGCGAGGAGGTACGAGCCGTCCAGCGACCGCAGCATCTGGGATTTCACCAGCGTCCAGGACACCTCGTGCGCACCGCTCCAGGTGTACGCCAGCGTCTGGTCGTCCTTGATCGCGCCCGCGTCCATGACCAGCCGTACCTGCTCGGCGCGGCCGGCGCTGTCGGTGCCGAGGACCTCCGCCTCCTTCACCTCGCCGGTCCAGTCCGGGTAGCGGGCGAAGTCGGCGATGACCGCCATGACCTCGGCCGGTGCCGCATCGATCGTGATGCTCGAGCTGGTGTGTTCCGCCATCGCCGTGGCTCCTCACAGATGCGGGCCGGTAGGGAGAGGTCACCCGTGCGCCGGCGTGCGCACGTGTGTGCAGCGTGAAGGCTACCGCGCACCCGACCGGCCGCCTTCACCCCGTGGCGCGCGCCCGCGGGGCACCGGCCCTCACCACTCCAGCGCCCAGGGCTTCCCGGTCCCCGCGAAGTGCCCCACGTTCACGCATTCGGTCGCCCCGATGCGCATCCGCCGCACCAGCGGCTGGTGGACATGGCCGAAGAGCGAGTACCGGGGGCGGGTGCGGCGGATCGCGTCCAGCAGCGCCCGGCTGCCCCGTTCGAAGCGGCGCGCGACGGTGTCGTAGACGAGTTCCGGCACCTCGGGCGGGATGTGCGTGCAGAGCACGTCCACCTCCCCCACGGCCTCGATCTTCGCCGCGTACTCCTCGTCGTCGATCTCGTACGGCGTGCGCATCGGCGTGCGCAGGCCGCCGCCCACGAAGCCGAAGACCCGCCCCCCGATCTCCACCCGCTCCCCGTCCAGCACGGTCGTCCCCGGACCGGCGTACTCCGCCCACAGCGGCGGCATGTCGACGTTGCCGTAGGTGGCGTACGTCGGGGTCGGGAACGCCGCGAACATCTCGGCGTACTGTCCCCGCACCGCCCGTTCGACGACCGCCGCCCGGTCGTCGCCGACCCCAGCCCACAGCCGCGCCCCCAGTTCCCGGGCCTCCTCGAAGCGGCGGGCCGTGCGCAGCGCGACGATCCGGTCGGCATTCTCCACGCCGAAGAGGTCGGGGAAGATGCCGCGCGAGTGGTCGGCGTAGTCGAGGAAGAGGACGAGGTCCCCGAGGCAGATCAGGGCGTCCGCGCCGTCGCCCGCCCGGGCCAGGTCGCGCGCGTTGCCGTGGACGTCGCTGACCACATGAACACGCGTCCTGTGGTTTCCGGAGGGTGTGGATGCCATGGCGATCAAGGGTAGGCGTGTGGGGCAAACGTGAACAGTGGCAGCCGGACCTGCGGTTACTGGCCAGTCAGCAAGTGGATGAACTACTGTGCGCGAGAAAAAGCAATCTGTGTGACGCAGCGAACATCTCGCCGGGACCCCCTGTCGAAGAAGCCATACCGGCGGGTAACGTCCGGGCAGTCCAGTCGTGCTCAGGAATTCAACCAGTGGCCCGCAGCCCTTGGCGACCCCGAGCACTCGCCCGAGCCTTGGACCGCACCGTCGCATCGCACACCGTCGTGGCGCCGGCGCCCTAAGAGGAGCAGCAGTCTTGCGCGAGTTCAGCCTTCCGGCCCTGTACGAGGTCCCTGCGGACGGCAACCTGACCGACATCGTCCGCAGAAACGCCGCGCAGCACCCTGACGTCGCCGTCATCGCGCGCAAGGCGGGCGGTGCCTGGCAGGACGTGACCGCCACCGCCTTCCTGGCCGAGGTGCACGCCGCCGCCAAGGGCCTCATCGCCTCCGGTGTGCAGCCGGGTGACCGCGTCGGCCTGATGTCGCGCACCCGGTACGAGTGGACGCTGCTGGACTTCGCGATCTGGTGCGCGGGCGCCGTCACCGTGCCGGTGTACGAGACCAGCTCGCCGGAGCAGGTGCGGTGGATCCTCTCCGACTCGGGCGCCACCGCCTGCCTCGTCGAGCTGGACACCCACGCCGCGGCCGTCGAGTCGGTGCGCGGCGCCCTGCCCGCCCTGAAACACGTCTGGCAGATCGAGGGCGGGGGCGTGGCGGAGCTCGGGCGGCTCGGCCAGGGCGTCTCCGACGAGGCGGTCGAGGAGCGCAGCTCGCTCGCCAAGGCCGACGACCCGGCCACCATCGTCTACACCTCCGGCACGACCGGCCGGCCCAAGGGCTGTGTCCTCACCCACCGCAGCTTCTTCGCGGAGTGCGGCAACGTGGTGGAGCGGCTGCGTCCGCTGTTCCGCACCGGGGAGTGCAGCGTGCTGCTCTTCCTGCCCCTCGCGCACGTCTTCGGCCGGCTGGTGCAGATCGCCCCGATGATGGCGCCGATCAAGCTGGGCACGGTCCCGGACATCAAGAACCTCACCGACGAACTGGCGTCCTTCCGGCCGACGCTGATCCTCGGCGTGCCGCGCGTCTTCGAGAAGGTCTACAACGGGGCGCGCGCCAAGGCGCAGGCCGACGGCAAGGGCGCGATCTTCGACAAGGCGGCGGACACCGCGATCGCGTACAGCCGCGCGCGGGACACCGCGTCGGGTCCCTCCATCGGGCTGAGGATCAAGCACAAGGTGTTCGACGTGCTCGTCTACAGCAAGCTGCGCGCGGTCCTCGGCGGCCGCGGCGAGTACGCGATCTCCGGCGGCGCCCCGCTGGGCGAGCGCCTGGGCCACTTCTTCCGCGGCATCGGCTTCACCGTCCTGGAGGGCTACGGCCTGACGGAGTCCTGCGCGGCGACCGCCTTCAACCCGTGGGACCGGCAGAAGATCGGCACGGTCGGCCAGCCGCTGCCGGGCTCGGTCGTGCGCATCGCCGACGACGGCGAGGTGCTGCTGCACGGCGAGCACCTGTTCAAGGAGTACTGGAACAACCCCGGCGCGACCGCCGAGGCGCTGGCCGACGGCTGGTTCCACACCGGTGACATCGGCACCCTCGACGAGGACGGCTACCTGAGCATCACCGGCCGCAAGAAGGAGATCATCGTCACCGCGGGCGGCAAGAACGTCGCCCCGGCCGTGATCGAGGACCGCATCCGGTCGCACGCCCTGGTCGCGGAGTGCATGGTGGTGGGCGACGGGCGGCCGTTCGTGGGCGCGCTGGTCACCATCGACGAGGAGTTCCTGGGCCGTTGGGCCTCCGACCACGGCAAGCCGGCCGGTTCCACCGCGGCGTCGCTGCGCGAGGACCCCGATCTGCTCGCGGCGGTCCAGGCGGCGGTCGACGACGGCAACGCCGCGGTGTCGAAGGCGGAGTCGGTGCGCAAGTTCCGCGTCCTCTCCTCCCAGTTCACCGAGGACTCGGGGCACCTCACCCCGTCGCTCAAGCTCAAGCGCAACGTCGTGGCGAAGGACTACGCGGCCGAGATCGAGGCCATCTACGCCAAGCAGCAAGGGGTCTGACGGGATCTGACGGATCGTCAGGAGCGGGTGGCGCGGGCCCCGGGGCGGGGCCCGCGCCCTCGTCCGTTCCGGTCGGCCGTGGCGGCGGGGCCGGGCGTCGTACGGGTGCGCGGGGAGGACGTGGAGTCCGTCGCGTTGACGCCGAAGGGCCCGCGGACAGGCCGAACGCACGGCCCACCGGGCGCCGGAAGCCGGAAGCCGGAAGCCCGCCGGGCGCTGGAAGCCCACCGGGCGCCCGGAGCCGGAAGCCCACCGGAGCCGGAAGCCCACCGGGTGCGGAAGCACACCGGAGCCGGAAGCCCACCGGGTGCGGAAGCCCACCGGGTGCGGAAGCCCACCGGGTGCGGAAGCCCACCGGGTGCGGGCGCCTTCCGCCACCGGTTACCGGGTGTCCCCCGCCCGCCGGACGCAGTCGCGCGGTTCCCCGCGCCCCGACGGGCCGCGCCCCGACGGGCCCTACAGCAGTTCCTCGAGCCTCTGCGCCAGCAGGTCCCAGCGCCAGCGCTCCTCCACCCACTGCCGCCCCCGCTCCCCCATCCGGCGGCGCAGCTCGGCGTCGCCGAGGAGGACGACGATCCGCTCGGCGGCCTCCTGCGGTGAGCCGCCCCGCACCACCCAGCCGGTCTCGCCGTCCAGTACGGCGTCGGGGGCGCCGCCGGAGTCGCCGGCCACGACGGGCAGCCCGGTCGCGGAGGCCTCCAGGTAGACGATCCCGAGGCCCTCGACGTCGAGCCCGCCCCGGCGGGTACGGCACGGCATGGCGAAGACGTCACCGGCGCCGTAGTGCGCGGGCAGCTCCGACCAGGGCACGGCCCCGGTGAACCGCACGGAGCCGGCCACGCCCGTCTCGTGCGCCAGCCGGCGCAGGTCCTTCTCGTACGGCCCGCCGCCGACGATCAGCAGGACGGCGTCCGGCTCGGCGGCCAGGACGTGGGGCATGGCCCGGATCAGCGTGTCCTGGCCCTTGCGCGGCACCAGCCGCGAGACGCACACCACCACCGGCCGGTCGGTGAGGCCGAGCCGGGAGCGCACCTCGTCCCCGCCGGAGTCCGGGTGGAAGGTCTTCTCGTCCACGCCGGGCGGCAGGTGCACCATCCGCCCGGCCGCCCCGGCGCTCAGCGCGGTCGCGATCCGCGCCCGCGTGTACTCGCCGAGGTAGGTGATCGTGTCGGTGGACTCGCCGATCCGGCCCAGCAGCTGCCGGGAGGCGGGCAGTTGCGCCCACCCGGCCTCGTGCCCGTGCGTGGTGGCCACCAGCCGTTCGGCGCCGGCCCCGCGCAGTGCGGGCGCCATCAGCCCGAGGGGCGCCGCCGCTCCGAACCACACCGCCGTGCACCCGTGTTCGCGCAGCAGCCCGACCGCCCGCCGGGTCGCCCCCGGCGTGGGCAGCAGCATCGTCGTACGGTCACGGACGACGGTGAAGGGCTGCTCGGCGTCGAAGGCCGCCGTCGCCTCGGCCCCCTCCCGGCCGCGCTTCCAGGTGGAGGCGTAGACGACGAGCCGCTCGGGGTCGAGGCGCAGCGCCATGTTGTGCAGGAACGCCTGGATACCGCCGGGGCGGGGCGGGAAGTCGTTCGTCACGATCAGGGTCTTGTGCATCGCCGCCGACCTTATCCAACCCGTGTTCACAGCTGCGCCCGGCCGGGTTTCACGGCCTGTACACAGCCGGGCGGGAGATCATGTCGCCGACATAACCTGACCATGAGGACGAACAGGGACGGAAGTGGAGTTCATGGACGGCAGGCGCCCCCCGACGAACCCGACCGGGTTGCTGGCCGTCTGGGGCGTGACCCGGTTCGTCCTGCTGCTCTGGGTGTTCAAGGCGGTCGTCTTCCCCGGCCCCGACGTCACCAGCGACGTGTCCGTCATCTACCGGGGCTGGTACGACGTCCTGAGCGGCGGAACGTTCCCGCAGGGCGATGTCACCTGGCAGTACCCGCCGGCCGCCGCCCTGGCGATCCTGTCGCCCGCCCTGCTGCCGTTCCTGGACTACGCGTCGGCCTTCTTCGTCCTGGCCTTCCTCGCCGACCTGGCCGTCCTCACGCTGCTGCTGCACACGGGCCTGCGTCCCGGCCGGTCGCCGCGTGGGGTGTGGCTGTGGGTGGTGGGCCTGCCGCTGCTCGGCCCGACGGTCTACTCCCGCTACGACGTGATGGTGACCGCGGTCGCGGTGGCCGCGCTGGTCGCCGGGGCCCGCCACCCGCGGGCGATGGGCGCGCTGGCCGGCTTCGGCGCGCTGCTGAAGGTGTGGCCGGCGCTGCTGCTCGTCGGTGCGGTGCGGCGCCGGGCGTGGGCCGCGGCGGCGGTGACCGCGGCGGCCCTGGCCGGTCTGTTCGCGGCGGTGATGCCGGGCGCCTTCGCCTTCCTGACGTTCCAGCGGGACCGGGGCACCGAGGTGGAGTCGCTGGGCGCGCTCGTCTTCCACCTGGCCCGGCAGACGGGCTGGCAGGGCCAGGTGCTGCTCCACTACGGCTCGGTGGAGTTCCTCGGCCCGTGGGTGGACACGGTGAGCGACGCGGCCCTGGGGCTCGCCGCGCTGGCCTTCGGCTGGCTGCTGGTGTGGCGGCTGCGGGCCCGGCGGTTCGCGCCGCACACGCTCGCGGACGCCGCCTTCACCGCCGTTCTGCTGTTCACCGTCACCAGCCGGGTGATCAGCCCCCAGTACATGGTGTGGCTGGTCGGTCTGGCGGCCGTCTGCCTGTGCTTCCGGGGCACCCGCATGGGGCTGCCGGCCGCGCTGGTGCTGGCCGCGACGCCGGTGACGGTCCTGGAGTTCCCCCTCTGGTTCGCGCACGTCGTCGCGAGCGACACCCTCGGCGTCACCCTGCTGTTCCTGCGCAACGGCCTCCTGGTGGCGGCCGCGGTCACCGCCGCCGTACGGCTGTGGCGCTCCACCGTGCCCCGCCCCGAGACCCCGGCCCCCCTCCCCGCCCCCACCGGCCCCGTCTCCCGCACCGACGGCGCTCCCGTGTCCTCCTGACGACCCGCCCGGCTGCGGTCCGCCTGAGTGCCGCCGCCCGGCCCGCCCGGGTGGCGCCGCACCGCCCGCCCGGGTGGCGCCGCCCGGTCACACACCCGCGCCGCGACCGACCCGGCCGGCCCGCTCGTCCGCCGCCGCGGCGGCCGGCGCGGCCGCCTGTGCGCCGCCGCCGGCACGACAGGCCGCCCGGAAGCCGCCACCGACACCGTCCCACCGACCCACCCGGCCGTACGCCCCTGCCGACCCGCCCGGTCACTCGCTGCCGCCGACCCACGGCCCGGCCACACGCCCACACCCCCGCCGGCCCACCCGGCCTGGCCGGACGCCCCTGCCGACCCCGCCCGGCCCGCCCGGCCACCGGTGCGCCGAGGCGGCGCGGCGGGCGGCGGGCCCGCCGGTTCAGCCCAGTTCGTCGTGCAGGTACTGCCGCCACGCGGCGGTGAAGTCCTCCGTCGTCGTCCCCAGCACGCTCTCCAGCGCGCCCTCGACCGCCCCGTCCCGCTTCCCGTGCGCCCCGACGGCCCGGTAGAACGCCTCCAGCCGCTCCTCGCCCCACCGGTCGGCGATCAGGCGGCAGGCCAGCCAGCCGCCCTCGTAGGCCCGCGCCAGCCGGTCCGCGTCCCCGGCGAAGCCGAAGTCGTCGTCGGCGGGCAGGTCCTCGGGTGACTCCCCCGCGGCGAGGGCGCCGACGAGTTCGGGGGCGACCTGCCGCGGGGTGCGTCCGGTGCCGCGGTAGCCGACCCAGTCGGCGTAGCCCTCGGAGAGCCACAGCGGGGTGGCGGCGTCGGTGTGGGCGCGGGTGGCGACATGGGTGGTCTCGTGGGTGAGCACGACCTGCTGCCCGAGCGGGCCCAGCGAGCCGTACGCGTCCGGGTTGACGACGACCCGGTCCGCGGGTGCCGGGCTCGCGCCGCCCGTCTCGGCCGTGGTGACCGCGGCGATCCCCCGGTAGGAGGAGGCGGGCGAGCCGAGCAGCGCCGCCATGCCGTCCAGCGACCCGGGGACGAGCAGGACAACGCCGCGCGCCCAGTCCGTGCCCCAGGCCTCCGAGACGGCGGGGACCGCCCGGTCGGCCAGGCCGGCGAAGTCCCGCAGCCGGGCGGCGGACTGCCCGACGCCCAGCACCAGGCTGTGCGCGCCGCGGACGACGGTCACCGTGCCCTGGTCCCACAGTTGTTCGCCCGCCTTCCCGGCGGGCCGCTCGGAGGTGACGGTCCAGCGTCCGTCCGCGTCACGGGCGAGGCGCACGCTGCGGTCGGCGGTGACCGGGGCCCTGTCGTGACCGGTGAGGCGGTAGCTGAGCTCGGCGTCGGCGGTGGCGGTGTCGCCGCTGCGGTGCACGGCGGTCACCCGGTAGGACCAGCCGGCCAGCGGCACGGCCCGCAGCCGGGCGTATCCGGTGCTCCGGCCGGTGGCGGCGTAGGCGTCCGCGTCGTGGGCCAGCAGGGCGGCGGCCCGCCGGTCGAGCACCCGCTGCACGTCGGCCCGGACGCCGTCCGTCGCGGGCCGTCCCCCGCACCCCACGAGCAGCACCAGCAGCAGCACCGGGGACAGCAGTGCCCGCCACAGCCCCACGTCCCGGGATCCGCGCGCCCGTCTTCGACCAGCCATTCTCCTGATCGTACGGCGACCCGCCCGGGACGGAACCCGCCGAGGAGCCCGTCAGGGCCGTGTCACCGCCGACACGGGCATCATCCCGACCGGGTCGTAGCGCACCGGCGCGCCCGGATAGGGGGCGTGGATGACCTGGCCGTTGCCGGCGTACATGCCGACGTGGCCGGCGTCGGAGCGATAGGTGACGATGTCGCCGGGCCGGGCCTGGGAGAGCGGGACCCGCCGTCCGGCGTAGGCCTGCGCCTGCGAGGTGCGCGGCAGGGAGACGCCGGCCTGCGCGTACGACCACTGCACCAGGCCCGAACAGTCGAAGCCGGAGGGGCCGTTGGCGCCCCAGACGTACGGCCTGCCGAGCGCGGAGCGGGCGGCGGCCAGGGCGGCGGCCGCACGGCCCGAGGCCGGGGCGGCGCCCCCGGGGCCGGACAGGCCGGCGCGGCCGGAACGGGAGGCCCGGTCGTAGGCGGCGCGCGCCGCGGACGGCAGGGAGTTGAGCAGTTGCCGGGCCCTGGCGAGCTTCCCCTCGACGGTCCGCTTGTGCCGGGCGACGGCCTTGCGGCTCTTCTCCAGCTCGCCCAGTTGCCGGGACGCCTCGGCGCGTTCCTGAGCCAGGTCGCGCAGGGCGTCCTGGAGGTCCGACAGCTCACCGGCCTGGTGGGTGGTGATCCGGTCGAGGACGGAGGCCCGGTCGAGGTAGTCCTCGGGGTCGTCGGAGAACAGCAGCGCGAGGGACGGGTCGAGGCCGCCGGAGCGGTACTGCGCGCCGGCCAGCGAGCCGAGCCGCTCACGCAGGTCGTTGACGCGCTCCTGCTGGCGGGCGATCCGGTCCTGGGAGTCGCCGACCTGCCGGCGCAGCGCCGCGGCCCGCTCGCCGGCCTCGTTGTACGCCTCGGTGGCCTTCTCGGCCTGCCGGTAGAGGCGGTCGACCTCGGCGCGGGTGTCGTCGAGCGGTGCGGCCTGGGCCGGTACGGCGGCGGACACGGCGCCGAGGAGGGCGGTCGTGGCGGACAGGACGCACAGGGCACCCCGGTCGAACCCGGACGGTGCAAGGCGGCGATGGGACCCCACGGGAAGCCGCGCTCCTTCCACTGACGGACGAGGAAACGCGGCAGACAGTAGTCCGGTGGTGGGGGCCCGGCCAAAGACCCGCGCGGCCACACACCGTGACGCCCCGCCTCTGACGCAGGTCATGGGCGGGGCGCGGGGTCAGTTCACGTGGTGGCGATTCGCCCGTTCGGGCGGTGCGGTGTCGTGATCTTGAGGGTGGTCAGATCCGGACGCCGAACTGGAACGGCATGTTGTCGATCGACTCGTAGCGCACCACGGTGCCGGTGCGCGGGGCGTGCAGCACCTGGCCGTTGCCCGCGTAGAAACCGACGTGGTGCTGGTCGCTGTAGAAGATGACCAGGTCGCCGACCTTGAGGTCGGACTGGGAGTAGATGCGCGTGCCCGCGTTGGCCTGGGCCTGCGAGGTGCGCGGGATGGAGACGCCGGCCTGGGCGTAGGCCCAGGAGGTCAGGCCCGAGCAGTCGAAGGACGAGGGGCCGGTGGCGCCGTAGACGTACGGCGAGCCGATCTTGCTCTGGGCGGCCTGGAAGGCGGCGAGGGCCCGGCTGGAGGCGGACGCGGTGCTGCCGAGGTCGACGCGCTCGCTCGACGAGCGGCTGGCGCGGGCGTCGGCGGCGGCCAGTTCGGCCTTCTCCTCGGCCGTCAGCGTGTTGAGGAGCTTCTGCGCCTCGGCCAGCTTGGCCTGGACTTCCTTCTTCTTCTTGCCCAGCTCGGTCCGGGTGGAGGCGAGGTCCTTGAGTTTGTCGGACGCCTCCGCGCGGTCCTGGGCCAGCTCGCGCTGCTTCTCCTGGATCTTCTTCAGCGCCTCGACCTGCTGGGCGCTGAGCTGGTCGGCGGTGGACGCCTTGTCCAGGTAGTCGTCCGGGTCGGAGGAGAGGAAGAGCTGGAGGGAGGAGTCGATGCTGCCGGTGCGGTACTGGGCGGCGGCCGCGAGGCCGATGCTGTCGCGCAGCTCGTTGAGCTCTTCCTGGCCGCTGGCGACGTCGTCCTGGATGGTGGAGATCTCCTTCTGGAGGGTCTCCTGCTTCTCCTTGGCGCCGTTGTACTTCTCGGTGGCCTTCTCGGCCTCCTCGTACAGCTTGTCGACCTTGGTCTTGACCTCGTCCTTCGTGAGCTTCTCGCTCGGGGCTGCGTTGGCGGCCTGGGAGCTCAGGACGACAGCCGCGGCGGCCGCGGTGGTCAGCACGGTCACACGTGCGCGGCTCGGCTGCTTGGGTCGACGGTGGGACGCCACGGAGGACGAGCTCCTTCTTGTGAGTGATCACTCGTGCGGAGGTTCGATGGCAGACCCTAGTGACCATCCTGTGATCAGTTCAAATCCTCGCACCAAAAAAGTCGGTGACGCAACGCATTCTTTACGGGCAACTCACGTGTGGTAACGCTCGATTGACGCTACGTTGCGTGATAATTCCGCCAATTCGGGCATTAAACCTGTACGTTGACCATGCGGTCGCTATCAGGTCAGCCGCTTGAGGAGTACCGCAGATGCGACAGGCCGCGCCCCCACCCGGGCCACCCCGTCGGCCACCTCGCGGTCGGTCGAGGCGACGATGACCGGACGGCCGGGCGGTTCGGCCCGCACCAGCTGGCGGATCAGCTCGTCGGCGGTGACGCCCGGCTTGGAGAACAGCACCCGCACCCCGCGCGGCGGCGCCAGCAGCACCGGCGCGGCCAGTTCGGCCCCGTCGAAGACGCAGGTGACCTCGGCGCCGGTCTGCGCGGCGAGCTGCGAGAGCTGCCCGAGCAGCCGCAGCCGCTGCTTCTCCAGTGGCATCTGCGGATAACCCGTTTTGGTGACGTTGTAACCGTCGACCACGAGGTGCGCCTGCGGGAGGGCGAGCAACTGGTCCAGGATCGCGGGGTCGTTCTCCGACAGGGCCCGGGCCGCGATGTCCTTCGGGGTCATCCGGCCGGGTTCGACGGCGTCGACGGTCTCCGCCGGCCGGACCGACACGGGCGGCAGCGCCAGCTCCCGGCGCAGCCCCTGGGCCGCGTCCAGCACGGTGTCCAGCAACAGCCGCACCCGCATGTCCTCGACGCTGCGCCCCTCGCGCGCCGCCCTGCGGGTGGCCTCCAGGGCGGTCTCCACCTCCCCGAGCCGCGCCTTCAGCCGCCGCGTCTCGCTCTCGGCGGCGGACACCTGCGCCTGCCCCTCGGTACGGACCGCTTCTATCTCGCCCTGCACCTTGCGCAGCGCGGCCTCGCCGCGCTTGACGTCACTGAGCGCCGAACGCAGCTTGCGGTGAAGCGATTCGGCTTCCTTCTTCGCCGTCTCCAGCTCGGCCCGCAGCCGTTCGGTCTCGGCGCGGGTCTGCGCGCGGGCCTGGGAGAGCTGCTCGCGCAGTCGCTCCAGCTCCGCGCGGCTCTCGTCGCCCGCGCGCTCGGCGTCCGCCCGCTGCGCCTCCTCGCCGGCCGCGGTCACCAGCTTCACCCAGTCGACGGGCCGCAGCACGTAGGCCGCGGCCGCCACGTCGAGCGGGTCCGCGGCCGGGGGCGGCGAGCCGGAGTCGAGGGCACCGGCCAGTTCCGGCTGGGCCTCTCTGAACTTCTCGGCGATGCGCTGCCGGAACAGCGTGTCCGTCTCCAGCGCGGCCGCCATCGCGTTGCCCGCGAACTTCGCCCGCCGATTGGGGGCGAACCGGGCGTACTGCCGCAACTGGGCGGGCAGTTCGGCGACGGTCAGCCCTCCGAAGCCGTCCGAGACGATCTGGACGACCCGGCGGCGCACACCGTCGGGCAGCGGACGGTCGAGCACCTCAGCGGCGCCGTCGCCCGGCCCCCCGCCTGCGCTCTCCACCATCCGTCACACCCCAATTTCTGAGCCGGGCCCTCCCCCACTCCCGCCTTCGCGCGAGCGGGAGGACCCCCGTCGTCAGGAGCCGGCGCCCGGCCTGTCCACGAGTTCCACCTGGTCCACGGCGTTGCACCAACGGCACCGCACCGACTCGATGGTCTCACTGACCACCTCGCGCTCCTCGACCGTGGGCTCGCCGGCGAGATCGAGGTGGACGTACTCCACGACCTTCGACGAGCGCGTCACGTCGAACCGGGTGAGGTTGCCGCAGAGCGTGCAGCGCCACCGCGTCGTGGCGGTCGGCAGGGGAACCGTCATCGTGACCGTCCGCTTCCTTCTAGTGTCGGGCTTCCGGCGCCGGGGCGCGCCCAAGGGCTCCCCGCTCCGTGTGGCTCGTAACCCTACGGCCTGGCGGGTACTCGCCGCCCATCCGCCCACGGCGGCGAGGCGGTCCATGGCCGTACGTCCCGTTACGTCATGCTCTGTACTCATGATCAGGGACTGGAGCGGCGCCGTCAGCCGGAGCGTGGGCAGAGCGGTCCGGCGGCCGGCGGCGCCGGTGACGTACGGACTGATCGCCCTGTGCTGTGTGATCTTCCTGATCGGCCCCGCCTCGGGCCTCGACGCGGGGTACGGCACCGCGGAGGAGCTGCCGGCCGTCCGGCGCGGCTACTTCCGCCGCTGGGGGGTGATCCCGGCCGACCTGTTCGAGGGGTCCGCGCGCGCCGCCCTCACCCCCGCCACGGCCCTCTTCGTCCACGGCAGCTGGGTGCATCTGCTGGGCAACATGCTCTTCCTCTACGTCTTCGGGACGATGACCGAGCACCGGATGGGCCGGCTCCGTTTCGCCCTCTTCTACCTCGGCTGCGGCTACCTGGCCCTGCTCGGCTACGCCGCCGCCCACGCCGGTTCCGGGCAGTCCCTGGTCGGCGCCTCGGGGGCCATCTCCGCGGTGCTCGGCGCGTTCCTCCACCTCTTCCCCCGGGCGCGCGTCACCAGTCTCCTGCCGTTCCTGCTCTTCCTGCCGCTGCGCTTCCCGGCGTGGGTGGTGCTGCCCTTCTGGGCGGCCCTCCAGTGGCTGGCGGCGGGGCGGGCGGGCCCGGGGCCGGGCGTGGCCTACCTGGCCCACCTGCTGGGCTTCGGCCTGGGCTTCGGCTGCGCGTGGGCCGGGCGCAACGGGACGACTAGAGTGAAAGCCGCCCGAGCCCCGGCCCCCGAGGGAGAGAACCAGCCGTGATCACCGCGATCGTCCTGATCAAGACCAGCGTGGACCGGATCCCCGAGATCGCCGAGTCGATCGCCTCGCTGGAGTCCGTGAGCGAGGTCTTCTCCGTCACCGGGACGTACGACCTGATCGCCATGGTGCGGGTGCGGCAGCACGAGGAGCTCGCCGAGGTGATCCCCGGGCGGATCAGCAAGATCCCCGGCGTCGAGGCGACGGACACGCACGTCGCCTTCCGCACGTACTCGCAGCATGATCTCGAGGCTGCGTTCGCCATCGGGCTGGACTCTTAGCGCAGGAGCGCCTGGGGGGGGCGCGGGAGCGTGTGCGACTGCCGGGCGGCGGTGGCTGGTCGCGCCCACGCGGCGGAGCCGCATGCCGACACGGCCCCGCGCCCCCACGGCGCTGCCCCTGGCGTCGGCCGCATCACACCGCCGGGACGCAGCGGCCGTCCTCCGTGCGGTACTGCCACTTGGCGCCGCTCGCGACCAGTTCCTTCACCGCGGTCACGAAACGCTCCACGTGCTCGTCCGGCGTCCCCGCGCCGAAGCTCACCCGGATCGCGTTGAGGGACTTCTCGCCCGGCGCGGCCTCGGGGGCGCCGCACTCGCCCTGGCTGCGCGGGTCACTGCCGAGGAGGGTGCGGACGAGGGGGTGGGCGCAGAAGAGGCCGTCGCGGACGCCGATGCCGTACTCGGCGGAGAGGGCGGCGGCGAAGTGGGAGCTGTTCCAGCCCTCGACGACGAAGGAGATCACGCCGACGCGGGGGGCGTCGTCGCCGAAGAGGGACAGGACGCGCACCTCGGGCACCTCGGCCAGCCCCGCTCGCACCTTCTCGACGAGGTACTGCTCCCGGGCGACCAGCGTGTCGAAGCCCGCCTCCGTCAGGGCCTTGCAGGCGGAGGCGATGGAGTAGGCGCCGATGACGTTCGGGGAGCCCGCCTCGTGCCGGGCGGCGCTGTCGTGCCACTCCACGTCCACTCCCCCGTCCTCGCGCCGGGTGACCTTGCGGCTGGCGCCGCCGCCGGCCAGGTACGGCTCGGCCGCGCGCAGCCAGTCGGCGCGCCCGGCCAGGACGCCGGAGCCGAACGGGGCGTACAGCTTGTGCCCGGAGAAGGCGACCCAGTCGACGTCGAGGTCGCGCACGGACACCGGGTGGTGGGGGGCCAGCTGGGCCGCGTCCAGGACGATCCGGGCGCCGTGGGCGTGGGCGGCGGCGGCCAGCTCGCGCACCGGCCACAGCTCGCCGGTGACGTTCGAGGCGCCGGTCACGCAGACCAGGGCCGGGCCGTACGGATCGCGGTCGGCGAGCGCGCGCTCCAGGGTCTCGACGGCCTGGCCCGGGGTGCGCGGGGCGTCCAGGTAGGTGACCCGGGCGTCCTTCCAGGGCAGCAGCGAGGCATGGTGCTCGGTCTCGAAGACGAAGACCTGGCAGTCGGCGGGGAGGGCGGCGGCGAGCAGGTTCAGGGAGTCCGTGGTGGAGCGGGTGAAGACCAGCTGGTCGTCGTCGCGGCAGTCGAGGAACTCCGCGACCGTCCGGCGGGCGTTCTCGAAGAGGTCCGTGGACAGCTGGGAGAGGTAGCCGGCGCCGCGGTGGACGCTGCCGTAGTACGGGGCGTAGGCCGCCACGTCGTCCCAGACGCGCTGGAGGGCGGGGGCGCTGGCCGCGTAGTCGAGCGCGGCGTAGGTGACTTCCCCGCCGGTGACGAGCGGCACGGTGACATCCCGGCCCAGAACGGGCAGCGGGGCACAAACGGACTGGGCGGAGGCAGCGGTGGAGACAGACATGGCGGAACTCCCGTGAGGACGCGTGAAACCGCCGTGCCGGACAGCGCGTCGACGGCACGGAGGGAAGAGGAAAAAGGGGTGTGCGGAGGCGGGGCTCTGCGGCCCTATCGCATTCGCTTGCTCACGGGAGGCTCCTCGACGACCAGGACCCCTGCCCCGCCGCTGAACCAAAAGCGTGCGAGGGGTCCGCGCTTGCCGTGGGCCTTGCTGCCCACGACCTGGTCTTCACCCGGGGCACCCCGCCACGGACGGAGGGTTGCCGGACAGTCGGCCGGGGCCTCATGACTGTCACTCATGACCTGGGGAGGAAAGTACGGTAAATGATCGCGGTCCCGCAACTCCTGTCCGGATCGCGGGACCGCTTCCCAGGCCGTCAGGCGTTGCTGGCCGCCACCCAGCGCTCCAGCACCCGCGCGGCCGCACCGGAGTCGACGGACCGCGCCGCCTTCTCCATGCCGGCGCGGATCTGCTCGGCCAGCGGTGCGTCCGTCGGCTCCAGCGCCATCAGCGCCGCCGCGGCGTTCAGCAGGACGGCGTCCCGCACCGGCCCCCGCTCGCCCTCCAGCAGCCGGCGCGCGACCCGCGCGTTGTACGAGGGGTCGGCGCCCCGCAGCGCCTCGACGGAAACCAGCTCGATGCCGACGTGCCGCGGGTCGAAGGTCTCCTCGGTCACCTTGCCGTCGCGGACGATCCACACCCGGGAGGTGGACGTGGTGGTCAGTTCGTCGAAGCCGTCGTCGCCCCGGAACACCAGCGACGAGTGGCCGCGCTCGGCGAAGACGCCGGCGACGATCGGCGCCATGCGCGGGTCGGCGACCCCGACCGCCTGGGCGCGCACCCGGGCGGGGTTGGTGAGCGGTCCGAGGGCGTTGAACACCGTACGGACGCCCAGCTGCTTGCGGGCGGCGCCCGCGTGGCGCAGCGCCGGGTGGAACTTGACCGCGAAGCAGAAGGTGATCCCGGCCTCCTCGGCCACCTCGGCCACCCGCTGCGGCGTCAGGTCCAGATTGACGCCCAGCTGCTCCAGGACGTCCGACGCCCCGGACGCGGAGGAGGCCGCCCGGTTGCCGTGCTTGACGACCTTCGCGCCGGTGCCGGCGACGACGATCGACGCCATGGTGGAGATGTTCACCGTCTTCGCGCCGTCGCCGCCGGTGCCGACGATGTCGACGGTGGCGCCGGGCACCTCGATCAGGTTGGCGTGCTCGTACATGGTCCGTACGAGACCGTTGATCTCCGCCACGGTCTCGCCCTTGGCCCGCAGCGCCACCACGAAGGCGGCGATCTGGGCGTCGGTCGCCTCACCGCGCATGATCAGGTCCATGGCCCAGGCGGTCTCCTCCGAGGAGAGGTCCCGGCCGTCCAGCAGACCGTTCAGCAGGACGGGCCAGGAACGGCCCGCCGCGGTGTCGCCTCCAGCGGGGGTCACAGCGCTCATAAGCCGCTCCTGGGTGTCATGGTGGTCCCGCTCCGGCGGGACACGCGTCTCAACGGGTCCCACCCTATCCAGCCACGGGGAACGGCGAAGAGCCCCGTCCGAACACCGGACGGGGCCCTTCAGCGGTTGCGTGGCGACGCAGTGATCAGTGGTGGCCGTGGCCGCTCGTGATCTCCCTGTACTCCTCGACGGTCGGCTTGGCGATCTGGCTCTCCTCGCCGTAGTACGCCTTGCTCAGCTTGGCGCGGGCCTTCTCGGTGCGCTTCACCTTGCGCTCGACGCCGTTCTCGTCGACCGTCGGGCCGATCTCGGCCGGCGCGTACTGCTCGTGCGCGGTGAGCGTGTAGAGCTGCTCCTGGCTGAGCGGCTCGTGCACCTCGATGAACTCACCGTGCGGCAGGCGCTTGATGGTGCCGGTCTCGCGACCGTGCAGCACCTTGTCCTTGTCGCGGCGCTGGAGGCCGAGGCAGATCCGCTTGGTGACGACGAAGGCGAGGACCGGGCCGACGAAGAAGCCGATCCGGACGAACCAGGTGACCGCGTTGATCGACAGGTGGAAGTGGGTGGCGACGATGTCGTTGCCACCGCCGATCAGCATGATCATGTAGCCGGTGACCCAGGCGACACCGAAGGCCGTACGGGTCGGGGCGTTGCGCGGGCGGTCCAGGATGTGGTGCTCGCGCTTGTCGCCGGTGACCCAGGACTCGATGAACGGGTAGAGGGCGATCACACCGAGGAACAGACCGAAGAGCACCAGCGGGATGAACACGCCGAGGACCAGCGTGTGACCCCAGAAGTTGATCTCCCAGCCCGGCATGGCGCGGACCAGACCCTCGGCGAAGCCCATGTACCAGTCGGGCTGGGCGCCGGTGGACACCTGGTCCGGACGGTACGGGCCCAGGGCCCAGATCGGGTTGACGGACGCGATGCCGGCGAGGGCCGCGATCAGACCGAAGACCAGGAAGAAGAAGCCTCCGGCCTTGGCCATGTAGACCGGCAGCAGCGGCATGCCGACGACGTTCTTGTTGGTCCGGCCGGGACCCGCGAACTGCGTGTGCTTGTGGTAGAAGACCAGGATCAGGTGGCCGACCACCAGACCGAGCATGATGCCCGGCAGCAGCAGGATGTGGATCGAGTAGAACCGCGCGACGAAGTCGCCGCCCGGGAACTCCCCGCCGAACAGGAACATCGAGATGTACGTGCCGACGATCGGCACGGACAGGATCGCGCCCTGGGTGAAGCGGACACCGGTGCCGGAGAGCAGGTCGTCCGGGAGCGAGTAGCCGGTGAAACCGGTGAACATGCCGAGGACGAACAGCAGGAAGCCGAACAGCCAGTTGATCTCACGCGGCTTGCGGAACGCGCCCGTGAAGAACACGCGCATCATGTGCACGAACATGCCGGCGAGGAAGATGATCGCCGCCCAGTGGTGGATCTGCCGGATCAGCAGACCGCCGCGGACGTCGAAGGAGATCTCCAGCGTCGAGCTGAACGCCTCCGACATCAGCTGGCCCTGGAGCGGGACGTAGCTGCCGTGGTACTCCACCTCGTTCATCGACGGGTGGAAGAACAGCGTCAGGTACACACCCGTGAGGATGATGATGATGAAGCTGTAGAGGCAGATCTCACCGAGCATGAAGGACCAGTGGTCCGGGAAGATCTTGCGCATGTTGGCCTTGGCCAGGGAGTAGATCCCCAGCCGGCCGTCCGCCCAGTCGGCGACCCGCTCGCCCGCGGGTGCCTTGCGGCGGTCGTCGTTGTTACTCATCCGCGCTCCCAGAAGGCAGGACCGACGGGCTCTTCGAAGTCGCTGAGCGCCTCGAGGTACCCCTCGTCGTTCACGCCGATGCGCAGCTGCGGCAGGGCGTGGCCGGCCGGGCCGAAGATCACTCGGGCACCGTCGGACAGGTCGAAGGTGGACTGGTGGCAGGGGCACAGCACGTGGTGCGTCTGCTGCTCGTAGAGCGAGATCGGGCAACCGACGTGGGTGCAGATCTTCGAGTACGCCACGATGCCCTCGTGCGACCACTCGAGTTCCTGCTTGTCCTTGATGTCGTCCGGCTCGATCCGGACGATCATCAGGGCGGCCTTGGCGATCTCGTTCTGGAAGTCGTGGTCGGTCTCCTCCAGGCCCTCCGGCTTGGCGAAGGTGAGGGAGCCGACCGCGACGTCCGAGGGACGCAGCGGCTCGTTGGTGTTCATGTTGACGAGCAGCTTGCCCTTGGACCACAGCGTGTGGCGCAGCTTGTCCTCGGGCAGCGGGCCGAGGTCGCGCAGCAGCACGACGCCGGAGAGCGGGAACAGGGCCAGCGCACCGAACATCGTGTTGCGGATCAGCTTGCGGCGACCCAGCGCGGACTCCTGAGCGCCGTCCCGGAAGTCGGCCATGACCTTGGCCTTGACCTCGGGCGACGCCTCGATCGCGTGCCGCTCGTCGGCGACCTCCACGTCGGACATCAGGGTGCGGGCCCAGTGGACCGCGCCGGCGCCGATGCAGAACAGGGCGGCACCCAGCGTCAGGCCGAGCGCGAAGTTCTGCGCGTTGATGTGCCCGAGCGGGAAGATGTAGACCGACTGGTCGTGCGGGATCGCCACGTACGAGGCGATGAAGCCGACGGTGGCCAGCATCGACAGCGTGAACAGGAACGCGACCGTGCGCTCGGACCGCTTGGCGGCCCGCTCGTCGACGTCCTGGATCCGGTGCTCGTGGGGCGGCAGCCCCGGGTCGGCGAACGGGTGCTTCTCGTCCGCCACGTCCACCGCACCGTGCGCGCGGCCCTGCTCAGCGGGCAGGTTCTCTTCTGGAATGTCTTGGCTACTCATGACTTCTTGGCCTTTGCGGTCCGGGCGGCGACCCACACGGCGACGGCGATGAGTCCGCCGAGACCGAAGATCCAGCCGAACAGACCCTCGCTGACCGGCCCGAGGCCGCCCAGCTCGAGACCGCCGGGGCTCTCCGTCTCATCACCGTTGACCGCGTTCAGGTACGCGATGATGTCCTTCTTGTTCTGCTCCGACAGCGTGGTGTCGGGGAAGGAGGGCATGTTCTGCGGGCCGGTCTGCATGGCCTCGTAGATGTGCTTCGGGTCCACGCCCTCGAGCGACGGCGCGTACTTGCCCTTGGTCAGGGCACCGCCCTTGCCGGTGAAGTTGTGGCACTGCGCGCAGTTGGTGCGGAACAGCTCACCGCCCTTGGCGATGTCCGCTCCCTCCTCGCCGTACTCGGCCTCGGTGGGGACGGACGGGCCGGCGCCGAGCGAGGCGATGTACGCGGCGAGCTGGTCGATCTCGGCCTGCGTGTAGACGACCTTCTTGGACGGGATCTGAGCCATCTGGGACGTCGAGGCCGGCATGCGGCCGGTGCCGACCTGGAAGTCGACGGCCGCGGCGCCCACGCCCACGAGGCTGGGACCGTCGGAGGTGCCCTGACCGCCGGTGCCGTGGCAGCTGGCGCAGCCGACGGCGTAGAGCTTCTTGCCCTCGTCGATGGCGAGGGACTGGGCGGTTTCGTCTGCCTGCGCCTTGCTCGCGGGTGCGAACGCGGCGTACAGCCCCCCGGTGCATGCCAGCGCGAGGAGTAGGACGACGAGCGCCGCCATCGGATGGCGTCGTCGTGCGGAGAGCTTTTTCACGGATTACCCCGGTGTCAGGATCTTCTGCGTCGATGCTTCTGGGATGGGTGCGGGAGCGGGCCCGGCTACTTGATCATGTAGATCGTGGCGAAGAGGCCGATCCAGACGACATCGACGAAGTGCCAGTAGTAGGACACGACGATCGCGGCGGTCGCCTGCTCGTGGGTGAACCTCCTGGCCGCGTAGGTGCGCCCGAGGACCAGCAGGAAGGCGATGAGGCCGCCCGTCACGTGCAGGCCGTGGAAGCCGGTGGTCAGGTAGAAGACCGAGCCGTAGGGGTCGGAGGAGAGCGAGAGCCCGTCCTTCTTGACCAGCTCGGTGTACTCGTACACCTGACCGCCGATGAAGATCGCACCCATGATGAAGGTGACGATGAACCAGCCCCGGAGCTTCTTGACGTCACCGCGCTCGGCGGCGAACACGCCGAGCTGGCAGGTGAGGGAGGAGAGCACCAGGATCGTGGTGTTCGTCGCCGAGAACGGGAAGTTCAGGGCCTCGGCCATTTCCTTCCAGTGCTCGGGACCCGTCACCGATCGCAGGGTGAAGTACATCGCGAAGAGGGCCGCGAAGAACATCAGCTCGGAACTCAGCCAGATGATGGTTCCGACGCTGGTGAGGTTCGGCCGGTTGACCGACGGGTGCGCGTGCCCGGTTTCTACTGTCGTTGCTGTCGCCACGACCGACATTATGTCGGTCGCTTATCCCGCCCTCACTCCCGGGGGTGCCGTTCGGGGTGTCCGCACCCCGTGGACTGCCCGTATGGCCCATCGTGGCGGTGTTCCGACAGGTGTTGACGGGGTGTCCGCAGGAGTAGCATCCGCACCGTCGGTACCCGGAAGTTCCCGAGCAGTGCTGTGTCTTCTGAGGAGCGTGGAGGAACCATGCAGGCGACCGCGACGGTGCTGGTCTACAGCGATGACGCCAACACCCGCGAGCAGGTGCGGCTGGCCTCCGGCCGGCGGCCGGCGCCCGACGCGCCCCTGGTCGAGTTCGTGGAGTGCGCGACCCCGGCCGCCGTGCTGACGGAGCTGGACAAGGGCGGCATCGACGTCTGCGTCCTGGACGGCGAGGCCGTTCCCATGGGGGGCATGGGGATGTGCCGGCAGATCAAGGACGAGGTGTTCCGGTGCCCGCCGGTGCTGCTCCTCATCGGGCGGCCCCAGGACGCCTGGCTGGCGACCTGGTCCCGGGCCGACGCGGCGGTGACGCTGCCCGTGGAGCCGGTGGAGTTCGCGGGGGCGCTGGCCTCCCTGCTGCGGGACAGGCAGGCGCTGGGCGTCTGACCCGCCCGGGGGGTCGCCCGCGGCACCCGCCCGGGACGCCGGGGACCGCTCGGAGGGCGCCCCCGGCGGCTCCTCACACGGCCGTCGGCCGCAGCCTCGACGGGTCCTGTTCGGGCCGGTGCTGCCCGGTGGTCAGCGCGCTGCCCGTGCGCCACTTCGCCCAGTCGATGTTCCAGTCGCCGAAGCCGTTGCCGAAGGTCTCCATCGTGTGGCCGTAGCTGTTGACGACCTGGACGACGTCGCCCTCCCGGACGTTCTGGAAGAACCACGCCGCGTTCTGGGTGCTCATGCCGGTGCAGCCGTGGCTGACGTTGGCGTACCCCTGGGAGCCGACGGACCAGGGGGCGGCGTGGACGTACTCGCCGCTCCAGGTCACCCGGGTGGCGTAGTAGACCGGCAGGTCGTAGGACTCCGAGGAGCCCTCGGCGATGCCGATGCTGGTGCCGCGCATCCGTACGAAGTACTCCTTGCCCAGGACGACCTTGACGCCGTTGCGGGTCTCGAAGCCGGGCTTGCCGGTGGTGACGGGTATCCGCTTGATCTCCTCGCCGTTCTTGAAGACGGTCAGGGAGTGCGCCGAGGCGTCGGTGACGGCGATGACGCGGTCGCCGATGGTGAGGGCGACGTCCTTCGCCGGCCCGCCCCAGAGGCGGTCGCCGACCTTGATGCCGTCCAGGGTGCTGTGCAGGCGGACCGCGGTGCGGGCCGGCCAGTAGTCCTTGGGCCGGTAGTGGAGCTTCTTGTCGTCGACCCAGTGCCAGGCGCCCTCGACGGAGGGCTTGGAGTCGACCTTGAGGGAGCGCTCGACGACCGCGCGCTGTGCGGGGTCCTTGACGGGCCGGCTCAGTTCGGCCGTGAGGGGCTGGCCGACACCGTAGGTGCCCGCCTTGGGGCCGAACGTCACCGTCAGCAGCGTCTTGGCGGTGGGCTTGCCGGTGTCGACGGTGAGGACCCGGCGGCCGGGGGCGCCGTCCTTGTCCTCGGTGCTCACGCGGACCGTGTAGTGGGCGTCGGCGGCGAGCGGCTCGGTGCTGCGCCAGCGGCGTCCGTCGGCGGAGAGGTCGCCGGCCACGTGGCGGCCCGAGGCGTCCACGGCGGTGACGTCCGTGATGCGGTCGTCGGAGTCCTCCGCGGTGATCTCCAGGGGCTTGTCCGGGTCGGCCTTCACACCGTCGCTCGGGCCGTTGAAGGAGATCCGGTCGGTGGCGTCGTAGGGGCGGGCGGCGAGGGGATGGTCGTCCGAGCCGCAGGCGATCGCGCCCTCGGCCAGGGCGATCACCAGCAGGGTGCAGCCGACGACGGTGCGGGGGCGCAGGCGCGGCGGGGCCGCGGGGGTGAGCGCGCGCAGGCCCGAGGGGCGGGGTGCGGTCACCCCCTCGGCACCGGTTCGGGCGCCGCGGGAAGGCTCGGAGCGGTTCATGGCTTCACGCTAGGGAGCCCTGTCAACGGCGGCGCGCCGGGAGACACGGATGGACGACCGGTTTTGCGGCGAAAGCGTGAGCCCGGACCCTCCTGACGGAGTGTCCGGGCTCGTGCCGTGCCGGGCGCGTGCTACTGGGTGCGGTTCTCACCGCGGTAGTACTCGAAGACCCAGCCCCACAGGCCGATCATGACCAGCGGTGCGGAGAAGTACAGCAGCCACCAGCCGACCGCGACGGACAGGAAGGACAGAGCGCCGCCGATGGCCAGGGAGAGCGGCTGCCAGCTGTGCGGGCTGAAGAAGCCCAGCTCGCCGGCGTCGTCCGCGACGTCCGCCTCCTTGTTGTCCTGGGCACCGGTGTCGACCCGCCGGGCGGTGAAGCCCAGGTAGAAGCCGACCATGATGCACAGGCCGAAGGCCAGGAAGAGGGCCGTGGTACCGGCCGGCTCCTTCGACCACACGCCATAGACGACCGCCATGGCGAGGACGAAGACGCTCAGCCAGATGAACATCTTGCCCTGGATCTTCACTTGCCGGCCTCCTTGCTGCCCGCGATGGCACCGGCGCCGTGGCCGGCGTGCTCCAGCTGCTCGAGCGCGGCGATCTCCGGGTGGTGCAGGTCGAACGCCGGGGATTCACTGCGGATCCGCGGCAGGGTGAGGAAGTTGTGCCGCGGCGGCGGGCAGGAGGTCGCCCACTCCAGGGAGCGGCCGTAGCCCCACGGGTCGTCGACGCCGACCGGCTTGCCGTACTTGGCCGTCTTCCACACGTTGTACATGAACGGCAGGATCGACAGGCCGAGCACGAACGAGCTGATCGTGGAGATCGTGTTCAGGGCGGTGAAGCCGTCGGCGGCCAGGTAGTCCGCGTAGCGGCGGGGCATGCCCTCGGCGCCCAGCCAGTGCTGGACCAGGAAGGTGCCGTGGAAGCCGATGAACAGCGTCCAGAAGGTGATCTTGCCGAGGCGCTCGTCCAGCATCTTGCCGGTCCACTTCGGCCACCAGAAGTGGAAGCCGGAGAACATCGCGAAGACGACGGTGCCGAAGACGACGTAGTGGAAGTGCGCCACCACGAAGTACGAGTCGGAGACGTGGAAGTCCATCGGCGGCGAGGCCAGGATGACACCGGTCAGACCACCGAAGGTGAAGGTGATCAGGAAGCCGGTCGCCCAGAGCATCGGGGTCTCGAAACTCAGTGACCCCTTCCACATCGTGCCGATCCAGTTGAAGAACTTCACACCGGTCGGGACGGCGATGAGGAACGTCATGAAGGAGAAGAACGGCAGCAGCACACCGCCGGTGACGTACATGTGGTGGGCCCACACGGTCACGGAGAGGCCGGCGATCGCGATGGTCGCGGCGATCAGACCGAAGTAGCCGAACATCGGCTTGCGGCTGAAGACCGGGATGACCTCACTGATGATGCCGAAGAACGGCAGGGCGATGATGTACACCTCTGGGTGTCCGAAGAACCAGAAGAGGTGCTGCCACAACAAGGAGCCGCCGTTGGCCGCGTCGAAGACGTGGGCGCCGAACTTGCGGTCCGCCTCCAGGGCGAACAGCGCGGCCGCGAGGACCGGGAAGGCCAGCAGGACCAGCACACCGGTCAGCAGCACGTTCCACACGAAGATCGGCATGCGGAACATGGTCATGCCGGGGGCGCGCATGCAGATGATCGTGGTGATGAAGTTGACCGAGCCGAGGATCGTGCCGAAGCCGGAGAAGGCCAGACCCATGATCCACATGTCGGCGCCGATGCCCGGGCTGCGGACCGCGTCCGACAGCGGGGAGTAGGCGAACCAGCCGAAGTCGGCCGCACCCTGCGGGGTGAGGAAGCCGGCCACCGCGATCAGCGAGCCGAACAGGTACAGCCAGTAGGCGAACATGTTCAGCCGCGGGAACGCCACGTCGGGCGCGCCGATCTGGAGCGGCATGATCCAGTTCGCGAATCCGGCGAACAGCGGCGTCGCGAACATCAGCAGCATGATCGTGCCGTGCATCGTGAACGCCTGGTTGAACTGCTCGTTCGACATGATCTGCAGGCCCGGCCGGGCCAGCTCGGCGCGCATGAGGAGCGCCATCACGCCGCCGATGAGGAAGAACGCGAACGACGTGACGAGGTAGAGCGTGCCGATCGTCTTGTGGTCCGTGGTGGTCAGCCACTTGATGACGACCTCACCGCGGCGCTGGCGCCGGACCGGCAGCTCGTCCTCGTAGTGGGACCCTGCCGCCGCGGCACCCTGGGGTTCGTTGAGGATGCTCACAGGTTGTTCGTCTCCCGGTTCTTCTCATGGGCGGTCTGCTCGATGCCCGCGGGAACGTAACCGGTCTGCCCCTTCTTGGCGAGGTCCTTGAGGTGCTGCTCGTAGCGCTCGGGGGAGACGACCTTCACGTTGAACAGCATCCGGGAGTGGTCGACGCCGCAGAGCTCGGCGCACTTGCCCAGGAAGGTGCCCTCCTTGTTGGGGGTCACCTGGAAGGCATTGGTGTGGCCCGGGATGACGTCCTGCTTCATCAGGAACGGCACCACCCAGAAGGAGTGGATGACGTCACGCGAGGTGAGGACGAAGCGGACCGTCTTGCCCTCGGGGAGCCAGAGGGTCGGGCCGGGGTTGTTGGTCTGCGGGTTCCGCTCACCGGGGGTGCCGCAGGTGTAGACGCCGCCCGCGTTGTCCGGGAACTCGTCCTTGTAGCGGTCCGGGATCGCGTCCAGGTTCGCGTCGGTCTTCGCGTCCCCGCTGGAGCCGTCGACGTCCTCGATGTAGTTGAAGCACCAGCTCCACTGGAAGCCGACCACGTTGACCGTGACGTCGGGCTTCTTCTCCAGGTCGAGGAGCTTGGACTCGTCGCGGGCCGTGAAGTAGAAGAGGACCGACACGATGATGATGGGGACCACCGTGTACAGCGCCTCGATCGGCATGTTGTACCGGGTCTGCGGAGGAACCTCCACCTTGGTGCGGCTGCGCCGGTGGAAGAAAGCACTCCACAGGATCAGGCCCCACACCAGCACGCCGACGGCGAGCGCGGCAGCCCAGGACCCCTGCCACAGGGAGAGGATCCGCGGAGCCTCTTCCGTGGTGGGGGTGGGCATACCAAGGCGGGGGAAGTCCTCCCATGTGCAACCGGTGGCGGTCGCCAGGACCAGGCCCGCGGTCATTGCCTGCAGCAGCTTCCGCCGCATCGGGCGCCGCGGCGAGCGGTCGGAGCCGTTGGGACTCACGTAGCGCCTTCCCGAGAGTCTCGCCCGCGCGGATCGGCTGCGGCCTTCTCGCTGGTCGGTCGCCGCCCTGCGTCGGGCAGGGGTTTGGATGTTTATGCGGACCAAACCCTAGCCGACGCCTTCCGGGGGTTCGCGGGGAGGGTGGCATACGCGCCGCGGGTCACCCCGAAGGGGTGGGAGTGTGCCGGGTTCGCGCCTCATGGGGCGGGTGTTCGCGATGTGTTCGCGACTGCGGACGCGCGGGGGGGCCGGTCGCGCGGTTCCCCACCTCCCTTCGGGGCGCTTAGCGTTGCCGTGTGCCCTACTTCGACGCGGCCTCCGCCGCTCCCCTTCATCCTGTGGCCCGGCAGGCGCTGTTGGCCTCGCTCGACGAGGGCTGGGCCGATCCGGCCCGGCTCTACCGGGAGGGGCGGCGGGCCCGGATGCTGCTCGACGCCGCCCGGGAGACCGCCGCCGACGCCGTCGGGTGCCGGACCGACGAGCTGGTGTTCACACCGTCGGGGACGCGGGCCGTGCACAGCGGGATCGCCGGGGCGCTGGCCGGCCGGCGGCGGGCCGGACGTCACCTGATCGTGTCATCGGTCGAACACTCCTCGGTGCTCCATTCGGCCGAGGTGTTCGAGGCCGAGGGCGGGACGGTGACACGGGTGCCGGTCCGGCGGACGGGCGCGGTGACGGTCGAGGCGTACGAGGACGCGCTGCGGGCGGACACCGCGCTGGCCTGTCTTCAGTCCGCCAACCACGAGGTGGGGACCGAGCAGCCGGTGGCGGCGGTGGCCGAGGTGTGCCGGGCGGCCGGGGTGCCGTTGCTGGTGGACGCCGCCCAGTCGCTGGGATGGGGGCCGGCGGAGGGGCCCTGGTCGCTGCTGACGGCGAGTGCCCACAAGTGGGGCGGGCCGTCGGGGGTGGGGCTGCTGGTGGTGCGCAAGGGCGTGCGGTTCGCCGTCCGGGGCCCCGCGGACGAGCGGGAGTCCGGGCGGGCGGCCGGTTTCGAGAACCTTCCGGCGATCGTGGCGGCGGCGGCCTCGCTGCGGGCGGTGCGCGCGGAGGCGGCGGCCGAGGCGGCGCGGCTGCGGGAGCTGACGCGGCGGATCCGGGCGCGGGTGCCGGCGCTGGTGCCGGACGTGGAGGTGGTCGGGGATCCGGAGCGCCGGCTGCCCGGGACCGTCACCTTCTCGTGTCTCTATGTCGACGGGGAGGCCCTGCTGCACGAGCTGGACCGGGCGGGCTTCTCCGTGTCGTCCGGGTCGTCCTGTACGAGCAGCACGCTGACGCCGAGTCATGTGCTGCGGGCGATGGGGGTGCTGAGCGAGGGCAATGTGCGGGTGTCGCTGCCGCCGGGGACGGCGGAGGAGGACGTGGAGCGGTTCCTCGCACTGCTGCCGGGGACGGTGGCGGGGGTGCGGGAGAAGCTCGGGGCGCCGGCGCCGGCGCCGGTGGCGGACGTGCGGCAGGACGTGCGGGACGACGTCCTCGTGGTGGACGCCCTCGGCAAGCGCTGCCCGATCCCCGTGATCGAGCTGGCGAAGGTCATCGGGGACGTGCCGGTGGGCGGCACGGTCCGGGTGCTGTCCGACGACGAGGCGGCGCGGCTCGACATCCCCGCGTGGTGCGCCATGCGGGAGCAGGAGTACGTGGGCGAGGAGCCGGCGGACCGGGGCTCGGCCTATCTGGTCCGCCGGCTCGGCTGAGCCGTCCGATTCAGCTGAGGTGCTTCTTGACCTCGGCGGCGGCCTCGTCGCCGTAGGCCTGGGCGAAGCGGTCCATGAAGTGGCCGCGGCGCAGCTGGTACTCCTGGGTGCCGACGGTCTCGATGACGAGGGTGGCGAGCATGCAGCCGATCTGGGCGGCCCGCTCCAGGGAGACGTCCCAGGCCAGGCCGGAGAGGAAGCCGGCCCGGAAGGCGTCGCCGACCCCGGTCGGGTCGGACTTGCGCTCCTCCTGGGGGCAGCCGACCTCGATGGGGTCCTCGTCGGCCCGCTCGATGCGGACGCCGCGCGAGCCGAGGGTGGTGACGCGGTGGCCGACCCGGGAGAGGATCTCCTCGTCGCTCCAGCCGGTCTTGGACTCGATGAGGCCCTTCTCGTACTCGTTGGAGAAGAGGTAGGTCGCGCCGTCCATCAGGATGCGGATCTCCTCGCCGTCCATCCGGGCGATCTGCTGCGAGAAGTCCGCGGCGAACGGGATGGCCCGGGAGCGGCACTCCTCCGTGTGGCGGAGCATCGCCTCCGGGTCGTCGGCGCCGATCGTGACCAGGTCGAGGCCGCCGACGCGGTCGGCGACGGTCTTCAGCTCGATCAGGCGGGCCTCGCTCATCGCGCCGGTGTAGAAGGAGCCGATCTGGTTGTGGTCGGCGTCCGTCGTGCACACGAAGCGGGCGGTGTGCAGCGTCTCGGAGATGCGGACGGACTCGGTGTCCACGCCGTGCCGGTCCAGCCAGGCGCGGTACTCGTCGAAGTCGGCGCCCGCGGCGCCGACCAGGATGGGACGGGTGCCGAGCTGTCCCATGCCGAAGGCGATGTTCGCGGCGACCCCGCCACGCCGTACGTCCAGCTGGTCGACCAGGAAGGACAGCGAGACCGTGTGGAGCTGGTCCGCGACGAGCTGGTCGGCGAAGCGGCCCGGGAACGTCATGAGGTGGTCGGTCGCGATGGAGCCGGTGACTGCGATGCGCACGGCGTGGACTCTCCTGTGGGAGGGGGATTGACAGTTCACGCTACCCGGAAGACGGACGCCACTGAAGCAGGCGAAACTACCTGATAGTAGATCTTTCTTCGCACGACCGGACCTGCGTACGGTGCCGCTATGACGAACCTCGAGGACCACGCCCCCGCCCCGGCCGATCCCGACGGGGATCTCGCGTCGCTGCGGGGCGACTGCGCCCGGATGGCTCCGCACTGGGCGGCTCCCGAGCGGGACCCCGCCCGCCCTGTGCCCCCGTCCTGGATCCACGGCGTGACCGTCCCGGCGTCCTCGGCCCGGATGCTGGAGGAGATGCCGGACTACGGCAACTGAGCCGTCCGCCGCTCCGCCGGCCCTGCCCGCTGTCCCCGGTGGGGCGCCCGGCGTGGAACCGTGCGCTCCCCCGCCGCGTCCCATCGCTGTCCCCCGTCGGGGGGATGGGGGGTACGACAGCAGGGCGGCCGAAGGAGCGATGCGGTGAACACCGAGCGACCCGACGACGACACCGCGCGCGGGCCCGAGGACCGGGACGCGCGGGAGGAGACGCGATCGGAGCGGAGCGGACCGGGCGAGCCCGCACGGGAACGGCGCCTGCGGGGGGAGCCCGTGGAGTCTGTGGGGTCCGTGGAGCCCGTGCGGGAGGTGTCCTCCCGGGAGGCCGCACGGGACGAGTCACTCCGGGAGAAGCCCGTACGAGCGGAGTCCTCCCAGGAGCCGGTACGGGAGCGGTTCCCCCGGGAGGAGCCCGTACGGGAGGAGTCCGTACGGGAGGAGTCCGTACGGGAGGAGTCCCCCAGGGAGCGGCCCGACGGTGATGCCGAAAACGGCGAGGCCGACGGCAGGGCGGACGACGGCGAGGCCCGCGGCAGGGGGGCCGACGGCGGGGCGGAAGGTGGCGACGCCGGTGGCGGCCGGTTCGCCGGTGAGGTGCCGGACGGCGGTTCCTCCGGTGGCCGCCGTCGATCCCACCTGTTCGTCGCCGCCGTCGCCGCCGCCGTGCTGCTGGTGGGCGGCGGGGGTGCCTACCTGGCGGCCAGTACGACGGGCGGCGCGGGTGGCGGGTCCGGGGCGGGGGCGCCCTCGGAAAGCGGCACTCCCCCGGCGCTCGTCCTCGACGACTACGCCGGCGGCGACTCCGGCGGGGACGTGAACGGCATCGCGCCCGGCGAGCCGAACCCCTACGGGGTCACCTACCGGGCCGAGGGCACCCTCCCGGACGGCCCCGGCTCGGCGGCCGTGTACTGGGCGCGGGGCGAGGTCACCGCGGACGAGGTGGCGCGGCTGGCGGCGGCGCTGGGCGTCGACGGGACGCCGGTGAGCGAGGGGCAGGAGTGGCGGGTCGGCTCCGTGGCGGACGGCTCGGGGCCGGTGCTGCGGGTGAACCGGCAGGCGCCCGGCCCCTGGACGTTCAACCGCTACACACCCGGCACCGACACCTGCGCAAACCCCACCGACTGCGGCAAGAACACCGCGGACCCGTCCGGCACCCCGGTGAGCGAGGCGGCCGCGAAGAAGGCGGCGGCGCCGGTCCTGAAGGCGCTCGGCCAGGACGACGCCAAGATCGACGCGAGCCGGGTCGTGGGCGCCCAGCGGCTGGTGAACGCCGACCCCGAGATCGGGGGCCTGCCCACGTACGGGTGGACGACCGGCGTCACCGTCAACGTCCGGGGAGAGGTCGTCGCCGGGGGCGGTCAGCTGACGACGCCGGTGAAGGGGGACACGTATCCGGTGCTGAGCGCGCGGGATGCGCTGGACCGGCTGAACGCGGCGCCGGGGACGGACCCGCGGACGGGCATCGGCGGCTGCGCCGACCCGGTGCCCCTCGAGGAGGGGTCGGGCAGTCCGTGCGGGACCTCGACGACCGCCCCGCAGCGGGAGTCGCTGACGGTGGCGGACGCGGTGTTCGGGCTCGCCCCGCACGCCTCGGGCGGGCGTCAGGTGCTGGTGCCGTCGTGGCTGTTCGAGGTGCGGGACGCCGGGGGCGAGCACACGGTGACGCAGCCCGCGGTGGAGCCGGAGTACCTGAGCGCGCCCACGGCGTCGACCCCGTCGGGGGAGCCGTCCCCGGGCGGGCGGACCAGTGACGTGTCCGTCGACGGCTACACCGCGCAGGGCGAGGAACTGACCGTGGCCTTCACGGGCGGGGTGTGCTCCGACTACGCGGCGACGGCGGTGGAGAGCGGGGACGAGGTGAGGATCACGGTGACGGCCACGTCCTGGCCGGACCAGGTCTGCATCGCGATCGCGCAGCTCCACCACCGGACCGTCGAGCTGAAGGAGCCGCTGGGCGGCAGGACCGTGGTCGGCACGGACGGCGGGGAGATCCCGCTGGAGAAGCCCGGGGCGCGGCTGCCGTAGCGGCCCGCGCGTACGCCGAAGGCGGCGGCCCCGTGGAGGGGCCGCCGCCTTCGCACCGTCGGGGACGGCTCGGCCGACGTCGGGGACGGCTCAGCTGAAGGAGTCGCCGCAGGCGCAGGAGCCGGTCGCGTTCGGGTTGTCGATCGTGAAGCCCTGCTTCTCGATCGTGTCCACGAAGTCGATCGTGGCGCCGCCGAGGTAGGGGGCGCTCATGCGGTCGGTGACGACCTTGACTCCGCCGAAGTCCTTCACCACGTCGCCGTCGAGGGAACGCTCGTCGAAGAAGAGCTGGTAGCGCAGGCCGGAGCAGCCGCCGGGCTGGACGGCCACACGGAGGGCGAGGTCGTCACGGCCTTCCTGGTCGAGCAGGGTCTTGACCTTCGACGCGGCGGCGTCGGTCAGAACGATGCCGTCGGTGACGGTGCTGGTCTCGTCCGATACGGACATCTACATCTCTCCCGGGTTGTACGGAGACTGCTTGCCGACGGTTGCAACCGGCGGGGCCGCGGATTCATTCCGGGCCGGGCACGTGTCTTGTCGCCTGTCCCTTCATGCTCGCACATGCGCCGTGAAGCGGACAGCGGCTCACGGTGGCGCGCGGGGACGGGCCGGCCCGGCACCACCGGGATTCACGTCACATCGACGCGATGACCATCGTCAAAGTGACGTGAAGCAGGCTATGATAGATAACGTCAGTTCGACGAAAAGTAGAAAGGGTGCGTGCCGTGACCACCGCCCAGACCACGGAGCTCGACGTACAGCCGACTCCGCTCGCCCTGTTGCTGCTCGGCCGTGAGGCCGACCCGAAGAGCGAGCGGGGCGTCGAGTGCCCCGGCGATCTGCCCTCCCCCTCCGACCCGGACCTGGTGGAGCGGGCCCGCGCCGCCAAGGAGAGGCTCGGCGACAAGGTCTTCGTCCTGGGTCACCACTACCAGCGCGACGAGGTCATCCAGTTCGCCGACGTCACGGGCGACTCCTTCAAGCTGGCCCGGGACGCGGCCGCGCGCCCGGAGGCCGAGTACATCGTGTTCTGCGGTGTGCACTTCATGGCCGAGTCCGCGGACATCCTGACCTCCGACGACCAGAAGGTCGTGCTGCCCGACCTCGCCGCCGGCTGCTCGATGGCCGACATGGCGACGGCCGAGCAGGTCGCCGAGTGCTGGGACGTGCTGACCGAGGCCGGGGTGGCCGATCAGGTCGTGCCGGTGTCGTACATGAACTCCTCGGCGGACATCAAGGCCTTCACCGGCAAGCACGGCGGCACCATCTGCACCTCGTCGAACGCGCAGCGGGCGCTGGAATGGGCCTTCCAGCAGGGCGACAAGGTGCTGTTCCTGCCCGACCAGCACCTGGGCCGCAACACCGCCGTCCGCGACCTGGGCATGTCCCTGGAGGACTGCGTCGTCTACAACCCGCACAAGCCGAACGGCGGGCTCACCGCCGAGCAGCTGCGCGACGCGAAGATGATCCTGTGGCGGGGCCACTGCTCGGTGCACGGCCGTTTCAGCCTGGAGTCGGTCGAGGACGTGCGCGCCCGCATCCCCGGGGTGAACGTCCTGGTGCACCCCGAGTGCCGGCACGAGGTCGTGGCCGCGGCGGACCACGTCGGGTCGACCGAGTACATCATCAAGGCGCTGGAGGCCGCCCCGGCCGGCTCGAAGTGGGCCATCGGCACCGAGCTGAACCTGGTGCGCCGGCTGGCGAACCGTTTCGCCCCCGAGGGCAAGGAGATCGTGTTCCTCGACCGCACGGTCTGCTTCTGCTCGACCATGAACCGCATCGACCTGCCCCACCTGGTCTGGGCCCTGGAGTCCCTCGCCGACGGCAAGCTGGTCAACCGGATCGAGGTCGACCAGGAGACCGAGGCGTTCGCGAAACTCGCGCTGGAGCGGATGCTGGCCCTGCCGTAGGGGACGGCCCGGACTCCCGGATGCGGGTAGGGCGTCGGAGTGCCGTCACTCCGACGCCGTACCCCGGTCGGGGTGGGCCGGGTCGACGCTGAAGACCGTGCCGTCCGGGGTCGACACCAGCAGCGCGCCCTCGTGGACGAACACCCCGGGCGAGGGGAAGCCGCCGCTCGCCACGTGGTCGGCGCGCGGGAAGGACTCCCACAGCAGCGTGCCCGCACGGGCGTCGAGCGCCGCCACCCGCCCGCTGGCGCTCGCCAGGTAGACGGTGCGGCCCCGGCCGTCGGCCACGGGCTCGCCCGGCTGCTCCAGGCTCGTCCGGGTCTGCCACAGCTGCTTGCCCGTGGTGGGCGACACGGCCGTCACCTGGCCGCTGGTGGTGGCGAACCAGAGCGTGCCGTTCACCATGGTCGCCGTCCCGCGGAACACCTGCGCCAGCTCGGTCGCCGCCCGGGCACCGGTGTCGGGGTCGACGAGCTGGAGCCGCGCGTACGCCATCTCCATCGCGCCCTCCTCGTCCAGCCACTCGGCGAAGACCAGGCGGTCACCGAGGGAACCCACGTAACTCGCGTCCTCCGGCAGGGACGGCAGGCTCCGCCGGGTGCCGTCGGCCGGGTCGAGCGCGAGGAGCCGGGGGGCGCCCGAGTCGTAGGCGGTGCAGTCCGCGTAGGGGCGGCCGCCGATGTCGTGGACGCCGCAGTAGTACCCGGCGGGCAGGGTCGTCGTCCAGCGCTCGGCGCCGTCGCGCGGGGCGTGGGCGGTCAGCGAGCGGCCGTCGCCGTCCGGGATCAGGACCAGGTCCCCGACGACCGCCGGTTCGGCGTTCTCACCGTTCATCTCGCGGGACCACAGCCGCTTCCCGGACACCGCGTCGAGGGCGATGAGGAGGTCGCTCTCGGTCTCGCCCGTGGGGGGATCGGTGAGGGTCTGCCGGACGAGCACCGTGCCGTCCCGCACGTCGAGGATCCAGGAGGCGTACGCGTCGGGCTCCACCGTGGCCGGCACGGACGCGGCCCGCCAGACCGTCCTGCCGGTCAGGGCGTCCAGGCGGACCGGGAGGACGGTGTCGCCGCCGCAGAACAGGGCTCCCTCGCCGAACCGGCAGACCGGTAGTCCGTCGGAGGTGTCGCGCAGCGGTTCCTCGCCGCGGGCCGCGGGCTCGAACAGCGTCGTCCGCCAGGGCTGCCAGCCGGCCGGGAGCGCCTCCCAGCGGGAGGCCGGGGACGCCGAGGGGCTCGCCGACCCCTCCGCCTCCGCGGCGCCGCCGTCCCGCAGCGGGCCGAGGAAGAGGTACGCCGTGAGGGCGACGGCCAGCACTCCGGCCGCGACGGCCACGGCCGGCAGGCGGCGCGGCCGGGTCCGGGGGGCGGGACGGCCCGACGCCCCGTCCACCTCGGTGGGCGTGCGGGACTCCCCCGCCGCCGGGGTCAGACGCAACGTCACCGTGTGCGCGTCACCCGGCGCGGGTTCCGGCAGGGCGACCGCGAACTGCCGCGCCAGCTCGTCGAGTCCGGGCCGGTCGGCGATGTCCTTGGCCAGACAGCGGGCCAGGACCGCGCGCAGCGGCTCGGCCACCGACTCCAGCTCAGGCTGCTCGTTCATCACCCGGTACGCCGTGAGGTAGGGGCTGTCGGCGTCGAACGGGCCGCGTCCCGTCGCCGCGAACACCAGCAGCGCCCCGAGCGAGAAGACGTCCGACGCGGGGCCCACCGAGCGGGCGTCGGTGAACTGCTCCGGGGACATGAACGGCGGGGTGCCGATCGCCTTCCCGGTCTCCGTCAGCGTCTGGTTCTCGGCGGCCCGGGAGATGCCGAAGTCGATGACGCGCAGGCCGTCCTCGGCCACCAGGACGTTCGCGGGCTTGAGATCGCGGTGGACGACGCCGGCCCGGTGGATGTCCCGCAGCGCCTCCACCAGCCCCAGCGCGAGCCGGCGCAGCTCCGCGCCCCGCAGCGGGCCGTCGGCCCGGATCCGGGCGGAGAGCGTGGGCGCCGGGACGTACTGGGTGGCCATCCAGGGCCGTACGGCGTCGGGGTCCGCGTCGACCACCGGGGCGGTGAAGGCACCGCTCACCTTGCGGACGGCCTCGATCTCCTGACGGAAACGGGTGCGGAAGACCGGATCCTCGGCGTACTGGGCGTGGACCACCTTGACGGCGACCTCCCGGCCGGATCTCGACCTGCCCCGGTAGACGACCCCCATCCCGCCGGATCCCAACCGGTCCACGACCCGGTACCCGCCGACCGACCGCGGATCGTCCCTGTGCAGTGGCACCGCCCCGATCCCCCTCCCCCGCAGAGCAGTCCGAGCTCACAGGATAGGTACACCCCGCGCAAGGAGAAGTGCCGAACAGGCCGCCTTGCCCCGACCGCAGTACGACGACGGCACGGCGGCCTGCCGGGAACAAACACCCGGGCCGAGGCCGCAACGCCCGGCCCCCCAGAGGCACACCCGCCAACACCGCAGGATCCACCCCCCAGAGGCACACCCGCCAACACCGCAGGATCCACCCCCCGGAGGCACACCTGCCAACGCCCTAGGAACCACCCCCCAGGGGCGCGGGGAACTGCGCGACCAGCCACCGACGGCCCGCGGCCGACAGGCGACGCGCAGCCCCCACCCCCAGGGGGACACCACACGGGGGCTTCCCTCGGGGACACCCCGGGGGCTTCCCCGGGGGGCTTCCCCGGGGGGCTTCCCCGGGGGGCTTCCCCGGGGGGCTTCCCCGGGGGGCTTCCCCGGGGGGCTCACCCGGGGGGCTCACCCGGGGGGACTTCCCCGGGGGGACTTCCCCGGGGGGCTCACCCGGGCTACACGCCCGCCGGCTCCGGCGTCTTCTCCGGCTCCGGCCGCCGCTTGGCCGCCCGCTTCGCCGCCCGGCGCTCCTTGCGCAGCTCGAGCATCGCGTAGAGCGTCGGGACGAGCAGCAGGGTGAGGAGCGTCGAGGTGATCAGGCCGCCGATGACGACCACCGCCAGGGGCTGGGCGATGAAGCCGCCCTCCCCGGTGACGCCCAGGGCCATCGGCAGCAGGGCGAACACGGTCGCGAGGGCCGTCATGAGGATGGGGCGCAGACGGTGGCGGCCGCCCTCGACCACGGCCTCGACGACGCCGTACCCCTGGCCGCGGTACTGGTTGATGAGGTCGATCAGCACGATCGCGTTGGTCACCACGATGCCGATCAGCATCAGCATGCCGATCATCGCCGGGACGCCCATCGGGGTGCCGGTGACGAGCAGCAGACCGATCGCGCCGGTGGCCGCGAACGGGATGGAGACCAGCAGGATCAGCGGCTGGGCGAGCGACCGGAAGGTCGCCACCAGCAGCATGAAGACGATCGCGATCGCCGCGAGCATCGCCAGGGCGAGGTTGGCGAACGCGTCGTCCTGGTCCTGCGAGACGCCGCCGATCTCGGCCGTCGCGCCCGCCGGGAGCTTCAGCCCGTCGATCCGCGACTGGAGGTCGGCGCTCACCGCGCCCGTGTTGTCGCCGGTGGGCCGGGCGGTGACGGTGGCCGCGCGCTGACCGTCGATGCGGGTCATCGAGACGGGGCCGTCGACCAGTTGCACGGTCGCGATGTCACCCAGCTTCACCTTGCCCAGCGGCAGGGCCTTCAGCTGCGCCAGCGTCCGGGCCGGCTTCGCCGACGTGATGACGACGTCCCGCTCGGTGTCGTCCAGGATCGCCTTCGCCGCCGTCGTGCCGCGGACCGCCTGCGCGACCGCCGCGCCGAGCGTCTGCTGGTCGAAACCGGCCGCCGCGGCCCGGGCGTTCGCCCGCACGGAGATGCGCGGCACGCTCTGCGACAGGTCGCTGGTGACGTCGGTGACGTCGTCCAGCCCGGCCACCGCCTCGCGGACCTGCTCCGCCGCCTTCCGCAGCACGTCGCCGTCGGCCGCCTTGACGACGACGCTCAGGTCCTGGCTGCCGAAGCCGTCGCCGGCGGCGACGGTGGTCGAGCCGATGCCGTCGAGCTTCTTCAGCCCCGCCTCGATGCGGTCCCGCACGTCGTCGAACGACGCCGAGTCCTCCAGCATCACCTGGTACGACGCCTGGTTGGTGTCCGTGCCGCCGCCGAAGGCCGCGAGGAAGCCGGAGGAGCCCACGGTGACCTGGTAGTCCTTCACCCCGTCGACGTCGGCGAGCAGGTGCTCGACCTTCTCGGCCCGGGCGTCGGTCGCCGCCAGGCCGGTGCCCGGCGCCAGCTCCTGCTTGACCGTCAGGACCTGCTGCTCGCCCTGGTCGAAGAAGTTGGTCTTCAGCAGGGGTGCCATGCCGAAGGTGCCGATCAGGACGACGACGGCGAGGGCCACGCTGGTCAGCCGGCGCCGGGTCGCGAACCGCAGGACGGGGACGTAGAAGCGCTGGAGGCGGCTCTTCGCCTCCTTCTCCTCCGCGGCCCGGCGGGCCTCCTCGGCGTCCTCGGGGGTGCCCTTGGGGGCGCGCAGGAACCAGTACGACAGGACCGGGACGACCGTCAGCGAGACCAGGAGGGAGGCCAGCAGGGCCGCCGTCACGGTGAGGCTGAACGAGCCGAACAGGGCGCCCACCATGCCGCCGACCAGGCCGATCGGCAGGAACACGGCGACCGTGGTCAGGGTGGAGGAGGTGACCGCGCCGGCCACCTCGCGCACCGCGGTGAGGATCGCGGCCTGGCGCTCCTCGCCGTAGCCGAGGTGGCGCTTGATGTTCTCCAGGACGACGATCGAGTCGTCGACGACCCGGCCGATGGCGATGGTCAGGGCGCCCAGCGTCAGCATGTTCAGCGACAGGTCGCGCGTCCACAGCACGATCAGCGCCAGCACGACCGACAGGGGGATCGACACGGCGGTCACCAGCGTCGAGCGGACCGACGCCAGGAAGACCAGGATGACGAGCACCGCGAAGAGCAGGCCGAGCGCCCCCTCCGTCGTCAGGCCCTCGATGGACTTCGACACCGCCGGGCCCTGGTCGCTGACGACCGTGATCGACGCGCCGTCGCCGAGGTCCTCGCGCAGCCCGGACAGCTTGTCCTCGACGGCGTCGGAGATCGCGACCGCGCTGCCGTCGTGGTCCATGGTGACGGAGACGGCGAGGCTGGGCCTGCCGTCGGTACGGGTGATCGAGTCGGCCGGGGCCTCCTCCTGCTTCACGCCGGCCACGTCACCGAGCCGCACCGGCTTCGCGCCGGCCGTGCCCGCGATCATCAGGTGCTGGATCTGCTCCAGCGAG
The DNA here is from genome assembly GCF_044750285.1 of Streptomyces sp. NPDC088812. Lineage (NCBI taxonomy): Bacteria > Bacillati > Actinomycetota > Actinomycetes > Kitasatosporales > Streptomycetaceae > Streptomyces > Streptomyces sp. NPDC088812. Next base: position 364,477 of record NZ_JBIVJP010000004.1, on the reverse strand, counting down.
GTGAAGCCGCCGCCGACCTGGACGGTGCGGTTGGCTCCGGCCTCGTCGAAGGAGCCCGCCGGGACGGTCGCGCCGCCCGCCTGGAGCGCCAGGGCGAGGGACTGCGGCGTCAGGCCTGCCCGCGCCAGCTTCGCGTCGTCGGGGGTGACGGAGACCTGGAGGTCGCGCACCCCGTCGACGGTGACCTGGCCGACGCCGTCGATGTCCTCCAGCGCCGGGACGACGGTCCGGTCGAGCTGGTCGGCGAGCGCCTGCTGGTCGCGGTCGGAGGTGACGGCGAGGACGACGGTCGGTATGTCGTCCGTGGAACCGGCGACGACCTGCGGGTCCACGGCGTCCGGGAGCTGGGCCCGGGCCCGGTTGACGGCCTGCTGGACGTCGGCCACGAGCCGGTCGGTGTCGCTGCCGTAGTCGAAGGACGCCATGATCACGGCGTTGCCCTCGCTCGCCGTGGAGGTGACGCCGGTGATGCCGTCGACGGCTTCGAGGCCGGCCTCGATCGGCTCGACGACCTGCTTCTCGACGACGTCCGGGGAGGCGCCCTGGTAGGGGGCCAGCACGGACACCACCGGCAGTTCGATGGTCGGCAGCAGCTGCTGCTTGAGCTGGGGGATCGCGATCGCGCCGAACACGATCGCGATGATGGACATCAGGCCGATCAGGGCCCGTTGCGCGAGGCTGAATCTCGACAGCCAGGACATGGGTGGAGGTCTCTCTTCTGGAGCGACAGAAGTGGCCCCTTCACCCTGTGGCATCGGGGCGGGTGGTTCCGTAGGCCCCAGGTCGGTTTCCTTATGCGGCGCATACTCCGGGCGCAGTACGGCCGGGGGGGATCACTCCACCCTCGGACGGACCAGTCCGGACTCGTACGCGATCACCACGAGCTGGGCGCGGTCGCGGGCGCCCAGCTTGGCCATGGCCCGGTTGACGTGCGTCTTCACGGTCAGCGGGCTGACCCGGAGGCGTTCGGCGATCTCGTCGTTGGAGTGGCCGCCGGCGACCTGGACGAGGACCTCGCGCTCGCGCACGGTGAGCGCGTCCAGGCGCTGCGCCCGGGCGGGGTCGCGGTCGCCGTCGGCGTCGCCCTGGGCGAGGAAGCGGGCGATCAGGCCCTTGGTGGCGGCCGGGGAGAGCAGGGCCTCGCCGGCCGCGGCGACCCGGATGGCGTTGAGGAGCTCCTCCGGTTCGCTGCCCTTGCCGAGGAAACCGGAGGCTCCCGCGCGCAGCGACCGCACCACGTAGTCGTCGACCTCGAACGTCGTCAGGATCACCACGCGGACCCGGGCGAGCGCCGGGTCCGCGCTGATCAGCCGGGTCGCGGCGAGTCCGTCGGTGCCGGGCATGCGGATGTCCATCAGGACGACGTCCGCCTGCCGTTCCTCGGCCAGCCGCACCGCCTCCGCGCCGTCGGACGCCTCGCCGACGACCTCCATGTCGGGCTCGGACTCGACGAGCACGCGGAAGGCGCTGCGCAGCAGCGCCTGGTCGTCGGCGAGCAGGACGCGAATGGTCATGCGGAGTCCTCGGAGGCGCTGGGGGTGTCGAGCGGAAGGATGGCATGGACGCGGAAGCCGCCCCCGTAGCGGGGCCCGGTGGTGAGGGTGCCGCGCAGGGCGGTGACGCGTTCCCGCATGCCGAGCAGGCCGTGACCGCCGCCGTCCGGGGAGCCGGTGGTGCCGTCGGGGCCGGTGGTGCCGCCGGGGCCGGTGCCATCGCGGGGACCGGTGGCGTCGCCGGGGCCGTCGTCGAGGACGGTGACCTCGATACGGGGCCCCACCCGCACGACGCTGACCTCGGCCCTGGCGTCCGGTCCCGCGTGTTTGCGCACGTTGGTCAGGGCCTCCTGGATGACGCGGTAGGCGGCCAGGTCGACGGCGGCCGGCAGCCGGGTGTCGTGGTCGGCGCGGGCGACCTGGACCGGGAGTCCGGCGCTGCGGAAGGTGCCGGCGAGGTCGTCGAGGCGGTCCAGGCCGGGGGCCGGTTCGGTGGGGGCCTCGGGGTCCCCGGACTGGCGCAGCAGGCCGACGGTGGCCCGCAGTTCGTCGAGCGCGGAGCGGCCGGCCTCGCGGACGTGCGCCAGGGCCTCCTTGGCCTGGTCGGGGCGTCTGTCCATGACGTGGGCGGCGACTCCGGCCTGGACGTTGACCAGGGCGATGTGGTGGGCGACCACGTCGTGCAGGTCGCGGGCGATGCGCAGCCGCTCCTCGGCGACCCGGCGGCGGGCCTCCTCCTCACGGGTGCGTTCCGCCCGCTCGGCGCGGTCCCGGATGGCCTGGACGACGGCGCGGCGGCTGCGGACGGCGTCGCCCGCGGTGGCGCCGATGCCGGTCCAGGCGAGGAGGGCGAGGTTGTCCTGGGCGTACCAGGGCAGGGGGCCGGCGAGCATCGCCGTACCGGTGAGGACCGTCGTGGTGAGCAGGCCCGCCCGCAGGGTCGTCGGGCGGTCGGTGGTGGAGGCGACGGTGTAGAGGGCGACGACGGCGGCCATCGCGACGGGCGCGCGGGGGTCGCCGGTGACGGACTCGACCACGGAGAGGACGCCGGTGACGGCGAGGACCGTCCGGGGGGCGCGGCGGCGCAGCACGAGGGCCGCGGCGCCGAGGACGATCAGCAGCAGGCTCAGCGGGTCCGGGGTGCGCAGCTCCCAGCTGACGCCCTGCTCCCGCGGGTCCACGAAGGAGCCGGCCAGCATGCACAGGAGGACGGCGGCGGCGAGGGCTGCGTCGAGGGCGAGGGGGTGTGCGGTGAGCCGGCGGTGGGCTCGGGCCAGGGGGGTCAAGGTGCCGTACCTTCTCGGGGTGACCGTCGCTCGGTGCGGGCGCGTCGCCGGGGGCTGCCGCGGTGCGGGCGCGTCGCCGGAAGCTGGCGCTCCCGGACCCCCGCGTCGGGCCTGAACGGGCCTCGTCCTCGAACGCCGGACGGGCCGGGATGCCGTGGCCGGCACGGGAGACCCGCCGGCGGACGCCGCCGAACCGCTGCCGGGGACGGGAATCCGCCCCGAGGCCCGCGGCGACGGGGTCTCACCCCGGGATCAGCCCGCCGTCGCCGAGCATCGCCCGGACCTCCTCCAGGCTCGCCTCGGGGGCCGGGAGGATCAGCTCCGAGGGTTCCAGGGAAGCGTCCGGCAGGGGGACGCCGAGGCGGCGGACGGCGTCCAGCAGGGCGCGCACGGTGCGGCGGAAGCCTTCCTCGTCGCCGCCCTCCATCTCCGCGAGCAGTTCGTCGTCGAGCTTGTCCAGCTCGGCGAGGTGGGAGTCGGCCAGAACCCACTGGCCCTCCCCCATGATCCGCACGATCACGTCGCCCTCCTCGGCTCCGGTCCCCGGCGCCGGGCTACTGCTTGTCGAAGCGCGGGGTGTCCTGTGGCTGCTGCTGGGGCTGCGACTGGCTCGTGCCACCTTCGATGGCCTGCTGCCCGGCGGAGCCGCCTCCGGCGAGCTCGGCCTTCATCCGCTGGAGCTCCAGCTCTACATCCGTACCACCGGAGAGCCGGTCCAGCTCGGCCTGGATGTCGTCCTTGGCCAGGCCGGTGGGGTCGTCCAGGGCGCCGGAGGCGAGGAGTTCGTCGAGGGCGCCGGCGCGGGCCTGGAGCTGGGCGGTCTTGTCCTCGGCACGCTGGATGGCCAGGCCGACGTCGCCCATCTCCTCGGAGATGCCGGAGAAGGCCTCGCCGATCCGGGTCTGGGCCTGGGCGGCGGTGTAGGTGGCCTTGATGGTCTCCTTCTTCGTCCGGAAGGCGTCGACCTTGGCCTGGAGCCGCTGGGCCGCGAGGGTGAGCTTCTCCTCCTCGCCCTGGAGCGTCGCGTGCTGGGTCTCCAGGTCGGTGACCTGCTGCTGGAGGGCCGCGCGACGGGAGAGGGCCTCGCGGGCGAGGTCCTCCCGGCCGAGGGCGAGTGCCTTGCGGCCCTGGTCCTCCAGCTTCGAGGACTGCGACTGGAGCTGGTTCAGCTGGAGTTCCAGGCGCTTGCGGGAGGTGGCGACGTCGGCGACGCCGCGGCGGACCTTCTGGAGGAGCTCCAGCTGCTTCTGGTAGGAGTAATCAAGGGTCTCGCGAGGGTCCTCGGCCCGGTCAAGGGCTTTGTTCGCCTTCGCGCGGAAGATCATCCCCATACGCTTCATGACACCGCTCATGGGCTTCGCGCGCCCCCTTCTGACGGACTCCAGCTCACCGGTCTGCAACAGAACCCACAGTACGGGCCCTGCTTCCATTGACGCACTGTCCGGGGGCGGATGCGCTCCTCCCCGAGGACGACTGACCAAGGCCCTGCTCCGGCGTGAGGAGTAGGTGACCCTCCGGGTGGTGACCCTCCTGTGGCGTCAGGTCACCGGGCGTCCCCTCTCCCCCGGTCTGTCCCAGGTCCTTCCCCAGTTCGGACGACCGGTGTTGCCGGATCGTTCCCCTTCGGGCTGGGGTCCATGCGGGGGGAGCGCTTACCCTTGGGTTTTGTGTTCCGTAGCCGTGCCAAGGAAGAGAAGGCACCGGGCGCCGACAAGGCGACGGTGACCGACTCCAAGCAATCCCGAGACCCGCAGGCCCCCAAGGGCCGGCCGACGCCCAAGCGCAGTCAGGCCCAGTCCCAGCGCCGCAGCGTGGCCAACACGCCGGTGACGCGGAAGGAGGCCGCCAAGCGGCAGCGCGACGAGCGCCGAGCCCAGCTGGAGCGTCAGCGCCAGGCGCTGGCCGGCGGCGACGAGCGGTATCTGCCGGCCCGTGACAAGGGCCCGGTCCGCAAGTTCGCGCGCGACTTCATCGACTCGCGGTTCAACGTGGCGGAGTTCTTCCTGCCCATGGCCGTGGTCATCCTCGTGCTGAGCATGATCCAGGTGGCGTCGCTGCAGAGCATCGCGCTGCTGCTGTGGCTCGTGGTGATCGTGCTGATCGTGCTGGACTCGATCGTCACCGGGTTCCGTCTGAAGAAGCGGCTGGCCGAGCGCTTCCCCGACCAGAACCGCCGGGGCGCGGTGGCCTACGCGCTGATGCGCTCCCTCCAGATGCGCCGGCTCCGGCTGCCCAAGCCGCTGGTCAAGCGCGGGGAGCGGCCCTGAGCACTGCTGCGTTCTCCGGGGGGGCGGCCGAGGCCTGGCTGAACAAGCTGGGCGGGCTGCGTGACGTCGTACGGCAGGAGCTGGTGGCCCGGCAGCTCGACGAGCAGATAGCCGGGCGGTATCCGGTCGGGCAGCGGCTGCGGGTGCTCGACGTGGGGATGGGCCAGGGCACGCAGGCGCTGCGGCTGGCCCGGCTCGGTCACCAGGTGACCGGCCTGGAGCAGGACGCGACGATGATCGCGGCGGCCCGTGAGGCGCTGTCCGGGGAGCCGGAGGGCATCCGGGAGCGGATGCGGATCTTCGAGGGGGACGGCCGGGACACCGGCGTGCACTTCCTGCCCGGCAGTTTCGACGTGGTGCTCTGCCACGGTGTGCTCATGTACGTGGAGGAGCCGGACCCGCTGCTGGCGGGTCTGGCCCGGGTGCTCGCCCCGGGCGGGCTGCTGTCGCTGCTGGTCCGCAACGCCGACGGGCTGGCCATGCGGCCCGGTCTGTCCGGCGACTGGGCGGGCGCCCTGGCCGCCTTCGACAGCGCGGCGTACCGCAACCGGCTGGGCCTCGACGTCCGCGCGGACCGGCGCGAGACGCTGACCGCGACACTCGCCGGCATCGGCGCGCCCCTCCAGGCCTGGTACGGCGTGCGGGTCTTCACCGACACGGCGGCCGACGAGGAGCAGACCCCGGACGACGTGGAGACGTTGCTGACCGTGGAGGAGCGGGCCGGACGCACGGATCCGTACCGGGGCGTGGCGGCGCTGCTGCACCTGTGCGGGGTACGGGGCTGAGCGGCCGGCACCGGCGGTCGGCGGCGGGAGCGGCGTAGACACCGCCCCACGCGCTGCGGAGCGCCGCTCGCCGAGGCACACCCGGCACGGCCGCCGCAGGCCGTAGCGCGGCCCCCGGGCGGCCGGCGCACCGGCTGCCGGCGTGAGCGGCGTACAGACCACCCCGCGCGCGCTGCGCAGCGCCCGCCGCCGAGGCACGGCCGCCCCAGGCCGTAGCGCGGCCCCCGGGCGGCCGGCGCACCGGCCCCCGGCGAGAACGGCGTTGCAAACCACCCCACCCGCTGCGCAGCACCCCCCGCCGAGGCACACCCGGCACGGCCGCCCCAGGCCGTAGCGCGGCCCCCGGGCGGCCGGCGCACCGGCCCCCGGCGAGAACGGCGTTGCAAACCACCCCACCCGCTGCGCAGCACCCCCCGCCGAGGCACACCCGGCACGGCCGCCGCAGGCCGCGGCGCGGTCACCGGGGGCCGGTGCCGGGTATGGTCGGCTGCGCTCTTTCGGGTGATCAGGGCGAGCCGGGCTCCCGCCCCGCGGGAAGACTCGGGGCATGGATGATCCTTCCTCCCCTCCCCGTGTCCGCCGGCCGGCCGCGGCCGTGTGGGTGTGCGCCCTCGCGCTGGTCGCCGGCTGTTCCGCCGCCGGGCCCTCGGGCGGGGAGACGGTGACCCGGCAGCCCGTACGGCGCGAGGTCGTCACGCGGGCGGACGATCTGGAGGACGCCTACCAGAGGGTGATCAAGGACGTTCTGCCGTCGGTCGTGCAGCTGCGGACCGGCAACGGTCTGGGCTCGGGCGTCGTCTACGACGACCAGGGACACATCGTCACCAACGCGCACGTGGTCGGCGTCGCGAGAACGGTGGAGGTGACCACCGCCACCAGCCGGGCGGCGCTCGCCGCGACCGTCGTCTACTCGTACCCGGAGCAGGACCTCGCCGTCGTCAAGCTGGACCGGGCGCCCGACGGGCTGCGGCCGGCGGCCTTCGGGGACTCGGCGAAGGTCGAGGTCGGGCAGATCGTCCTCGCGATGGGCTCGCCGCTGGGGCTGTCGTCGAGCGTGACGCAGGGCATCGTCTCGGCGACCGGACGGACCGTCACCGAGGGCGGCGCGGAAGGGGGTACGGGGGCGACGCTCACCAACATGGTGCAGACGTCCGCGGCCATCAACCCCGGCAACAGCGGGGGCGCGCTGGTCGGTCTGGACGGGCAGGTGATCGGCATCCCGACGCTCGCCGCGGTCGACCCGGGGTTCGGCGACAGCGCGGCGCCCGGCATCGGGTTCGCGATCCCGGCGTCGACGGTGCGGTCGCTCGCCGACCAGATCGTCAGGGACGGCAGGGTGACCGCGTCCGGCCGGGCGGCGCTCGGCATCATCGGACGGACCTACGTGGACGCGGAGTTCCGGCCCGCCGGGGTGGCCGTCGTGGAGGTGAACGGCGGGGGCGCGGCCGACCGGGCCGGCCTCGAGGCCGGGGACGTCATCACCGCGCTGGGGGACACCGGCGTCACCACCATCACCTCGCTGTCCGAGGCGCTGGCCGCGCGGCGGCCCGGACAGCGCACGACGGTGACGTTCACGCGCGACGGCCGGGAGCGGACCGTGGAGGTGACGCTGGGCGAGCAGGAGGGGCCGCCGGACTGAGGGGACGCGGCAGCCGGGCAGACCGGGACCGGACCGGGGCGAGCACCCCGGTCCGGCCGTCTGCGGCGATTACGACGCCTCGGCCGCGCGCAGGCTCATCGGGCCGTAGATCTCGGTGGAGTCCTCGAACAGCCGCACCTGGTCCGTGCCGCCTTCGAGCAGGTCCTTCCAGTGCTCCCCGATCCAGGACTCGGCGTCCCCCTGCGTGGTGAACTCCTCGGGCTGCACCGCGGGCTCGACCTCCGTCCCGTCGGCCTTCTCGAAACGCCACGTCCATGCCGCCATGTACGCCTCCAACGCGTCGGTACCTGCAGAGCGGGAGCCGGATCTCGGTCCGGCTCCCGCTCAGAGCCTATGCGCTCGTGCGGTGCGCCGTGCGGGAACGGGCCGCCATGATCGGGGGTTCGGGGGTACCGGGCGCGCGGGGCGGAGGGCAAGCGGCGAAAATCGGTTCGTGGAAGTGACGCTGCTCGGTACCGGTGCCCCCGCGGGTCTGCCCCGCCCCGACTGTCCCTGCGCGGCCTGCGCGGCCTCGCTCGGCGTGGCCGCGCGGGCGGCGACCGCGGTGCTCGTGGACGGCTCGCTGCTGCTGGACCTGACGCCGGGTGCGGCGTTCGCCGCCGCCCGTGCCGGGCGTTCGCTGGCCGGCGTACGGCAGGTGCTGCTGTCGCATCCGCACGACGGGCCGCCCGTCGAGGTGCCGGCCGGGCTGCCGCAGCCCGGCCGGGTGCCGGACGGACGGGAGTGGACGCTGCTGACGGGGCATCGGGTGCGGGCGGTGGCGATGGACGCGCCGGGCACGGGGTACGCGGTGACGGGACCGGACGGGCAGCGGCTGCTGTACCTGCCGCCGGGGGGCGCGCCGGCCGGTCTGGAGGACGGGGCGGAGTCCGCCGAGCGGTACGCCATGGTCCTCCTGGACGTCGTGGGGCGGCCGGACGCGCTGGCGAAGCTGCGGGCGGTGGGCGCGGTGGGGCCGACGACCGACGTGCTCGCCGTGCACCTGGACCACGACGTGCCGCCGGGGCCGGAGTCGCGGCGGCGGCTCGCGGCGGCGGGGGCCCGGGCGGTGCCCGACGGGTCGACGCTGACGGTGGGGGCGTACGAGGACGTGCCGGACGTGCCCCGGCGGACGCTGGTGCTGGGCGGAGCCAGGTCGGGCAAGTCGGTGGAGGCGGAACGGCGGCTGGAGTCCTTCCCCGGCGTGCTGTACGTCGCGACGGGCGGTTCGCGCGGCGGGGACACCGAGTGGGCGGAACGGGTCCTGGCGCACCGGGAGCGGCGGCCGGGTTCGTGGCGTACGGCCGAGACGTGCGACCTGGTGCCGTTGCTGGGGACGGACGGTCCCGCGCTGCTGATCGACTGTCTGTCGCTGTGGCTGACGGACGCGATGGACGCCGTGGGGGCGTGGGACGACGCGGTGTGGGCGGACGGGGGCGAGCGCGCGCTGCGGTCCCGGGTCGTGGGGCTGGCGGCGGCCGTGCGGGAGACCCGGCGGACGGTCGTGCTGGTCTCCAACGAGGTCGGCTCGGGCATCGTCCCGGCCACGGCGTCGGGGCGGCGGTACCGCGACGAGCTGGGGCGGTTGAACGCGGCGATCGCGGCGGAGTGCGAGCAGGTGGTGCTGGTGGTGGCGGGGCAGGCGGTGGTGCTGCGGGGGTGAGACGGGCGGGGCGAACGCGAAGGGGGAGTTCCGGCTCGCGCTCACCCCTTCCGGGCGATGAGCCGGTAGGCGTTCGAGAAGCGGGTGCGGCGCAGGAGCGGGGCCAGGGTGTGGTCGAGCACGGTCGCCGTCCGCACCAGGGCGGTCGCCCCGCGCAGGAGGCCGGGGTGGTTCGGCGGGACGGCGCGGGCCAGGGACAGGGAGAGCGCCGCCGACAGGTCGTAGGGGAGGTGGGGGGCGCGGCGGTCCGCGGTGAGGACGGTGCAGCCCTGGCCCTCCAGTTCCGTGCGGAGGTTGGGCAGCGGCATCAGGTGTACGTGGCGGGGCTGGCCGTGCGGCAGCCACCACTTGCCGAGGAGGGCGGCGAACGCGCTGCGCGGGTCGGGGACTTCGAGGAGGAGGTGACCGCCGGGGCGCAGGACGGTGAGGGCGGCGCGGAGTTCCTCGCGGGGGTCGTGGGTGTGCTCCAGGTGGTGGAGCATGCTGACGACGTCGTAGCGGGCGCGCAGGCGCGCGGTGACGCCCGGGGTGGTGAGGTGCCCGACGTGGGCCTCCTCGACACGGCCCGCAAGCCTCGCCCGTTCCACCGTCGGGGTGGGGTCGAGGCCGTCGAACGCCGTGTACGGGAACATCTTCCGCGCGGCCTCCGGGAACAGGGCGTGGCCCGTGCCCACGTCCAGCCAGCTCTCCGGCTCCCCGAACGGCAGCATCGTCCGGGCCACGGCCCGCAGACGGCGGCGGCGGGTGCGGACCGCGAGGACGCGGTCGGTGAGGGCGCGATGGGTGGGCACCGACGGGAACTCCTCCTCCGGGCCGCGCCGGTAGAGGGCGAGCCCCTCCGGGGTCAGGCGGGGATTCTGGAAGGCGTGGGCGCAGTCCCGGCACTCGTCGACGATGAAGGTGCCCGGTCTGTGGTGCAGCAGGTCCGGAGCGCGCAACCGGGCGCGCAGGCGTCTGGAGCCGCACCAGGGACAGTCGTCGCGGCGCGGCTCGTGGATGGGCCTGGGGGGCATGAGCGGCTCCGGTGGGAGGGCGGGCGAACCATGCGGCAATCCGTAGCAAAACGGAACGTATGGGATCACGGTGGTGGGTGCAAAGACGCCGTGCGGACGGGGTGGCGGTGTGGCGCGGAACCGTTCGTTCGGTGCCGGTACTGTTCGGCGAATGAGCTCGCTTAATCTCGACGACTTCACCGATCTGATCGAGCGCCCCGACGGCGGGGTGCGGCGCGACGCGGAGGCGTACCGGGACCGTCGGATCGTCCCGGCCGGGGCGCTGGGGCGCCTCGACGACCTGGGTGAGTGGCTGGCGGCGGCGCAGGGCGCGGTGCCGGTGCGCCCGGTGGAGCGGCCGCGGGTGGTGCTGTTCGCCGGCGACCACGGGATCGCCGCGCTCGGCGTCTCCGCCCGGCCCGCGGGCGGCGCCGGGCAGCTGGTGCGGGAGGTGCTGGAGGGCGGCCGCCCGTCGGCGGTGCTGGCGCGCCGGCTCGGGGTTCCGGTGCGGGTCGTGGACATGGCGCTGGACTGCGAGCCGGACGCGTTCCCCGAGGACGTCGTACGGCATCGGGTACGGCGCGGCAGCGGCCGTATCGACGTCGAGGACGCGCTGACCGCCGAGGAGGCCGAGGCCGCCTTCCTGGCCGGGGTCGCCGTCGCCGACGAGGAGGCCGACTCCGGTACGGATCTGGTCGTGCTCGGGGATGTGAGCGTGGGCGGCACCACGGCGGCGGGCGTGCTGGTCGCCGCGCTGTGCGGGACCGACGCGTCCGTGGTGACCGGGCGGGGCGGGGAGGCGATCGACGACCTGGCGTGGATGCGCAAGTGCGCGGCGATCCGCGACGCGCTGCGGCGGGCCCGGCCGGTGCTCGGGGACCAGTTGCAGCTGCTGGCGACCGTCGGGGGCGCCGACCTGGCCGCGATGACGGGCTTCCTGCTCCAGTGCGCCGTACGGAAGGTGCCCGTGGTCCTGGACGGGGTCGTGACGGCGGCCTGCGCGCTGGTCGGGCAGCGGATCGCCTTCCGGGCGCCCGACTGGTGGCTGGCGGGGCAGCGCAGCGGCGAGCCGGGGCAGGCCAAGGCGCTGGACCGGATGGCGCTGGAGCCGCTGCTGGACCAGGGCGTGACCGTGGGCGAGGGTGCGGGCGCCCTGCTCGCGCTGCCCCTGGTGCAGGCCGCGGCGGCGCTGGCCGCCGAGCTGCCGGAGAAGCAGGCGAAGCCCGAGACGCCGGACGAGCCCGAGGAGTCGGAGGAGCCGGAGGCGGCCGCGGCGACGGAGGAGTAGAAGCAGGAGGCGGCGGAGGAGGAGCAGGAGGCCGCGGCGACGGAGGAGAGGAGCAGGAGGCGGCCGCGGTGGCGGTGCCGGGGCAGGGGCGGCACCGAGACGGAGGAGCCGGAGCGGGGGCGGCACCGAGACGGAGGAGCCGGAGCGGGGGCGGCACCGAGACGGAGGAGCCGGAGCGGGGGCGGCACCGAGACGGAGGAGGACAGGGGGACCGGAGGCAGCCGGGGGCCAAGGCATCGGAGGCGTCCTCGGCGTTCTGACCGGAGCCGCGCGGGCGTGGGCCGGACGGCCGACGGGGCGGCACCGGCGGAGGCGGCAAAAGAGCGGTTCGCCGGATCGGCGCCCATATGATCACATGTCATGGGAGATGTCCGGATCGCTTCCCGTCGGGCCGCCGCCTTCACCGTCTGGTATCTGCGGGCCGTCGCCTTCGTCAACCTGCTCAGCGCGGTATGGGTCTCCCTGGGGCAGGACGTGCGCCGGCACAACCAGGCCGACTTCTTCACCCCCTACCTGCTGACGGCCGGGTTCGCCCCCGGTGTCTTCACCGCGTTCCTGGCCGTCACCATGCGGCGCCGCAAACGGGCCGCGTGGATCCTCAACCTCGGGCTGAGCGGCGCGTTCCTCGCGCTGCTCGGCCCCGCCATGGCGTTCCCGGAGATCCGGCGGTATCCCCAGAACTGGGTCTCCCTCGCCCTGACCGCCGCCTTCGTCGCCGCGCTGCTCGTCGGACGCGCGGAGTTCTACGCCAAGGGCGACCGCGCCAATCCGAGGCTCGCCGCGGCCGTCGGCGCCGGCGGGCTGCTCGGCGCCTCGCTGCTGGCCGCGCTGCTGGTGACCCTCACCGACCGGGCCCCCGGACCGTCCACCTTCCTCGACCGCTGGCGCTACGGCGCGCTGCGGCTGGTCTCGGTCGCCGACGACCACCTGTTCCCCGGGATCTCCCCGCCCACCTGGGTCGACGTCGCCGTGAACGTCCTCAGCACGCTCCTCGTCCTCGCCGTCCTGTACGCCGCCTTCCGCTCCCGGCGGGCCGTCGACCCCCTCACCGCGGACGACGAGAAACGGCTGCGGGAACTGCTCGACCGGCACGGGGAGCGGGACTCGCTGGGCTACTTCGCGCTGCGCCGGGAGAAGAGCGTGCGCTGGTCGCCCACCGGGAAGGCCGCCGTCGCCTACCGGGTGGTCGGCGGGGTGTCCCTGGCGTCCGGGGACCCGCTCGGGGACCCCGAGGCCTGGCCCGGGGCGATCGGGCCGTGGCTCGCCGAGGCCCGCTCGCACGGCTGGATCCCGGCGGTGATGGGGGCCAGCGAGGAGGCCGGGACGGTCTACGCCCGGCACGGGCTGGACGCCCTCGAACTCGGCGACGAGGCGGTCGTGGAGGTCGCCGAGTTCACCCTGGAGGGGCGGGCCATGCGGACGGTCCGGCAGGCCCACAACCGGGTGCGGCGGGCCGGGTACGCCGTACGCGTCCGGCGGCACGAGGACATCGCCGCCGACGAGACGGCGTACCTGGTGCGGCGCGCCGACGAGTGGCGGGACGGGGCGACCGAGCGCGGGTTCAGCATGGCGCTGGGGCGGCTCGGGGACCCGGAGGACGGGCGGTGCGTGATGGTCGAGTGCACCGACGCCGAGGGCCGGCTCAGGGCCCTGCTGTCCTTCGTTCCGTGGGGGCCGCACGGGCTGTCGCTCGATCTGATGCGGCGGGACCGGGACTCCGACAACGGACTGATGGAGTTCATGGTCATCGAGCTGCTGCGGCGCGCCCGCGGCCTCGGCGTCACCCAGGTCTCGCTGAACTTCGCGATGTTCCGGTCGGTGTTCGAGCGCGGCTCCCGCCTGGGCGCCGGGCCGGTGCTGAGGCTGTGGCGGTCGCTGCTCGGCTTCTTCTCCCGGTGGTGGCAGATCGAGTCGCTGTACCGCGCCAACGCCAAGTACCGGCCCGCCTGGGAGCCCCGCTTCCTGCTCTTCGAGAAGAGCGCGGACCTGCTCCGCATCGGCCTGGCGTCGGCGCGGGCGGAGGGCTTCCTGGAGCCGCCGGCGCCGGCCGGGCGACCGCGCCGTACCCGCCTGGCGGCCCGCCGGTGAACCCGCTCGCCCTCTGGGCCCGCACCGAGTGGGGGCCGCTCGGCGCCGCCGTGCGCGGGCCCCTCGTGGCGCTGCGGTGGCGGGCGGTCCCGATGACGCTCGGGGCGGTGTGCCTGACGGCGGCCCTGCACGTCGTGCAGAACCAGAGCTGGGGCCACGCGTTCGTGCGGTCCGTGGGTGTGGTGCGGGCCGGGGACCCGCTGGGGGCGGCCCTGCTGCGCACCCCGCTGTCGCTGTTCGTGCCCGCGCCGGACCTGCCGGTCTGGGGCGCCCTCGCGCAGGTCCTGTGCGTCTTCGGCCTCGCGGAGATCTGCCTGGGCCGGCGGCCGACCCTCCTCGTCGCGTACGCCGCCACCCTCGCCGGCTCGCTGTACGCGCGCGTGGGCGTCGCCCTCGGCCCGGGCCGCCTCCTGGGCCTGCCCGCCTCCGACGCCCAGGTGGTCGACACCGGCCCCTCGGCGGCGGTGGTGGGTCTCGCGGTCCTCCTCGGCCACCGGTACCACGCGCACGCCACGGCCGGCGCGGTCGTCGTGGCGATGGTCGTCGAGGTGCTCCTGAAGGCGAACCTGGCCGGCAAGGAGCACCTGGCGGCCATCGCGGGCGTGGTGGTGGGCTGCGGGGTCGTACGGGCGGGACGGCGCGGCCCGCGGGCGGTGCCGCCGGGGCGCGGGGCGGCGCGGCGCCCCTGACGGGCGGCTCCTCGCAGGCGCGCGGGGGGATCGCGAGACGGTGGGGACAGGCCCCTTCGTCACCGCCTTGGTGCCACCTGGTGCTCGCCTGGCGCCCGGCGCCCGCCGCGCACCGGCGGCACGCCTGGTGCCCGCCGCGCACCCGCGGCACCCGGCACACCCTCACCGCACACCCTCACCTCGTCTGGCACGCCTTCGCCCCGCCCCCGACGAGCGCCCTCACCCCGCCCGACGAGCGCCCCGCCCCGCCCGGCGAACGCCCTCACCCCCGCCCGGCGGAGCGCAGCTCCGCGTCCGTCTTGCCGCCGAGCCAGTCCCCCACCACCCGCCTCGGCCGCGCCCACCGCCGGTCGTGCCGGTAGGCGCGCAGCGCCGCCCTCGCGCGCGCCCGGGGGCGCCGGCGGTAGAAGCGGCGGGCCCACCAGGAGCCGGGGCGGGCGAGGCGGACGAAGCCGATCAGGCCGACGAACGGGACGATCACGCTGAAGATCGCCATCCGGCCCTTGCCCTTGCTCAGGACCGCCAGGGCGAACAGGAAGTTGAGCACCACGGTCGAGATCACGCTCCCCCGGTCCTGCCGCTCGTCCGGGCTCACGTCGTTGACGCCGAACGGCGAGAAACCCACCAGGACGAGCCCCACCAGGGCGGCCGTCAGGACGACGACCTCCACGCTCTTGCGGCCCGCCTCCGTCCAGTACACGTCGTCGAGGTGCAGGACCAGCGCGAACTCGTCCAGGACGAGCCCGGCGCCGACGCCGAAGACGATCGCGAAGGCGGCCGAGCCGAAGCCCTGCCGGCCGCTCGCCACCGCGCCGAACCCGCCGAGCACGGTCAGGAGGACGCCCGGGACCACGTGGTGGACGTGCAGTCCGCCCGCGCTGACGTTGCCGAACGGGCCCCGGCCGGCGCGGATCAGACGGGTGACGGCACGGGTGACCAGGAAGGTCAGGACGAAGGCGGCGAGGGCGAGGAGCAGCGGGAGCTTGCCCGGCTCGACGATGTTCCGCTGCACCCAATGCCCCATAAGCGCATTCTCATCCCCGTCTCCCGGAGGTGCCCGTCCGACCTCCGGGTAACCTGCGCCGGTGTCCACGACCCCGCCTCCCCCGCTCCCCGCGCCCTCCCGTCTCGACGGACTCCGTTTCGCCTTCGGCACGCTCACCGTGCTCCCGGTCCGGGTGACCCGCTGGGACCGGCGGGCCGCGCGCGGCGGCATGCTCGGCGCCCCGGTGGCCGGGCTGGTCGTCGGCGGCTGCGCGGCCGGGGCCGGGCTGGCGGCGCTGCTGCTGGGCGCGGGCCCCCTGCTCGCCGCCGTCGCCTCCGTCGCCGTACCCGCCGTACTCACCCGTGGGCTGCATCTCGACGGGCTGGCCGACACCGCGGACGGGCTGGGCAGCGGCAGGCCCGCCGAGGACGCGCTGCGGATCATGAAGCAGTCGGACATCGGGCCGTTCGGTGTGCTCACCCTGGTCCTCGTCCTGCTCGCCCAGGCGGCGGCGCTGGCGCAGCTGTACGGCGCCTCCTGGGCGCGCGGCGCGCTCGCCGCCGTCGTCGCGGCGGTCGCGGGGCGGCTGGCGCTCACCCTGGCCGCCCGGGCCGGGGTCGGCGCCGCCCGGCCCGAGGGGCTGGGGGCGGCCGTGGCCGGGGTGGTGCCGGTGCGGGCGGCGTGGGCCGCGGTGGCCGCCGTCACCGCCGCCGCGGCGGCCGCCGGCGCGCTCATCGGCCCGTACGACGCCGTCCGCACGGCCCTCGCCGTCGTCCTCGCCCTGGCCGGCGCCGAACTCCTGCTGCGCCGCTGCGCACGGCGCTTCGGCGGGGTCACCGGCGACGTCTTCGGCGGCCTGGCGGAAACCGCGACGACGACGGCGCTCGTGGCACTCTGCCTGGGCGGCTGAACCCCGCCCCACGAACCACCCCGTCCCCCGGACCACCCGCCCCACGGACCACCCGTCCCCGGACCACCCCGTCCCCCGGACCATCCCGCGAACCGCCCGCGCTGCGGGTCACCCGCCCCCCGGTCACTCGCCCGCCCGGCCACTCGCCCGCCCTGCCGCCCGGTCACTCGCCCGCCCTGCCGCTTGCCCGCCCGGCCCGGACAGCCCCGCAGGACACCCCGCGAGACGATCCCGGCGGGTCGCGTCCAGGACGGCCCGGCGGATCACCCCCGAACCCGACGGCCCGGCGGATCACCCCCGAACCCGACGGCCCGGCGGATCACCCCCGAACCCGACGGCCCGGCGGATCACCCCCCGAACCCGACGGCCCGGCGGATCACCCCCGAACCCGACGGCCCGGCGGAACCCCGCGAACCCGACGGCCCGGCGGATCACCCCCGAACCCGACGGCCCGGCGGAATCCCGCGAACCGGACGGAAGCGGGCCGCAGGCCGGAAGCGGGCGCGCCGGTGCCGGGGGGTCCGACGGCACCGCCGGTCACCGGGACCCGCCCGAGCCGGCGTCCCCGACGCCGCCATGCCGACCCGGCGCGTGTGACTCGAGTCATGGGGTGCGAGGATCGGGCCGTGGCCACGACGCCAACCGACAGGTGAGGACGCGTGTGCGTGAGCGATTGCACACGCGCGCGTACGCTCGTTGCGGGGTTCGCCGTGCCGGTTCGCCGCGCCGGTGCGGCCGGCCTCGGTTGCGACCGCACCCTCGACCCGGATCCAGGGTCGGCTGTCGGGCCCGGTCGACCCACACATTTCCGGCCACAGCAACTTCACATCGGAAGCGAGAATTCACCACCGTGACTGCTCTCACTCTCAGCACCGCCGCGGCGCCCGGCCTGCGGGCCGACGCGATCGTGATCGGTGTCGCCAAGGGCACTGCACCCGGCTCCGGTGACCTGGTCGTCGCCCCGGGCGCCGAAGCCGTGGACAAGGCCTACGACGGCCGGCTCGCCGGCGTCCTGGAGACCCTCGGCGCCACCGGCGCCGAGGGCGAGGTGACGAAGCTGCCCGCCCCGGCCGGCTTCAAGGCACCGCTCGTGCTGGCGGTGGGGCTGGGCGGGGAGCCCGAGAAGGACACCTCGTACGACGCCGAGGCCCTGCGCAGGGCGGCCGGCGTGGCCGCCCGCACTTTGACCGGGACCAAGAAGGCCGCCTTCGCCCTGCCGCTGGCGGACGGCGCCGGGGTCGGCGCGGTCGCCGAGGGCGTGGTGCTCGGCGCGTACTCCTTCGACGCCTACAAGAACAGCGCCCAGAACGCCGCGAAGGCGAAGAAGGGCAAGGCGCCGCTCGCCGAGGCCGTCCTGCTCGGCGGCAAGCCGCGCGACGCCGCCCACAAGGCCGCGCTCGCCCGCGCCGCCGCCGTCGCCGAGGAGCTCAACCGCGCCCGCGACCTGATCAACATGCCGCCGAACGACCTCGACCCGGAGGCCTTCGCCACCCTCGTCCAGGCCGCGGCCAAGGACCACGGCATCAAGGTGCAGGTCCTGGACGAGAAGGCCCTGGCCAAGGGCGGCTACGGCGGCATCCTCGGCGTCGGCTCCGGTTCCGCGTCGGCCCCGCGCCTGGTGAAGCTGACGTACACCTCGTCCAAGGCGAAGAAGCACCTCGCCTTCGTCGGCAAGGGCATCACCTACGACTCGGGCGGCATCTCGCTGAAGCCGGCCGGTCACAACGAGACGATGAAGTGCGACATGAGCGGCGCGGCCGCCGTCTTCGCGGCCGTGGTCGCCGCGGCGCGCATCGGCCTGGAGGTGAACGTCACCGGCTGGCTGGCGCTCGCGGAGAACATGCCGTCCGGATCCGCCACCCGCCCGGGTGACGTGCTGCGCATGTACAGCGGCAAGACGGTCGAGGTCCTCAACACCGACGCCGAGGGCCGGCTGGTGCTCGCCGACGCCCTGTGGGCCGCCTCCCAGGAGAAGCCGGACGCCATCGTGGACGTCGCCACGCTGACCGGCGCGATGATGCTGGCGCTGGGCAACCGCACGTTCGCCGTCATGGCGAACGACGAGGCGTTCCGCTCCACGGTGTTCGAGGCCGCGGAGGAGGTCGGCGAGCCGGCCTGGCCCATGCCGCTGCCCGAGCACCTGCGCAAGGGCATGGACTCCTCCGTCGCCGACATCGCCAACATGGGTGAGCGGATGGGCGGCGGCCTGGTCGCCGGCCTCTTCCTGCGGGAGTTCGTGGGCGAGGGGATCGCCTGGGCGCACCTGGACATCGCCGGCCCGGCGTTCAACGAGGGCGGCCCCTTCGGCTACACGCCCAAGGGCGGCACCGGTACGGCCGTGCGGACGCTGGTGCGCCTCGCGGAGCTGACCGCCGCGGGTGATCTCGGCTAGCTCCTCCGGAGCGGGGGACTGTGCGCCTGGTCACTCGGGTCGTGTCCGTTGCGCAGCGGGTGCGAACCGTATGTGGCTGGTCGCGCGGTTTCCCGCGCCCCCGGCGGGACCGATTCCCCCCGTCACACGTGAGCGTGGGGCGTCTCACACCCCGGCCCCGCGTCCCGTCCGCCTCCCGCAGGTGCGAAGATGGGGCTCGGCAGGACAGGGCCCCACCACAGGGCCGAACGAAGAGCGGCCGGACACCAGCCGCCGACCGGTCACCGACGACCGGCGTGGCGCACATGCATGGAGGACGTGACGTGGCGAACGACGCCAGCACCGTTTTCGACCTAGTGATCCTCGGCGGTGGTAGTGGCGGTTACGCCGCGGCCCTGCGCGGGGCGCAGCTGGGCCTGGACGTCGCCCTGATCGAGAAGGACAAGGTCGGCGGCACCTGCCTGCACCGGGGTTGCATCCCCACCAAGGCCCTGCTGCACGCGGGCGAGATCGCCGACCAGGCCCGCGAGAGCGAGCAGTTCGGCGTCAAGGCCACTTTCGAGGGCATCGACATCGCCGGGGTCCACAAGTACAAGGACGGCGTGATCTCCGGCCTGTACAAGGGCCTCCAGGGTCTCGTCGCCTCCCGCAAGGTGACGTACATCGAGGGTGAGGGCCGGCTGTCCTCCCCCACCTCCGTCGACGTGAACGGTCAGCGGATCCAGGGCCGCCACGTCCTGCTGGCGACCGGCTCCGTGCCGAAGTCGCTGCCGGGCCTGGAGATCGACGGCAACCGGATCATCTCCTCCGACCACGCCCTCGTCCTGGACCGCGTGCCGAAGTCCGCGATCATCCTGGGCGGCGGTGTCATCGGCGTGGAGTTCGCCTCCGCGTGGAAGTCGTTCGGCTCGGACGTCACCGTCATCGAGGGTCTGAAGCACCTCGTCCCGGTCGAGGACGAGAACTCCTCCAAGCTTCTTGAGCGCGCGTTCCGCAAGCGCGGCATCAAGTTCAACCTGGGCACCTTCTTCTCGAAGGCCGAGTACACCGCCGACGGCGTCAAGGTCACCCTCGCCGACGGCAAGGAGTTCGAGGCCGAGGTCCTGCTGGTCGCGGTCGGCCGCGGCCCGGTCTCCGCCGGTCTCGGCTACGAGGAGCAGGGCGTCGCGACGGACCGCGGTTACGTCCTGGTCGACGAGTACATGCGGACGAACGTCCCCACCGTCTCCGCCGTCGGCGACCTGGTCCCGACGCTCCAGCTCGCGCACGTCGGCTTCGCCGAGGGCATCCTGGTGGCGGAGCGTCTGGCCGGTCTGAAGACCGTCCCGATCGACTACGACGGTGTCCCGCGGGTGACGTACTGCCACCCGGAGGTCGCCTCCGTGGGCATCACCGAGGCCAAGGCCAAGGAGATCTACGGCGCGGACAAGGTCGTCGCTCTGAAGTACAACCTGGCGGGCAACGGCAAGAGCAAGATCCTCCAGACCGCGGGCGAGATCAAGCTCGTCCAGGTCAAGGACGGTGCCGTGGTCGGCGTCCACATGGTCGGCGACCGTATGGGCGAGCAGGTCGGCGAGGCCCAGCTGATCTACAACTGGGAGGCGCTGCCGGCCGAGGTGGCCCAGCTCATCCACGCCCACCCGACGCAGAACGAGGCACTCGGCGAGGCTCACCTGGCCCTCGCGGGCAAGCCTCTCCACGCGCACGACTGACCCTCGGTCGCAACACGTCGAAGCGACGACACAGACTTCCGCAATTCGTAAGGAGCAACCGAAACCATGGCGGTTTCCGTAACCCTTCCGGCGCTCGGTGAGAGCGTCACCGAGGGCACTGTCACCCGCTGGCTGAAGGCCGAGGGCGAGCGCGTCGAGGCCGACGAGCCGCTGCTCGAGGTCTCCACCGACAAGGTCGACACCGAGATCCCCTCCCCGGCCGCCGGCATCCTGGCCTCCATCAAGGTCGCCGAGGACGAGACGGTCGAGGTCGGCGCCGAGCTGGCCGTCATCGACGACGGCACCGGCGCGCCCGCCGCCGCTCCGGCCCCGGCCGCCGAGCAGGTCGCCCCGCCGGCCCCCGAGCCGGCCCCGGCCGCCCAGCCGTCCGCCGAGCAGGCCGCCCCGGCCCCGGCTCCCACCGCCGAGGCCGCCGCCGGCGCCGGCTCCGCCGAGGGCACGGACGTCGTCCTGCCCGCGCTCGGCGAGTCCGTCACCGAGGGCACCGTCACCCGCTGGCTGAAGTCGGTCGGCGACAGCGTCGAGGCCGACGAGCCGCTGCTCGAGGTCTCCACCGACAAGGTCGACACCGAGATCCCCGCGCCCACCTCCGGTGTGCTGCTCGAGATCACGGTCGGCGAGGACGAGACCGCCGAGGTCGGCGCCAAGCTCGCCGTCATCGGCGCGCCGGGTGCCGCTCCGGCGGCCGCCCCGGCCCCCGCGGCCCCGGCTCCGGCGCCCGCCGCCGCTGCCCCCGCTCCGGCCGCGCCCGCCGCTCCGGCTCCGGCTCCGGCCCCGGCTGCTCCGGCCGCCCCGGCCGCCCCGGCCGCCGCCGCTCCGGCCCCGGTCCAGCCCGCCGCCCCGGCGCCCGCGCCGGCCGCTCCGGCCCCGGTCACCCCGGCCCCGGCCGCCGCGGCGCCCGTCGCCGCGCAGGCCACCGACGAGGGCGCCTACGTCACCCCGCTGGTGCGCAAGCTCGCCGCCGAGAGCGGCGTCGACCTGGCGTCCGTCAAGGGCACCGGCGTCGGCGGCCGCATCCGCAAGCAGGACGTCGTCGCCGCGGCCGAGGCCGCGAAGGCCGCCGTCGCCGCCCCGGCTCCGGCCGCGGCCGCCCCGGCCGCCGCGAAGAAGGCCCCGAAGCTCGAGGTCTCTCCGCTGCGTGGCCAGACCGTCAAGATGCCGCGCATCCGCAAGGTCATCGGCGACAACATGGTCAAGGCCCTGCACGAGCAGGCCCAGCTGTCCTCGGTCGTCGAGGTGGACGTCACCCGCCTGATGCGCCTGCGCGCCCAGGCCAAGGACTCCTTCGCCGCGCGCGAGGGCGTCAAGCTCTCCCCGATGCCGTTCTTCGTGAAGGCGGCGGCCCAGGCGCTGAAGGCCCACCCGGTCATCAACGCCAAGATCAACGAGGCCGAGGGCACGATCACCTACTTCGACTCCGAGAACATCGGTATCGCGGTGGACTCCGAGAAGGGCCTGATGACCCCGGTCATCAAGGGCGCCGGCGACCTGAACATCGCCGGGATCGCCAAGGCCACGGCCGACCTCGCGGGCAAGGTCCGGGCGAGCCGGATCAGCCCGGACGAGCTGGCCGGCGCGACCTTCACCATCTCCAACACCGGTTCGCGCGGTGCGCTCTTCGACACGATCATCGTGCCGCCGGGCCAGGTCGCGATCCTCGGCATCGGTGCCACGGTCAAGCGTCCGGCCGTCATCGAGACGGAGGAGGGCACGGTCATCGGCGTCCGCGACATGACGTACCTGACCCTGTCCTACGACCACCGTCTGGTGGACGGCGCCGACGCCGCGCGTTACCTGACCGCGGTCAAGGCGATCCTGGAGGCGGGCGAGTTCGAGGTCGAGCTCGGCCTCTGACCCGTCGGCCCGCACCGGGCCGGGACCCCGACGACGTCGGGATCGCACGGCACGCCTCCTGGCCGTACGGCTGTACGGCGCCCCCGTTCGGAGCCCTCGGGCCTCCGGGCGGGGGCTCCGCGCGTTTCGGCGTCGTGTAAGTCTCGTCTCACCTGCGGGAAAGCACCCCCAGCGCCCCTCCGGGAGCAGCCGTCGGCCTTATTGTCTAAACGTCAAACGCCCTAGGGGCCGATGGGCGGCCCCTCCCTAAGGAGCCCTCATGACCGCGCCCGTCGTCCACTCGCTGCGCGAACAGATCCGCGAGCACATCGTGGAGGGGATCGTCAGCGGGCGCTGGAAGCCGGGCGAGCGGATCGTGGAGCGGCGGATCGCCACCGAGCTGGAGGTCAGCCAGACGCCGGTGCGGGAGGCGCTGCGCGAGCTGGAGTCGCTGCGGCTGATCGAGTCCGCGCCGAACAAGGGCGTACGGGTGCGCAACCTGACCGCCGCCGACCTGGAGGAGAGCTATCCGGTCCGGGCCGGTCTGGAGGCGATCGCGGCGGAGCTGGCGGCGCAGCGGCTGGCGGAGGACTGCTCGGCGCTGGAACCGCACGTGGCGGCGCTGTACGAGGCGGACCTGGCGTCGGACGGCACGGCCCAGGTGCGGCACACCGTGGGCTTCCACCGCGAGCTGGTCCGGGCGGCGGGCAACTCCGTCCTGCTGCACACCTGGGAGGGTCTGGGCATCGAGGTCTTCACCGCCCTGTCGATCCGCTGGCTGGGGACCGTCCAGCAGTCGTACGCGGAGGAGCACGAGGAGCTGGTGCAGGCGTTCCGCCGGCGCGACCCGAGGATCGCGGAGCTGGTCAAGGCCCACGTCCTGGGCTGCGCACCGCGGCACGGGGGCGAGTAGACGGGTCCCCTCGCCCTTCCCACCGACCAGACGGGTCCCTCGCCCTTTGCCACCGACCACCGGCCACCGGCCCGGTGCGGCGCTGTGCTGCGCCGCACCGGGCCGGTGGCCGCTCCGGTCACTCCGGTCGCACCGGTCGCACCGGCCCGGTCACTCCGGCGCACCCAGCTCCTGAAGCCACCCCCTGGGACACCCCTGGGACCCCCTAGGACACCCCTGGAACCCCCTGGGAACACCGGAGCGCGCCCGCGCTCAGACGCCGCCCCACCTGCGAAAACCGCCGATTTCGGCGTCACCCGGTGCCACCGGGGAAGGCACCGCGTGCCTATTTTCTCGTTATCGAGAGATTTTGTCCCTCAACCCTTTGATCGATCATCGATCAGGGGGTTACAGTCACCGACGGGCTTGCCACCCAAGCCCCCGCCCTGTCCTGCCAAAGACCTAGGGCACCCCCGAACCCTTGCAGATGAGGGAACCCCCTTCGACTGAGGAAGGCGGCGACATGACCGACCCCAACGCCATCCAGCCGAGCGCGCTCGACCAGCTTCCCGACCGTGACCCGGAGGAGACCGCCGAATGGCAGGCCTCACTGGACGCGGTCACCAAGGCGGCCGGGCCGCACCGTGCCGCGTACCTGATGCGGCGCACGCTGGAGCGTGCCGAGGGCAACGGCATCGCGCTGCCCAAGCTGCTCGAGACCGACTACGTCAACACCATCCCCACCGCCGCCGAGCCCGCCGTACCGGGTGACGAGGCGATGGAGACCCGGATCACCGCCTGGAACCGCTGGAACGCGGCCGCGATGGTCACCCGCGGCGCCAAGTACGGCGTCGGCGGCCACATCGCCACCTTCGCCTCCGCCGCCTGGCTGTACGAGACCGGCTTCAACCACTTCTTCCGGGGCAAGGAGGCCGACGGTTCGGGCGACCAGCTCTACATCCAGGGCCACGCCTCCCCCGGCATCTACGCCCGCGCCTTCCTCGACGGCCGGCTGAACGAGAGCCACCTGGACAACTTCCGCCAGGAGGCGGGCGGCAACGGCCTTCCGTCCTACCCGCACCCGCGGCGGCTGCCCTGGCTGTGGGAGTTTCCGACGGTGTCGATGGGCCTCGGCCCGCTCTCCGCGATCTACCAGGCGCGCTTCAACCGCTACCTGACCAACCGCGGCATCAAGGACGTCTCCGCCTCCCACGTGTGGGCGTTCCTCGGCGACGGCGAGATGGACGAGCCCGAGTCGACGGCGGCCCTCGCGCTCGCCGCCCGCGAGGAGCTGGACAACCTCACCTTCGTCATCAACTGCAACCTCCAGCGCCTCGACGGCCCGGTCCGCGCGAACTTCAAGATCGTGCAGGAGCTGGAGGCGCAGTTCCGCGGCGCCGGCTGGAACGTGGTCAAGACGCTGTGGGGCACCGCCTGGGACGAGCTGTTCCGGCTCGACACCACGGGCGCGCTCGTACGCCGTCTGCGCCAGGTACCCGACGCGCAGGTGCAGACGTACCAGACCCGTGACGCCGCCTACATCCGCCAGGACTTCTTCGGCGCCGACCCGGCGCTCGTCGAGATGGCGAAGCTGCTGAGCGACGACAAGATCCTCGAGTGCTTCCACCTCTCCCGCGGTGGTCACGAGGCGCGCAAGGTCTACGCCGCCTACCGTGCCGCGCTGGCGCACAAGGGCGCGCCGACCGTGATCCTGGCGCAGACCGTCAAGGGCCACACCCTCGGTGAGGGCTTCGCGTCGAAGAACGCCAACCACCAGATGAAGAAGCTGTCGGTGGACGAGTTCAAGACCATGCGCGACCTGCTGGAGCTGCCGATCTCCGACGCGCAGTTCGTCGACGGGGTCGTCCCCTACGGCCACCCCGGCGCCGACTCCCCCGAGGTCCGCTACCTCCAGGAGCGCCGCGCGGCCCTCGGCGGCCCGGCCCCGGCCCGCCGGGTGCACCCCGTCGCCCCGCTGCCCGCCCCGGCGGAGAAGGCGTTCGCCTCCTTCGACAAGGGCTCCGGCGCGCAGAGCGTGGCGACCACGATGGCCTTCGTCCGCCTGGTCAAGGACCTGGTCCGCGACAAGGAGAGCGGCAAGCGCTGGGTGCCGATCGTCCCCGACGAGGCGCGCACCTTCGGCATGGAGAGCCTCTTCCCGTCCCTGGGCATCTACTCGCCCAAGGGCCAGACGTACGAGCCGGTCGACCGCGACCAGCTGATGTACTACAAGGAGGCGAAGAACGGCCAGATCCTCAACGAGGGGATCACCGAGGCCGGCTCGATGGCCGACTTCATCGCCGCCTCGACGTCGTACGCGACGCACGGCGAGACGATGATCCCGTTCTACATCTTCTACTCGATGTTCGGCTGGCAGCGCACGGCCGACCAGATGTGGCAGCTCGGCGACCAGCTCGGCCGCGGCTTCCTCGTCGGCGCCACCGCCGGCCGCACCACGCTGACCGGTGAGGGCCTCCAGCACGCCGACGGCCACTCCCCCGTCATCGCCGCGACCAACCCGGCCGCTCTGACGTACGACCCGGCGTTCGCGTACGAGATCGCCGTCATCGTCAAGGACGGTCTGCGCCGCATGTACGGCGAGGCGGCCCCGGGCGAGGACCCGAACGTCTTCTACTACCTGACCGTCTACAACGAGCCGATGCCGCAGCCGGCGAAGCCGTCCGGGCTCGGCATCGACGAGGGCATCGTCAAGGGCCTGTACCGCTTCAACACGGCGGAGTCGGCGGCGCTCGCCCCGGCCGCCAACGCCCCGCGGATCCAGCTGCTGGGCTCCGGCACGGCGATCCACTGGGTGCTCCAGGCGCAGCGGCTGCTCGCCGAGGAGTGGGGCGTGGCCGCCGACGTGTGGTCCGCGACCTCCTGGACCGAGCTGCGCCGCGACGCGCTGGAGGCCGACGCGGCCCTGCTGCGCGGCGAGGAGCGGGTGCCGTACGTCCGTCAGGCGCTCCAGGGCGCCGAGGGTCCGGTGCTGGCGGTCACCGACTACATGCGGCAGGTCCCGGACCAGATCGCGCAGTGGGTCGAGCAGGACTACTCGTCGCTGGGCGCCGACGGCTTCGGCCTGTCGGACACCCGTGAGGCGGCCCGCCGTCACTTCGGCGTCGACGCGCAGTCGGTCGTCGTCGCGGCCCTGGCCCAGCTCGCGAAGCGCGGCGAGGTCAAGGCGACGGCGGTGAAGGAGGCCCGGGAGAAGTACGGGCTGTAGTCACCGAGGGTCCTGAGGTTCCCGAGGTTCCGGGGAAGGGGTACGGCGGCCGCCGTACCCCTTCCCCGTTTCCGTACCGGCGGGCCGATCGGTCCGGGCGGCATCACCGGGTGTGGGATGCCGGGTGCGGTGGGTGCGGGTACTCCGGGTGCGGGGTGCCCGTGCAGGCAGGATGCTGGGACGCGTGATGGACGAGACGGAGTTCTGGGAGCTGGTCGACGCCACGCGGGAGGCCGCCGGGGGTGACCCCGAGGAGCAGGCCGACCTGCTCCTGGACCGGCTCCTGCGGCTGGAACCGGACATGGTCCTGGACTTCGCCCGTCACTTCGAGGCCCGCTACAACCGGGCGTACACCTGGGACCTCTGGGGCGCCGCCTGGGTGCTGCTCGACGGGGCCAGCGACGACGCCTTCGACTACTTCCGGTGCTGGCTCATCGGGCAGGGCCGTGAGGTCTACGAGGGGGCCGTGCACGATCCGGACGCGCTCGCGGACCTGCTGGGCGACTTCGACGAGGAGATCGACGGCGACGGCGAGGAGCTGGGCTACGCGGCCGACGAGGCCTACGAGCAGCTCACCGGGACCGTCGCCCCGGACCTGGGGATCGCGCCGGCCCCGGCGGAGCCCGAGGGCACGCCGGTCGACTTCGAGCAGGAGCGGGCGCTCGCCGAGCGGTACCCGCGGCTGTGGGAGCGCTTCAAGGAGTGAGTCCGGCCGCCCGAGCCGGCCGCCCGAGCCGGCCGGGCTCAGGCCGCGGCGCGGCGGCGGGTGGTGGCGTCCGCCGGGATGTACGCCTGCTGCTTCGAGGCCTCGGCCGTGTGGTGCAGCGGCGCGTTGTTGGCCTGCTCCAGGGCGGACGCGGTGGCCGCGGCCGGCCCCAGGACGACCGCGGCGACGGCGCAGACCACCGTCCACGGGCTGCGGACGGCCCGGGTCCAGCCGGTGACCCGCGCGGCGGTCCCGGCGGTCGTCCGCGTGCTGCCCTCCGTACGACTGCTGTTCATGGTCCCCGCCTCCAGTCGGTTCTGTTCGTGTTCGTACTCGACGGTAGGACGCGGTGATGGGAGGAGTCTGAACGCCGTCTAAGGCGTTCCTGTGAACGCGCGGGCCGTCCGGGGCGTGCGGGCCGTCCGGGCCGTCCTGCCCTGGAGCCGGGCGGCCGTCTCCCGGATCTCCGGCAGGCGGGCGCTGAGGGCCGCGCCGGGGCAGCTCGTCATGAAGCCGTCCTTGTGCCCGGCGAGGGCGGGCAGGGCCGCGGTGGCTCCGGCGGCGTACCGGCTGTGGCTGTTGCTGGAGGTCAGGCGGACGTCGGCACGCGGGTCGACGCCGGAGAGGCCGAGTTTCCAGGCGGCGACGGCGGCGATCGCGTCGACCATCGCCTGCGGGACCGGCATGCCCGCGGTGAAGGTGCCGAGCGCGGCGACGCCGGCCGTGCGGTGGTTGAAGCCCTGGGTGTGCGCGCCGGTGACGGGGCGCTCGAGGCCGCCGGCCCGGCCCTCGTAGACGGTGCCGCAGCGGTCGACGATGAAGTTGTAGCCGATGTCGTCCCAGTCGCGGACGCCGGTCTGGCCCGCGTACAGGTGGCGGATGATGCGGGGCGCGTCGGCGCAGTCGTAGCCGTTGGGCGAGTCGGTGTGGTGGACGAACACGGCGACGACCCGGTCGTCGTAGCGCGGGGGCGGCTGTGCGCGCCGGGAGAGCTCGGCGAGCCAGGCCGCGCGGGGCACGATGCGGGGCCGGGCGGCGGTGTGCGGGTTCGCGGGGCGGTTCCCGGACGGCGGGGCGGTGCGGGCGGCCAGGGCCGCCGTGGCGGTGCGCTCGACCCCGTGCGCGCACAGCGCCAGGGCCGCGCCGGCGGAGAGGCCGGGCAGGCAGGCCAGGAGCACGAGCAGGGGGCCCGGCACCGGGCGCCGCGCCCGCGTCTCCCGCGCGCGGCGGAGGACCTGTCGGATGGCACGCATGGTGCCCACTGTCGGCCGGTTCCGCTCCCCCCGCGATGTGTGCTGTGCCACCTGGCGGAACCGATGTCCCGTTCCGCGGCGTTCTCGGGGTACGGGCACGCGGGGCGGGCCGGTCCGGACACGCGGGTGCGGGCGGTCACGCGGATGGGTGCGACGGACAGTTGATCAGCGGGGCCGTCCCGTACGTACGGGAGGGTACGAGAGGAAGGCGGCCGAGTGGACCTGCTCGACATCCTGCTGGTGCTGGTGGCCCTGGCGTACGCCGGCTCCGGGTACCGGCGCGGTCTGGTGGCCGGCTGTGTCTCGCTGGCCGGGTTCGTGGGCGGCGCGGTGGTCGGCGTGTGGGTGCTGCCGTGGGTGATGGACCTGGTGACGGCCGGGACCACGGCGGCCACGGTCACCGCGGTGCTGACGGTGCTGGCCCCGGCGGCGGTGGGGCACGAACTGGCGGGGCGGCTGGCGCTGCGGCTGCGCCGGGAGATCGACCGGGGTCCGCTGCGGGTGGCGGACGGGGCCGGCGGCGCGGCGGCCAACGCGGTGGCGGTGCTGATCGTGGCGTGGGTGGCGGCCAGTGTGCTGGGCGTGTCCTCGTCGGCCGTCGTGACGTCGGCGATCAGGGACTCGCGGCTGCTGGAAGCGGTGCAGGAGGTGATGCCGCAGACCACTCCGGGGTGGTTCTCGCGGGCCACGTCCGCGCTGACCGAGGCGGGTTTCCCGCAGGTCTTCAACCCGTTCGAGAACGAGTCGACGGCCCAGGTCGCCGAGCCCACCGGTGACAGTGTCACGGCGAGCGCGACGAACGCGGCCAGGCTGAGCACGGTGAAGGTCGAGGGCGTCTCGGGCGGCCAGGGCCGTGAGGGCAGCGGGTTCGTGTACGCGCGGGAGCGGGTGATGACCAACGCCCATGTGGTGGCCGGCATGGACGAGCCGACCGTGCGGGTCGGCGGCGTGGGCCGCTCCTACGCGGCGCGGGTGGTGCTGTTCGACCCGGACAGGGACGTGGCCGTGCTGTACGTGGCCGGGATGAGCGCTCCGGTGCTGCGGTTCGACGACACGGCCTCCCGCGGGGACGCCGCGGTCGTCGCCGGGTATCCGCAGGACGGCGACCTCGACCTCAGGGCGGCGACCGTCGCGGGCCGGGTGGAGGCGACCGGCCGGAACATCTACAACGACGCCACCGTCACCCGGGAGATCCACGCGATCCGTTCCCTCGTCCGCCCCGGCAACTCCGGCGGTCCGCTGCTGACCACCGACGGCCGGGTGTACGGCGTCGTCTTCGCCCGTTCCACCTCCGACGACGAGACGGGGTACGTGCTGACGGCCGCCGAGGTCGCCGGCGACGCGAAGCGGGCGGCGACGGCGACGGCCGCGGTGGACACGGGCGAGCCGGTCACGTCGTGACCCGCCGGCGGGTCACGACGGCAGCACGCGCCGGACATCCCGGCCCCGGGCCTCGTCGGCGCCGGCCCGGCCCGGGTTTCGTCGGCGACGTCGAGGCCCGGGGCCGTCGCGCGCGCGGCGGGGGCGGCGCACGCGTGCGGGGCCGTCGGATCCCGGCCCGGGGCAGAGGGGTCACCCCGCGGCTCGGACAGCGGGTCCCGGCACGGGTCCGCCGGGGTCGGCGGGCAGGATGGCGGCATGGAACGTTCGCGAATCGCGGTGGCCGGCGCGTCCGGTCTCATCGGCAGCGCCCTGGTGCGGTCCCTGACCGCCGACGGGCACGAGGTGGTGCGCCTGGTGCGCCGGGCGGCCCGGGGCTCGGATGAGGTGCGCTGGGACCCCGAGCGGGGGCGGGTGGAGACGGCCGGGCTCGCCGGGTGCGACGCCGTGGTGAACCTGGCGGGCGCCGGGGTGGGCGACCGGCGCTGGACGGAGGAGTACAAGAAGCGCATCCACGACAGCCGGGTGCACGGGACGGCGGCGCTCGCGCGGGCGGCCGCCGCGCTGGACCGGCCGCCACGGGTGTTCGTCAACGGCAGCGCGATCGGCATCTACGGCGAGACCGGCGACCGGGTCGTCGACGAGAGCGCCCCCGCCGGGAGCGGCTTCCTGCCCGAGCTGTGCGTGGAGTGGGAGGCGGCCGCGGCTCCGGCGCGGGAGGCGGGCGTACGGACGGTGTTCCCCCGGACCGGGCTGGTCGTGGCGCGGGGCGGCGGGGCGTGGGGGCGGCTGTTCCCGCTGTTCCGGGCGGGTCTGGGCGGGCGGATGGGGGACGGGCGGCAGTACTGGTCGTACATCTCGCTGCACGACGAGGTCGCGGCGGTCCGGCACCTCCTGGACCGCGACGACCTGTCGGGACCGTTCAACCTGACCGCTCCCGAGCCGCTGACGAACCGGGAGATCACCGCCGCGATGGGGCGGGTGCTGCACCGGCCGACCCTGTTCCCGGTGCCGGCGCCGGTGCTGCGGACGGTGCTCGGCGAGATGGCCGGGGATGTGCTGGGCAGTGCGCGGGTGGTGCCCGAGCGGCTGCTGACGTCGGGGTTCACCTTTGCGTTCCCCGGGATCGAGGACGCCCTGCGGGCCGCCTGACGCCCCGCCGGGACCGCATGCGACCGCTGTGCGACCGTGCCCTGCCCATGCGCGACTGTTCCCGACCGATCACGGCCCTACCCTCGATCCGAACTCGGGTATTCCGGACGCCCGATGGGGGCATCACGTCTCCACCGGCCGCGCAACCTCGAGGCGAGGAGGGGCACGTGCTTGAGCCCGCGTACCAGGCAGACGTCGTCGTGGTGGGAGCCGGGGTCGCCGGCCTCTCCGCGGCCCAACGGCTGAACAGCGCAGGAGTGACGACGGTGGTCCTGGAGGCCGCCCCCTGCGTGGGGGGCCGCATGGCGACCGAGAAGGTCGACGGCTTCCGGCTCGACCGCATCGGACAGCTGCTGTCCACGGCGTATCCCGAGCTGGCGCTGACCCCGGGGCTGAGCGCGCTCGTCCTGCGCCCGTTCGCCCCAGGGGTGCTGCTGCACAGCGACGGGCACCACCACCGCGCGGGCGCACCGACGGGCGCGGGAGGCGCGAGGGGCGCACTGCATGCCGTACGCGCCCTCGCAAGCGCCCCCAGGCCGGGGTCGCTGCCCAGGTCGCGCGCCGGAGCCTCCCGCGTGGTCACGCTGCCCGGCAGGCGGCCGGGCGCGCCCCGGCAGACGGTGGTCCCGCCGCGCGTCCGGGCGGGCGCCCCGCTGGGCACCGCCGTGGACCAGGCCCGGCTCGGTGCGGCGCTGACCCGGCTCGCGGCCACCCCCGCCGAACGGCTGCTGCGCCGCCGGGAGGCACCGGCCGCCGAGGCCCTCGCCACCCGCGGGCTGCCCGCCCGCACGATCGACGGCTTCCTGCGGCCGCTGCTCGCCGCCCTGCTCTGCGACCCGGACCTCACCACCTCGAGCCGGTGCGCGGACCTCGCGCTGCGCGCCTTCGCGGCCGGACGGCTGTGCCTGCCGGAGGGCGGGGCCGAGGTCCTGCCGGACCTGCTCGCCCGGACCCTGCCGCCGGGCACCGTGCACACCGGGGTACGGGTCACCTCGGTCTCCACGACCTCGGTGACCACCGCCGAGCACGGCACGTTCCGCTGCCGCGCGGTCCTGGTCGCCACCGACGCGCGCACCGCCGCAGAACTGCTGCCCGGGCTGCGGGTGCCCGGCTTCCACCCGGTGACGGTCCTGCATCACACCACCGACGAGCCGCCGTCGACCGGCGCCTCGCTGCTCCTGGACGCCGACCGCGGCGGCCCCGTCGCCCACACGACGGTGACCAGCCGCGTCGACCCGAGCCGCGCCCCGGCCGGCCGGACCCTGGTCTCCTCCACGGTCCTCGGCACGCCCCCGCCCGGCGTCGACACCGCGGTCCGCATGCACCTCGCCCGCCTCTACGGCACCTCGACCGCCCGCTGGGAGACGCTGGCCGTGCACCACACCCCCGAGGCCGTCCCCACCATGCGCGCCCCGCACGACCTGCGCCGCCCGGTACGCCTGCTGGCGGGCCTCTACGTCTGCGGCGACCACCGCGACACCAGCACCGTGCAGGGCGCCCTCCACTCGGCCCACCGCGCGTCGGCGGCCATCCTGTCCGACCTCGGCGCGGCCCGGCCGATGCACTCCGCGGATCCCCTGCCGACGGAGCGCAGGGCGGCGTGAGCCGCCCGACGCCACCACCCGGCCCGTCTGGGGACACCCCCTCCGGGGGAGTTCGAGGACGAGGCCCGTCCAGGGCCGATGCGGGGGTCCGGGTGCGGCAGCCCCCGGGGACGGGAAAGGGCTGGAAGGGGCGGGACGGGGCGGCGGGGGCGGGAAGAGCCCCCGCCGGCTACCCCAGCGCGGCCACCTTGTCCCGGTACGTCCGCACCGGGGCCGCGTCCTTGTACGGCTCCAGCCGGCGCTCGAAGTCCTTGACGTACTCCACCGCCCGCACCGAGCGCATCTCCGCCGCCTGTCCCGCCGCCTCCGCCGCGAGATGGCACGCCTGGTCGAGCTCGCCGAGGCCGAGGCGGGCGGAGGCGAGGACGACCCGGCAGAACAGGCGGCTGCGGGCGTAGGCCGCGGGACGGAGCTGGAGGGACCGTTCCGCGTGCTGCGCCGCGGCACGGAACTGCTGGAGGTCCCGGTGGCAGTGCCCGAACTCGTCGGCGAGCTGTCCCTCGTCGAAGAACCGCGCCCAGAACGGCGTCTCGTCCCCCGCCTTGGCCGCGTCCAGCGCGCGCTCGGCCCGCACCAGGGACGCGGTGCAGGCCCGCACCTCGCCCAGCACCCCGTGCCCACGGGCCTCGGCGGCGTGCAGCAGCGCCTGGACGACGGGCGGGGCGTTCGTGCCGACGCCCTGCTGGGCGACGCGCGCGAGCTGCACGGCCTCGCGGCCGTGGCCGAGGTAGACGGCCTGGCGGCTCATGGTGACCAGGACGAAGGAGCCGTACGCCCGGTCCGCGGCGGCCTGGGAGAGCCGCAGGGCCTGCACGAAGTAGCGCTGGGCCAGGCCGTGCGCGGCGATGTCGAAGGAGGTCCAGCCGGCGAGGCGGGTGAGGTCGGCGGCGGCGCCGAACAGACGGCGGCCGGCCTGCTCGCCGTAGGTGCCGCGCAGCATCGGCTCGCACTCGTGCTCCAGATAGCGCACGAGGGCCTGGCGGGCGTGGCCGCCGCCGTACATGTCGTCGAGGGTGCGGAAGAGTTCGCCCACCGAGCGGAGGGCGGCGATGTCGCCGCCGGTGACACGCTGGCCGGGGCCGCGCTCGGTGGTGGCGCGCTGCCGGGGCACGCCGGGCGCGCCGTGGCCGGACGGGGCCGGCGGCCTGGGCGGGACGGCCCTGCCGGAGCCCGGCTGCCCGGCCGACGCGGTCTGGCCGGACGGGCGGGCCTGTGCGGGCACCCGGGCGGGGGGCTCCCCGGGAGCGCGGGCGACCTTCTCGTCGGCCCGGCCGATCAGCCAGTCCCGGCTGGGCACGACGAGACCGGCCGGTGTGAAGGCGATCTTGCGCAGCTCGGCGTGGCTGCCGGAGTCCTTGCGCCACAGCCCGCCGACGATGTCGATCGCCTCCTCGGGGGTGCCGGCGAACTCCAGCCCCGCGTACACGGGGGCGCACGCGTCCAGGCCGAGGTCCTGCGCGGTCAGGCGGCGGCCCAGGCGGCGGGTGAAGACCTCGGCGATGAGGGCGGGGGTGGTGCCGCGGGGCTGCTGACCGCGGAGCCATCGGGTGACGGACGTCTTGTCGTATCTGAGATCCAGCCCGTGCTCGAGGCCGAGCTGATCGACGCGCCGGGCCAGACCCGCGTTGGAGAAGCCCGCTTCTGCGATGAGCGCGGCGAGCTGGCGGTTGGGAGTGCGCTGCGCGGGTCGTTCCGTCATCTGCGGTGCGGTCTCCTGCCTTCCAGGCCCCTGAAGTGCCTGGATTGCCTGTGAGCAGCCCTAATGGCCTCGTGAACGGCGCGAATGTAGCGGAGCGTAAGCGGGCGATTGCATATCTCGACATTCATTCATCCGATCGTGTGAGGATCGACTCTCAAGCTGACGCGCGCGGGCCGGACGTACAGTGGCGGGGGCGCGCTGCGTGCCCGATACACCCGTTGCCGAGGGAGGCGCTTGCCGTGAGTGAGGTGCGGTTCGTCCGCAGGGGATTCGGAGCGGACGCGGTCGAGTACCAGGAGGCGTGGGACGAGCAGCGCCGGGTGCACGCGGCGCGCTTCGCCGACGAGGTTCCCGACACCGTGCTGCTGCTGGAGCACCCGCCGGTCTACACGGCCGGCCGGCGCACCGCCGACGACGAGCGCCCTCTGGACGGCACGCCGGTGATCGACGTGGACCGCGGCGGCAAGATCACCTGGCACGGCCCGGGCCAGCTCGTGGGCTACCCCATCCAGAAGCTCCCGCGCCCGGTGGACGTGGTGGCGCACGTCCGGCGCCTGGAGGACGCGCTCATCCGCACCTGCGCGGAGTTCGGCCTGGAGACCACCCGGGTCGAGGGCCGCAGCGGGGTGTGGGTGCTCGGTGACCCGGTGGAGCAGCGGCCGTCGTTCGGCGGTCTCTCGCTGGACTTCGACCCCCGGCTCACCGACGAGGAGTTCGACCCGCGCCTGAACGGCCCGGAGTACGCCCCCTCCAACGCCGGCCAGCGCCGCGAGGACCGCAAGATCGCCGCGATCGGCATCCGGGTGGCCAAGGGCGTCACGATGCACGGCTTCGCGCTGAACGTGAACCCCGACAACAAGTGGTTCGACCGGATCATCCCGTGCGGGATCCGGGACGCGGGGGTCGCCTCGCTCGCCGGCGAGCTCGGCCGGGACGTGACCATCGAGGAGGTCCTGCCGGTCGTCGAACGCCACCTCGCCGACGTCCTGGGGAACGCTGACCTGAAGCCGCGGGAGGTGGAGCGGACCTCGGCCTAGCCGGGCATGTCTTCCCCGTCACGCCGGGGTCGCGGGGGAATGCTCCCCCGGCCCGGCGGGTTGCCCACCGCGGGGGCCGAAAACGTACGGGCGTACCCTGGGGGACGCCGAAGAATCGAAGCTACAGGGAGCCGATGTGTCCGCAGTCGCACCCGACGGACGCAAGATGCTGCGCCTGGAGGTCCGGAACAGCCAGACCCCCATCGAGCGCAAGCCCGAGTGGATCAAGACCCGGGCGAAAATGGGTCCCGAGTACACGAAGATGCAGAACCTCGTGAAGAGCGAGGGGCTGCACACCGTATGCCAGGAAGCCGGCTGTCCCAACATCTACGAGTGCTGGGAGGACCGCGAGGCCACCTTCCTCATCGGCGGTGACCAGTGCACCCGGCGCTGCGACTTCTGCCAGATCGACACCGGCAAGCCCGAGGCGCTCGACCGGGACGAGCCGCGGCGCGTCGGTGAGTCGGTCGTCACCATGGACCTGAACTACGCCACCATCACCGGCGTGGCGCGGGACGACCTGGAGGACGGCGGCGCCTGGCTGTACGCCGAGACCGTGCGGCAGATCCACCGGCAGACGGCGGAGCGCGAGGGCGGGCGCACGAAGGTGGAGCTGCTGGCCCCCGACTTCAACGCCGTCCCGGAGCAGCTGGCGGAGGTCTTCTCCGCCCGGCCCGAGGTGTTCGCGCACAACGTCGAGACCGTCCCGCGGATCTTCAAGCGGATCCGCCCCGGTTTCCGCTACGAGCGCTCGCTGAAGGTCATCACCGAGGCGCGCGACGTCGGTCTGGTCACCAAGTCCAACCTGATCCTCGGCATGGGCGAGACCCGCGAGGAGGTCAGCGAGGCGCTGCGGCAGCTGCACGACGCCGGCTGCGAGCTCGTCACCATCACCCAGTACCTGCGCCCGAGCGTCCGGCACCACCCCGTGGAGCGCTGGGTCAAGCCGCAGGAGTTCGTCGAGCTGAAGGAGGAAGCCGAGCAGATCGGCTTCTCGGGCGTGATGTCCGGCCCGCTGGTACGGTCCTCCTACCGCGCCGGGCGCCTGTACCAGATGGCCGTCGAGAAGCGTGGCTCCTTCATCGCCGCCCAGGCCGTCTGACACTCCGTCACCCGCCGCGCCCCGCACCGACAGCGGGGCGCGTGTGAATTCGCGCACAAGCGGCTACTCGCCAGTAGTGGCCGAGACGATGCGGCCCCGACCGTCCTCCCTGATGAGGGCGCCCGTCCGGGCCGCATCAGCATTTCGGCCCCTCACATCCAGGCTTCATCGGTGTTTGACCGGTCGGTCACGCCCTGGTAACACCAATCAGTGACGTTGGTATCACACCACGTACAGCCCGTGACCCATGCCGCCCGAGGGGGACCCCCATCATGCAGGCCGCGCCCGTTCGCGCCACCGCGATCCCTTCCTTCACCGACGCCCTGCGCGCCGTCGAGTCCCTGCTCATGAGCGGCGGTCAGCGCACCGCCCGGCGCAACGCCTGGAACTCCGTCCTGGAGGACCGTCGCCGCGCCAAGGACCGTGTCGAGGCGCAGCGCGTCCTCGAAGCGGTCAGCGTCGGCTCCGCCCGTCCCTGACCGCCCCCGGCCCCTCGCTCCCGGGCACTGCCGTCGTAGGTCCTCCCGGGGACACGTAGACTGCGTGACATGGCGAGGAAGGACACGGCGGCAGACGCCGCGAACCCCGGGCGACTGAAGCAGATCGCCCTGACCTACAAAATGACCCGCAAGGCCGACAAGAAGATCGGTCTTGTACTCGCGGCTGTCGGAATCGTCACCTTCGGTGTCTTCCTCGCGATCGGTTTCTTGATCGGCCACCCCATCTATCTCGGCATCCTGGGCCTCCTGTTCGCCTTCCTCGCGACGGCGATCGTGTTCGGCCGCAGGGCCGAGCGGGCCGCCTTCGGCCAGATGGAGGGCCAGCCGGGCGCGGCGGCGGCCGTACTGGACAACGTCGGCCGGGGCTGGACGACGACCCCTGCGGTGGCGATGAACCGCAGCCAGGACGTGGTGCACCGGGCCGTCGGCAAGGCCGGCATCGTGCTGGTCGCCGAGGGCAACCCGAACCGGGTGAAGAGCCTGCTGGCCGCCGAGAAGAAGAAGATGAACCGCATCGTGGCGGACGTCCCGGTGCACGACCTGATCGTCGGCACCGGCGAGGGCCAGGTGGAGCTGAAGAAGCTGCGGACCACCATGCTGAAGCTGCCGCGCGTCCTGACCGGCCCGCAGGTGACCACCACCAACGACCGGCTGCGCGCCATGGGCGACCTGATGAGCAACATGCCGCTGCCGAAGGGGCCGATGCCCAAGGGCATGCGCCTGCCGAAGGGCGGGAAGGCCCGCTGAACTCCCGCGACACCCGAAGGGGGCGCCCGGATCACTCCGGGCGCCCCCTTAGTCGTACGCCATGACCTTCGTCGTACGTCGTCTCCGTCGTCGTACGTCGTCCCGGACGGGCACCGCCTAGATGCGCACCTCGACCGTGCGGGCCAGCCGGTCGTGGAGGCCGCGGCCGTCGCGGTCCCAGATCAGCGCGGGGACGGCGAGGCAGAGCAGGACCGTGCGCACGGCGGAGCGGACGGGGTGGACGGTGCCGGTGTCCAGGGCGACCACGCGCAGCCGGAACAGGCGCTTGCCCGGAGTGAAACCGAGCGTACCCACCGTCAGCACACTTATCACGAGGAAGACCAGCAGGGCCCAATTGCCGGTGGCGGGGCCGTAGCCGTCCGTGATCAAACCGTATGCGATCAAGAGGCACAGGCCCCAGTCCACCGCAAGGGCGCCGATGCGCCGGCCCGGACGGGCGATCGAGCCCGGTCCCTCCTCCGGCAGACCCAGCTGCTCGCCCCGGTATCCGAAGTCGGCACCGGCTTCCTCCATGGCCGCGC
Source organism: Streptomyces sp. NPDC088812 (assembly GCF_044750285.1). Classification (NCBI taxonomy): domain Bacteria; kingdom Bacillati; phylum Actinomycetota; class Actinomycetes; order Kitasatosporales; family Streptomycetaceae; genus Streptomyces; species Streptomyces sp. NPDC088812. The sequence continues at coordinate 326,615 of NZ_JBIVJP010000004.1, read as the reverse complement.
GCGGGCCGGAGAGCCACGATCCGATTGCTTGCCTGTTGTCCACCCGTCCACGGTACTGCGCACCCATATGCCCGGCGGACGGAGGGGGGCGGGACCGTGTGACCGAGCTACCGTGGAACCCAAGCTGGTTAACTTCTGCGAAACAAATGGGTCACGCACGAGAAATCACCCGTCCCTAGGGTCGACGACAGCGTGTGCCACCGCACTGGCCGCACGAACGAACTACCACCCCGGCCCGCCGGCCGGGAGTAGGAGGAGCTGGATGTTCCAGAACGCCGACGAGGCCAAGAAGTTCATCGCGGACGAGGACGTCAAGTTCATCGACGTCCGGTTCTGCGACCTGCCGGGCGTCATGCAGCACTTCTCGCTGCCCGTCGAGGCGTTCGACCCGGACGAGGAGCTCGCCTTCGACGGATCGTCGATCCGTGGCTTCCAGGCCATTCACGAGTCCGACATGGCCCTGCGCGCCGACCTGTCGACCGCGCGGGTGGACCCCTTCCGCCGCGACAAGACCCTCAACATCAACTTCTTCATCCACGACCCGATCACGGGCGAGCAGTACTCCCGTGACCCGCGCAACGTGGCGAAGAAGGCGGAGGCGTACCTGGCGTCGACCGGGATCGCCGACACCGCGTACTTCGGCCCCGAGGCCGAGTTCTACGTCTTCGACAGCGTGCGCTTCAAGACCTCGGAGAACGAGTCCTTCTACCACATCGACTCCGAGGCCGGCGCCTGGAACACCGGTGCGCTGGAGGACAACCGCGGTTACAAGGTCCGCTACAAGGGCGGCTACTTCCCGGTCCCGCCGGTCGACCACTTCGCCGACCTGCGCGCCGAGATCTCCCTGGAGCTGGCCAAGTCGGGCCTCCAGGTCGAGCGCCAGCACCACGAGGTGGGCACCGCCGGCCAGGCCGAGATCAATTACAAGTTCAACACGCTGCTCGCCGCGGCCGACGACCTCCAGCTCTTCAAGTACATCGTGAAGAACGTCGCCTGGCGCAACGGCAAGACCGCGACCTTCATGCCGAAGCCGATCTTCGGTGACAACGGCTCGGGCATGCACGTCCACCAGTCGCTGTGGAGCAACGGCTCCCCGCTGTTCTACGACGAGGCCGGCTACGCGGGCCTGTCCGACATGGCCCGCTACTACATCGGCGGCATCCTCAAGCACGCCCCGTCGCTGCTGGCCTTCACCAACCCGACGGTGAACTCCTACCACCGCCTGGTCCCGGGCTTCGAGGCCCCGGTCAACCTGGTGTACTCGCAGCGCAACCGCTCCGCGGCCATGCGTATCCCGATCACGGGTTCGAACCCGAAGGCCAAGCGCGTCGAGTTCCGCGCGCCCGATGCCTCCGGCAACCCGTACCTGGCCTTCTCGGCCCTGCTGCTCGCGGGCCTGGACGGTGTCAAGAACAAGATCGAGCCGGCCGAGCCGATCGACAAGGACCTCTACGAGCTCGCTCCCGAGGAGCACGCGAACGTCGCGCAGGTCCCGACCTCCCTCCCGGCCGTCCTCGACTCGCTCGAGCGCGACCACGAGTTCCTCCTCCAGGGCGACGTCTTCACGCCGGACCTGATCGAGACGTGGATCGACTTCAAGCGCACGAACGAGATCGCTCCGCTGCAGCTGCGCCCGCACCCGCACGAGTTCGAGCTGTACTTCGACGTGTGAGAAAACCCGCTGCGAGGGCCGCTACCCGTGATCGGGGCAGCGGCCCTCGTCGCGTGTCCGACGTCCCGTGCGGCACGGCCCGTGGCGCCGTCGGCGCGACATCGTCGTATCGTTTCCGGCACTGGTGTTCGACAGCGGTGACGGGGGAGACGGGGATGGGCGAACAGGACGACGGGGAGCGGGAGTTCGACCTCCGATGGGCGGACGCCGCCGAGCACAAGGAGCCCTCGGCGCGGGCGCGGATGCTGGCCGCGCGCTGGAGGGAGAACCCGCCGCAGCCGCAGCCCTTCCGGGCCGGTCCCGATCCGGTGACGCCCCGGCGGTCGTCGTGGGTGTCGACCGCGATCGTTCTGGGGTGCGTGGCCGCGGTGATCCTGCTGCTGGGGTACGCGCAGCTGCGGGCGCCGTACTAGCCGCACCGCAAAAGGGGCCGCGGGGGCGCGGTGCTGTCGCCGGTCTCACGTACGGGCCGGCCCCCGGTTCTTGAGAACCGGGGGCCGGCCCGGCTACTTTCCGCGCTCGCGGTCCTGGCGGCGGGACTCCAGGGGGCGTTCGCGGCGGTAGCGGCGCTCCCACTCGGCCTGCTGGTCGCGGCGGGCGCGGTAGGCCTTGTAGGTGGTCGGCGCGGGGCTCGCGGCGGGGCCGGGCGCGGGCGCCGAGGTGGCGACGCGGCCGTAGCGCACGTACAGGCAGAGCACGGCGACCGCGGCGAGCCAGTAGAGGTGGTTCCCGAAACCCAGGACCACCAGGACGGCGGTCCCGGAGAGGACGACGGTGCCCATGGGGTGCCTCCTTCCTGGGCAGGACACGGCTGTATCAGGTGGGGTTGCGGGGGTGGGGTGGTGTTCTCAGCGTAGGGAGGCGGTCACTCGAGGTGCACCTTCTTTTTCCCGGACCTGGAGTCGACCGGAGCGATACATAGCGTGTCCATACGGCCATAAGGGGTGTGCTGGATGAGCAATCTCTTCGTCTTCGCCTACGACGACCTCGCCACCGCCGGCCAGGTGCGCGACAAGCTGTTCGAGCTGTCCAAGCAACATCTGGTCGAGCTGGAGGACGCGGTCGTCGTCGAGCGGCGCGACGACGGGAAGATCAAGCTGCACCAGGCGGTGAACCACACGGCGGTCGGCGCCGCGGGCGGTGCCGTGTGGGGCGGGGTGATCGGGCTGCTCTTCCTGGCGCCGCTGCTGGGCGCGGCGGTGGGTGCGGCCGCCGGTGCGGCCGGGGGCTCGTTCACCGACACCGGCATCAACGACTCCTTCATGCGGGACCTCGGCCAGAACCTGCGTCCGGGCGCCGCCGCCCTCTTCGTCCTGGTCAAGCACGCGGCCGGGGACAAGGTGGTCCCGCAGATCGCGCCGTTCGGCGGACAGCTGGTGCAGACCTCGCTCAGCCAGGCCGAGGAGGAGCACCTGCGCGAGGCGATCAAGGCGGCCCAGGCGGCCCGAGCGGCGTGAGTGCCGTGCCTGAACGGGGAGACGACCCAGCTCTCCGCTTTCCCGCACGTGTACGACGGTGAGCGCCTCAGCGGTGGGTACGGCGCCGGCAGCGGTGGCCCGGGAGCGGCCACCGCCGCCGTCGTGCTTGCACGAACCGCCCGTTGTCAGTGGGGTCGTGGAGGATGGTGGCAGGGAACAGGCGAGGGGCGGAGGCGGGGATGGACGGCGGGGAGCGGTACATCGGCGTGGCGGAGCGGCGGGCCCGGCTGGCCCTGCGGCACCGGCTGACGCCCCAGGCACGTGCGGTGCGCCCGGAGCGGGTGGCCGAGGCGCTGGTCGCGCTGCACGGCTCGGATCCGGCGACGGTGTACCTGGCGGTCGGCGCCCGGCTCGCGGACCCGTCGGGGACGGTGGCGGAGACCGACCGGGCACTGTACGGCGCGGACCGGGTACCGCGCGGCGAGGACGGGGTACTCGGCGACCACCGGGCCTCGCACAGCGACAACGACCGGGCGTCGCGCGCCGATGACCGAGCGCCGCGCGGCGACGACCGGGCGCTGGTGCGTATGCACGGCATGCGGCACACGGTCTTCGTGTTCCCCGCAGAGCTGACGGCGGTCGTGCACGCCTCGACCGGCCTCGCGGTCGCCGCACGGGAACGGGCGACGCTCCTCAAGGACATGGAGAAGGCCGGCGCGCCGGACGCGGCCTGGCTGAAGGAGGTCGAGGAGTCGGCACTGGCCGCTCTGGAGCGGCTGGGGCAGGCGACGGCGGCCGAACTGGCGCGGGAGGAGCCGCGGTTGCGGGAGCGGTTCGTGTACGCGGCCGGCAAGCGCTACGAGGGGGTCCACACCGTCTCGACGCGGCTGCTGAAGGTGCTGGGTGTCGAGGGGAAGGTCGTGCGCGGCCGTCCGCTGGGCTCGTGGACGTCGAGTCAGTTCCTCTGGGCGCCGGCCCCCGGGCATCCCGAACTCGATGTGGCCGGGGCCCAGGCGGAGTTGCTGCGCCGCTGGCTCACCGCCTGCGGGCCGGCCACCGAGGCCGACCTGAGGTGGTGGACGGGGTGGCGTGTGACGGACGTACGGCGGGCGCTGGCGGCGATCGGTGCGCGGACGGTGTCGCTGGACGAGGGCACGGGGTACGTGACCGCGGACGACGTCGGTCCCGTGGCCGATCCCGGCGGGCCGTGGGCGGCGCTGCTGCCCGGCCTCGACCCGACGGCGATGGGATGGCAGGCGCGGGACTGGTATCTCGCCCCCGGCCTGCGGCCGGCGCTGTTCGACGGCAGCGGGAACGTGGGACCGACGGTGTGGTGGGACGGACGGGTGGTCGGAGGGTGGGCCCAGCGGCCCGACGGCGAGATCGTCTGGCGCGTCCTGGACGGCGAGGGGGTGGGGCGGGAGGCGGAGACGGCGATCGCGGCGGAGGCGGAGCGGCTGCGGGACTGGGTGGGGACGACGAGGGTGACGCCCCGGTTCCGTACGCCGCTGGAGCGGGAGTTGGCGGGGTAGACCCTGTCGGGCGGCAGGCGCCGGGTGCCGTGCGCGGGCACGGCACCCGGCGCCCGCTCACCTCGAGTACCGCATCAGCGCGCGCACCATGTGGCACGTCGAGTCCGACGGCGGGTGGACGCCGATCAGCCGGGCCGTGCTGCGGATCTTCTCGTTGCGGGCCTGGCGCGGCAGGTAGACGCCCGAGTCGAGAAGGGCGATGGCCAGGCGCATGGCCTTGAGGCGGCGGTTGTGCGTGACGTACCACTCACGCGGGCGGCCGGCGGGCAGCGGCCGCTTCTCCACGGGTACGTACGGCAGGTCGAGTTGGACGGGACGCTTCGCGGTGGACTGGGTCGGCAGCGGCTTCGGCCGGAGTGCGGCAGCGGGCACGGGCATCCTCCTGTCGCGGTCAGGGCCCCGTCCCGGAACCTCCGGCGGAACCCTCGAACACTGCTTCCATTCTACTGCCCACCACTGACAAAAGCCCCTGGCCACAAGGGTTTTCGGGGTCGCAGTGACGCACGGGGAGAACGGGTTTCCGGGCATCGCGGAGACGGCCGGATACCGTGAGAGGCATGGAGATCTGGATCAACCCCGCCTGTTCCAAGTGCCGCAGCGCGATCGGTCTGCTCGACGCCGAGGGTGCCGACTACACCGTCCGCCGCTACCTGGAGGACGTGCCGAGCGAGGACGAGATCAGGGACGTACTCGACCGGCTGGGCCTGGAGCCGTGGGACATCACGCGCACCCAGGAGGCCGCGGCCAGGGAGCTGGGCGTGCAGGAGTGGCCGCGGGACGCCGGTGCGCGCGGGCGCTGGATCACGGCCCTCGCCGAGCATCCGAAGCTCATCCAACGACCGATCATCACGGCCGACGACGGTACGGCGGTCGTGGCCCGCACGGAGGAAGCCGTACGGGACGCCCTGGCCCGTTAGGGACTGACCCGTAAGGGCCTGACCGGCGAGCGGAGCGGGAGCGGAGCGGGAGCGGAGCGGGAGCGGAGCGGGAGCGGAGCGGGAGCGGAGCGGGAGCGGAGCGGGAGCGGAGCGGGAGCGGAGCGGGAGCGGCTGTCGTGTGATGCGCGCCACTTCCCTCGGCTCCTGTGACGGTTGAGTGACCTCGTTCGGCATCTCGTACAGAGCGGCGTACGCTCCCCTACCCCCCAGGAGGCGCGCATGTCGCGCAGGAGAACCCTCGGCCCGAAGAAGAAGCTCGCCCTGCTGGTGAGCGCCGCGACGGTGGCGGGCGGCGGTGCCTTCGTCATGGCGGCGACCTCGAACGCCGCCCAGTCCCCGCGGACGGCCGCCGAGTCGTCCGTCTGTCAGGGGCTGGCCACCGCCCTCGGCAACAACCAGCGGTTCATCGACGGCCAGCGGACCGCCCCGGACGCGCAGTCCGCGGCCCGGATCGCCAACCGTGAGGCGGTCATCGCACAGATCGAGGTGCAGCAGGAGGCGTCCGGGTGCGTCGTCGGGGAGTCGGCTCAGGACTCCCGGACGACGGCCCCCCAGCCGGCGCGGCCCTCGCAGCTGGCCCGGAGCGCCTCCGCCGGAGAGATGGGGGACGACACCGGGGACAGCGCCGGGGACGGCACCGGGGACACCGGCGCGGTCTCCGGTCAGCAGGTCTGCACCGGCTCCACGGTCACCCTGTCCGGTGAGGCGGGTGCCCCGGCCGCGTCCAGCGACCGGTTCCCGGCCGGGACGCGGCTGAAGGTCACCAACCTGGACAACGGCAAGTCCACGACGGTCGAGGTGACGTCGGTCTCGGGCAGTTGCGTGCTGCTGAACGACGCCGCCTTCGAGCAGGTCCGTGAGCCCGGCAAGTTCCTGATCCGCCGGGCCGTGATCGAGAAGGTGGGGTGAGGCTCAGGACAGGAACTCCGTGAGGTGGCCGCCCAGCGCGGCGGGCGCGGACTGCGGCAGCGCGTGGTGCGAGACGTCCGGGAGGACGACGGTCACGACGTCCCGCAGCACCTCGCCCGCCCGGGACACCACCTCGCGGGTGTCATGGGTCCTGCTGTTCGCGGCCACGAGCAGCAGGACCGGCATGTCCAGGGCCCGCAGCGCCTCGGGCGCCGGACGCGGGCCGGTCACCGGCTTCGCGGACGGGAAGCCCGCGGCGGCCTCCTGGAGGCGCAGCCAGTCGGGGTCGAGCGCCGCTCCCCCGGTCTCCCACTCCAGGAAGGCCCGCACCCGGCGCGGGGTGGGCCGCAGCAGCATCGGCAGGGCGTGGAGCAGGTACGCGGCCCGGTATCCGGCGAAGCACCCGGTCGGGTCGAGGAGGAACAGCCGGCGCACCCGGCCGGGCGAGCGCAGGGCGTGGTGCAGGGCGATCCAGGCACCGTACGAGTGGCCGCCCACGTCGGCCCGCTCCACACCCAGCCCGGTCAGCACGGCGTCCAGCCAGACGACCAGGTCGGCGGCCGTCCGGGGCCCCGGTCCGCCGTCGGTCCGGCTCCGGCCCGCCGCGCCGGCCAGGTCGACGGCGTACACCCGCCGTCGCCGGCCCAGCTCCGCCGCCTGCCGGTACCAGGACGCCGAGGTCGCCCCTCCCCCGCCCGGCAGAAGCACCAGCGGGGGCGCGTCGCGCGGGCCGCAGGCGTTGACGTGGGCGGGCCCGTAGGGGGTGGGGACGGTCACCGCCTCCCGGTCGGCGGGCCACTTGGCCAGGACCCGGTCGTAGGCCGCCCGAAAGGCATCGCCGTCGTACGTGCTCATCGCCCGCCTCCCTGATCCTCCCGGCTATCATCTCGCCGAGCGAGATGTTCGATGAGCGAGATGATAGCCGGAGGGTGCCGTATGCCGACCGAGGGTCCGGAGATGGAGATCGTCCACCTGCTGCGGGCGGTGACGGTCGAACTCGGCCTGCACAGCGCCCGCTTCGCGAACCGGAACGCGATGCACCCGACCGATGTCCGCGCCCTCATCGCCCTCATGGACGCCCGGCGGGCGGGCGAGGAGACCACCGCGGGGCGGCTGGGCGGCACGCTGGGGCTGAACTCGGCCGGCACGACCTCGGTGATCGACCGGCTGGAACGCGCCGGGCACGTGCGGCGGGTGCGCGGCCGGGCGGACCGGCGGCAGGTGGTGGTCGAGGTGGACGACCGGGCCGTCGCCCTCGGGCAGGAGTTCTTCGGGCCGCTCATCGGGCGGGCGGTGGAGCTGCTGCGGGGATACGACGAGCGGGAGCTGGCCGCGGTCCGGGGCTTCCTGGAGGGGGTGCGCGAGGCGGCGGCCGGGGCGGACTGACCGGCGACTTCTGCCCCGGCGTGTCCTCGTCATTCCCATCGCATACGAGCCGCCGTCCGCGCGCGTTCCCCCGCGCGTGCGCGACCGCGAACGGCGACCCCGGGCCGGGCGGACGCCTCACAGCGTGAGACGCGCCACAGAACCACCAGGTAACACGGGGTTCACATTCGAGCAATGACCGGGAAATCGCCGGTTGACAGGCTGCCGAGCAGACAACAGCGGCGCCTCAGTGCCGCAGCGCCGCAGCACCCGCAGTGCGTCAGACACACCCCCGAAGGAAGTGGCCCGTGACCTTCAAGGCTGAGTACATCTGGATCGACGGCACCCAGCCGACGGCGAAGCTCCGTTCCAAGACGAAGATCATCGCAGGCGAGCCCGCCGGGCTCGACGCGCTGCCGATCTGGGGCTTCGACGGGTCCTCCACGAACCAGGCCGAGGGCCACTCCTCGGACCGTGTCCTCAAGCCGGTCTTCACCTGCCCCGACCCGATCCGCGGCGGCAACGACGTCCTCGTCCTGTGCGAGGTCCTCAACATCGACATGACGCCGCACGAGTCCAACACCCGTGCCGCGCTGGCCGAGGTCGCCGAGAAGTTCGCCGCCCAGGAGCCGATCTTCGGCATCGAGCAGGAGTACACCTTCTTCCAGGACGGCTACCCGCTCGGCTTCCCCAAGGGCGGCTTCCCCGCCCCGCAGGGCGGCTACTACTGCGGTGTCGGCGCCGACGAGATCTTCGGCCGTGACGTCGTCGAGGCGCACCTGGAGAACTGCCTGGAGGCGGGTCTCGCCATCTCCGGCATCAACGCCGAGGTCATGCCCGGCCAGTGGGAGTTCCAGGTCGGTCCGGTCTCCCCGCTGGAGGTCTCCGACCACCTGTGGGTGGCCCGCTGGCTGCTCTACCGCACTGCCGAGGACTTCGGCATCACCGCCACCCTGGACCCCAAGCCGGTCAAGGGCGACTGGAACGGCGCCGGCGCGCACACCAACTTCTCCACCAAGGCGATGCGCGAGACCTACGAGGCGATCATCACCGCCGCCGAGTCGCTCGGTGAGGGCTCCAAGCCGCTCGACCACGTCAAGAACTACGGCGCCGGCATCGACGACCGCCTGACCGGTCTGCACGAGACCGCCCCGTGGAACGAGTACTCCTACGGTGTCTCCAACCGCGGCGCCTCGGTCCGTATCCCGTGGCAGGTCGAGAAGGACGGCAAGGGCTACATCGAGGACCGCCGTCCGAACGCCAACGTCGACCCGTACGTGGTGACCCGCCTGCTGGTGGACACCTGCTGCTCCGCGCTGGAGAAGGCCGGCCAGGTCTGATCCCCCACGGTCCCGTGAAGGGGCGCCCGCCGACTCGGCGGGCGCCCCTTTCCGTGTTTCGGAGGGGGTGTCCCCGACGCCTTTCCGTGTACCGCAAACGACCCCCTGACGCCCCGTCGGGGCGGCTCCCACCCCCTGCTCCGGGGCGTCCCCGACCCCCCGGAAGCGTCCAAGCAGTGAGAGAACTCTCCTGTGCCGAGCGGGTGTCTGCTTCAATGGGAGCATGGCCAGCTTCCGGAAGTACCTCGCGACGGGTCGCCATGACCTCGAGCCCTTCTGGCCTTCCCGTCAGCACCACGACTTCGACCGTGTGTGTTGCCGCGCGATGAACGCGCCGGCCCTCTAAAGCCCCACCCCGGCCTTCGGCCGGCGCGAACGACGTACGTCCCTCGACGAGCCCGCCCACCCTTCGCGGCCGTCGTGTCCCGTCCGACGAACTCCTCGCGCGAAAGAGCTGACCTTCCATGGCGACCACTCGCTCCCTCTCCGCCGCCCCCCGCACCGCCCCTTCCACCCCGGCCCGCCACCGACTGCGGGCCGTGGACCGGGACGAGGTGGTGGACGTCGCGGACTTCCTGCCGCCGGGCGCCACCTGGCTGCCCGCTCCCCCGCACACCCTGCCCACCCTCCCGGGACAGCCGCCCATGATCGGCTACCTGGTGCTGGTCCCGGCCGACCAGCAGCCGCCGTTCCCGCCGGTGGCGGTGGTCGACCGGCCCGACGACGAGGTCGCCGACGCCTCCGACGACGCCGGCGAACCGCTCGTACGGATCGACACCGTGCAGCGCACCGCCTGGGTCGGCGAGCGCGAACTCGACCTGACGTACCTGGAGTTCGAGCTGCTCGCGCACCTGGTGGGACACCCGCACCGGGTGCACACCCGCGACCAGCTCGTCACCACCGTCTGGGGCTACGGCCACGTGGGCGACGGCCGTACGGTCGACGTCCACATCGCCCGGCTGCGGCGCAAGCTGGGCGCGGGCCACCGCCAGAGCATCCAGACGGTGCGCCGGGTGGGCTACAAGTACATCCCGCCGACCGCCCGCTGACCCCCGGCCGGCCTGCACCGCCGGCAGCGGGAGGGACGTCCTCTGCCGACGGCAGAGGACGCTTCCCTCTCCCGCCCCGACCGGGCACAGTCACCGGCATGAGACTTCTGGTGCTGGGCGGTACGGAGTTCGCGGGGCGGGCCGTCGTCGAGGCGGCCCTCGGACGCGGCTGGCAGGTGACGGTCTTCAACCGGGGGAGGCGGCAGGCGGCCGTCCCCGGCACGCGGTCGCTGGCCGGCGACCGCACCGCGCCGGACGGGCTCGCCGCCCTCGCCGGGGGCGAGTGGGACGCCGTCGTCGACACCTGGTCGTCGGCCCCGCGCGCGGTGCACGAGGCGGCGCGGCTGCTGCGGGGCCGCGCCGGCCGGTACGTGTACGTGTCGAGCTGCTCGGTCTACACCTGGGCCCCGCCCGCCGGGTACACCGAGGACGCGCCCGTGGTCGAGGGCGCCGAGGCCGACGGCGAGCAGACCGACTACCCGCGCGACAAGCGGGGCGGCGAGCTGGCCGCCGTCGGTGCCTTCGGCACGGACGGCTCCCTCCTCGTCCGCTCCGGGCTGATCCTCGGCCCGTACGAGAACGTCGGCCGGCTGCCCTGGTGGCTGAACCGGATCGCCCGCGGCGGTCCCGTCCTGGCACCCGGCCCGCGCGACCTCCCCCTCCAGTACGTCGACGTGCGCGACCTGGCCGAGTGGATCCTCGGGGCGGTGGAGCGCGGGGCGAGCGGACCGTACAACCTGATGAGCCCCCAGGGGCACGCCACCATGGGCGGGCTGCTGGACGCGTGCGTACGGGCCACCGGCTCGGCTGCCGAGCTGCGCTGGGCCGCGCCGCGGGTGATCCTCGACGCGGGCATCGAGCCGTGGACGCAGCTGCCCGTGTGGGTGCCGCCGGACAGCGACCTGCACGACGCGCTGCACTCCGCGGACGTCTCCCGGGCGGTGGCGGCCGGGCTGTCCTGCCGGCCCGTCGAGGACACCGTCACCGACACCTGGCGGTGGCTCCGGGGCCTCGGGGGCACGGCGCCGCAGCGGCCCGACCGGACCCGCAAGGGCGTGGCCCCCGAGGTCGAGGCCAGGGTGCTCGCCTCCCTGGACCGCGACCGGTGATCCACTCAACTCCCTTGCGACACATGGCGGTTGCCATGCGGGTCACGTGTGTGGGCGTTGGGGCCGAATTGCTCCACGGAACCCTCATCGATTCCCGGGACGGCTGAACACCTCCGGGGCGGCGTGCGTATGGGAGGGAGCCGCTTCACTCCTGTCGGGCGCCTCGATGCTGCCCCGCAAGGAAGTCAGAGGAGTTCCATGGGACGCAACACACGTAAACGCCGTTCGTCGATGGCCACCAAGGCCATAGCCGCATCGGCGGCCCTAGCGCTCGGTGGGGGCGGGCTGATCTGGGCGAACTTCTACGCTTCGGCGCACGAGTCGAAGAACTCGGCGCAGAACCGGACCAAGGCCGCCGCCACACAGGTGGCGACCATCTCGTGCCCGGACGTCGGGCAGCAGCTGACCGACGTGCCCGACCGGGCGCGCTCGGGTGTCGACAAGGAGCTGGCGAACCTCGACAAGCAGATCACCGAGGCCTACGCCCGGCTCGCCTCGACGCGTCAGGCACAGGCCCAGGACACCAACTTCGTCCAGAACGCGATCCTCGGCCCGCTCACGGAGAAGCGGTCGGCCACCATCGACCGCATCCGCATCAGCATCCAGCGCGTCGGCGGCCAGGCGCAGAACCTGAGCCAGCTCGCCACCTGCACCCCGCAGACCGCCGACCCGCAGACCAACGCCGGCGACGGCAACGGCGGCCGCGACAACGGCGGTCAGAACAACGGCGGTCAGAACGACGACGACCAGCAGAACGACGACGGCCAGGAGCAGGGCGACGACGGCCAGACGGGCGACGACGGCCAGGAGCAGGGCAACGGCGGCCAGGGCGGCAACGGCCCGGTGGCGGCGGACTTCGTGGACATCACCACGGTCCAGTCCAACGCCCAGCTGGGCGTGGGCGCGAACGGTCTCGCCGCGAACGGCCGGTCGGGCTCCCGGGGCACCTTCACCACGAGCTGCGGCACCAACGGCAACGACAACCACAACACGGACAACGTGATCGTCGCCCCCGGTGTCACCAACGGCGCCCACCACCTGCACGACTACGTCGGCAACCAGAACAACGACGCCTTCGCCAGCGACGAGGAGCTCGCGGCCGCCGAGACCAGCTGCCGCAACCAGGGCGACAAGTCGTCGTACTTCTGGCCGGTGCTGCGTCTCCAGGACGGCACGCAGGACTTCGACCAGAACAACGCCGGCGGCGGCACCGAGGGCAACGTCGGCCGGATCCTCCAGCCCGCCCAGGCGCAGCTGACGTTCGTCGGCAACAAGGCGGGCCCGGTCGTCGCGATGCCGACCGCCCTGCGCATCATCACCGGTGACGCCAAGGCCTTCGTCAACGGCACCGCCAACGCCAACGTGAACTGGAGCTGCACCGGCTTCGAGAACAAGGTGCAGCTGAAGGAGCAGTACCCGATCTGCCCCGAGGGCAGCAAGGTGGTCCGCACGGCCAACTTCCAGAGCTGCTGGGACGGCCAGAACATCGACAGCGCCAACCACCGCACCCACGTGGCGTTCGTCCAGGCCGACGGCACCTGCGCGGGCGGCTTCAAGGCGATCCCCCAGCTCCAGGTCCGTCTCGTCTACGACGTCCCCGCGCCGACGATCGAGAACGGCCAGGTGGTGAACCCGTACGCGGTGGACACCTTCCCCGAGCAGCTGCACAAGCCGATCACCGACCACAACGACTTCATCAACTTCTTCTCGACGAACCTGATGAACAAGATGGTCAACTGCATCAACACCGGCAAGCGCTGCAAGTGACGGGCTGTCGGGGCGGGCCCGGCCCGGCCCGCCCCGACGACCGAAGGCCGGCGGTGAGGGATCCCCGAGGGGTCCTCACCGCCGGCCTTCGTGCCGTCCGGGTGCGGCGGGCTTCAGTGACCGGAGTGCGCGGTGCTGGTGCTGTCCGACGACTCGTGCGCGGTGTGCGCCGAGTGGTCCGTGCCCTCCTCGATGTCGCCGCCGAGCGTCCGCTGGAGCGCGGTCACCGTGCCGGTCTCGCCGACGGCCACCCACTTGCGGCCGACGAGGTAGTGGCCGCCGTAGTCCTTCGCCCCGTTGATCCACTCGCGCTGGCCGCGGTCGGTGGCGAAGGTGGCGAGGATGAACCTGCCGTCGGCGTCCTTGCAGACGGCCTGGCGGATCTCGTCGGCGTCGATCTGCATGTCGGGGGTGCACTCCACCTCGGCGGCGAGGTGCTCCAGGCTGCCGGTGGCCGTCTCCGGGACGGCCCGCGTGCCCCCGTCGGAGCCGCAGCCGGTCAGCACGAGCACCGCGGCGGCGCCGGCCACCGCGAGCATGGGTCGGGTCACCTTCATCTGTCCTCCCTGCAAGAGCCTCGTCCTGGATACGGCTCCCGCGCCCGGTCCGCTCAAACAGCGCGGTGTTCTCCGGCATCACGGGCCCCGCCCCCCGCTCCGGCGGACCGCCCCGCCGCAGGGCCGGTGACCATCGGCCGGTCGGCTCGTTTGGCTGGGCGTGCAGTCACAGGATGTCGCCCCGCGCCCCGCACCCGGTTCCCCCGCCGACCGGGCCGTCGACGTCGAGCAGGCCGAGGCCGCGCTCGTCGAGCACTATCCGCGTCTGGTCCGGCTCGCCTACCTGGTGCTGCCGCCCGGTCTCGGCCGGGACCGCCGGGTGCTGACCGCCCACGCCCTCGTCCAGCGCGCCCTGCCCCGCGGCCGCTCCTCGGCGCCCGTCATCCCGGCCCAGTCCACCGCCCGCGACGGCGGCCCCGGTTACGCCTACGTCCGTCTCCAGGTGGTGCGGACGGCGCTGGAGGCGGGCCTGCCGCTGCGGCGCCGCGCGTGGCCCAAGCGGGCGCAGCTGCCGGCGCTGCTGCCCCAGGTGTGGGGGCTGCGCCTCTTCCCCCACGCCGGCGGTGCCGACGAGCTCGCCCTGGACCAGGAGCTGGCCGTCCTGTCCGGACCGGCCCGGGCCGTCTGTGTCCTGCGTGGTCTGGAGAAGCTCCCCGACGGCGATGTGCGCGAGGTGCTCGGCGGCGCCGGGGTCGACGACGCGGAGGCGGCACTGCGGGAGGCGGACTCCCTCAGCGCGCGGTACGCGCTGCTCGACTCCCCCGAGTTCGACCCCTGCGCGCTCCAGGCCCGCCCCACCGACCTGATGCGCCGCCGCCGGCACGGCAGGGCCGCGCTGGCCGCCGCGGCCGCGCTCGCCGTCTGCGGCGCCCTGGCCTCCCTGCCGGACGGCGGCTGGGGTGCCGACGGCGCGGCCGCCCCGGTGTACGCGCGGAACCCGGCGGCGGAGGCGGCGCTCGACCCGGGCCGGCTGGTCAAGGCCTCCCCCGCCGCCTGGAAGACCTCCGCCCGCACCGACTTCTCCGTCTGGCCGGCGCGCGGCGACCTCACCGGTGACCGCGCGCTGCTGCGCCGCGCCCTCGCCGTCTGGGCCCGGCCCGGCGCGAGCGTCCGCGTCTCGGCCACCCCCGGCACCCCGACCGGCGGTCCGTCCGGCCCGCCCCAGCTGCTGTTCGCGGGCGACGCCGACACCGCGCGCGTGGTGATTCTCTACGACGGGCTGCGGATCGCCCGTTACGCCGAGCCGAGGGAGGGCACCGCCGGGGCCGCCCTGGACTTCGCGCGCGTGGACGGGGCGACCGGCGCCGAGGCGGCCGCGGTGGTCCTGGACCGGGCCGACGGCAACGTCCGCTACCTGACCGCCCCCTGGGTGACGGAGGCGGCGGAGCGGGACCTGTCGAAGCCGGGTGCCGGGCTGATGGACCTGACGCTGACCGACGGCATCACCTCACCGCTGGCCAGCCCCGCCACCCGGCCCGGCGCCTGCACCACGTGGAACGTGCTGGAGCTGACCGACGCCGCCGGCTCGTACCTGGTGAGCGACCTCGGCGAGCTGGTCCCCGCCCGCCTCACCGCGGGCCGGCCGACCAGGCCGAAGGAGGCGACGGGCGCGGAGGCGCTGCGCACCTGGGCGCCGTTCGCCTGCTCGCTGGGCGACGTGCGCGGCCAGGGGGTCCGTACGGTCAACGCGTGGGCGTACGCGCGGCAGTCGCTGCCCGACGACAGCGGGTCGGCGTCGTGGGTGTGCACACGGGCCGAGACCTGGCGGGGCGACGGGACGCGGGTGCTGGCGCAGTTCCGGGTGCCGGGCGGGCTGTTCGGGGCGGCGGTGGCGAAGGCCGGGGACGTCCCGGCGTGCGGTCCGCGCGATCCGCATGTGCTGGCCGGGGTGCTGTGGAGGTCGAAGGGCGGCTCCTGGTACCTGCTCGCCGCCGGGGACAAGGACACCGGGTCCGTGCGGGCGACGGGCGGGGTGAGCGGCTCGGCCGACGACAACCTGCTGGCCGTGCGCACCGAGCAGGGGGCCCGGGCGGAGTTGAAGGGCACCCTGGAGGACGGCCGGTCGATCGGCGGGCTCCGCTGAGCCAACCCCGTGACCGATCCGGTCCGTTCACGTCCGGATTCGATCGGTAAGGTGTTCGTATGACTACCGGGGTTCGTCGCAGGATGGGAGTCGAGGAACGGCGGCAGCAGCTGATCGGCGTCGCCCTCGACCTGTTCGCCCGTCGCTCGCCCGACGAGGTCTCCATCGACGAGATAGCGGCGGCCGCCGGCATCTCGCGGCCGCTCGTCTACCACTACTTCCCCGGCAAACTCAGCCTGTACGAAGCCGCTCTGAAGCGGGCGTCGGAGGATCTGGCGGGCCGGTTCACCGAGCCGCACGAGGGGCCGCTGGGGGCGCGGCTGCTGCGGGTGATGCACCGGTACTTCGACTTCGTCGACGAGCACGGCCCCGGCTTCTCGGCCCTCATGCGCGGCGGCCCGGCGGTGGGCTCCTCGACCACCAACGCGCTCATCGACTCCGTGCGCCAGGCGGCCTACGAGCAGATCCTGGCGCACCTGGAGGTCACCGACCCGCCGGCCCGGCTGGAGCTGGTGGTCCGCTCCTGGATCTCCCTCGCCGAGTCGACGGCGCTGCTCTGGCTGGACGGGCGGCGGATTCCGCGCGCGGAGCTGGAGGTGCAGCTCGTGCAGGACTTCGCCGCGCTGACGGCCGTGAGCGCGGCGCACGACGAGGAGCTGCGGGCGCGCTTGCGGCCCGTGCTCGCCGCCGAACCGGCCGACGGCCCGTTCGGCGACCTGGTGGCCCGGCTGCTCGCCCTGGTCTCCTGAAGGAGCGGCTCTCAGCTCTCGAACTTGCGGTACGACGGGTCGAGGTCCCGTACCTCCGCGGAGGCGTGCAGGGCGGGTCCGCCGTCCTCGACGTGGGTGCGCAGCAGCTCCAGGACGGCCTCGGTCAGCTTCGCCTTCGTCTCCTCGGTGCGTCCGGCGAGCAGGCCGAGGGTGACGTGGACGATCGCGTGGCCCTCCTCCTCGTAGGCGAACGCGGTGAGGTTCGCCGGGCGGAACAGGGTCTTGCAGGCCTCCGGCTTGGCGGCGGCGATCTCCACCACGGCTTCGTGCAGGGCCCGGGCGAAGCCGGCGCGGTCGAAGGCGGTCTCCACGGTGGCCGAGTAGTCGACCGTGATCTGCGGCATGGGCACTCCTGTTCTACGGCGGGGACGGTTTCACCTTAAGGCCTGTCCGGCGGATCATGCCGCGGACGCGGGGCTGGGCACCGACGACATCCCGCAACCTGATCCGCCGGACAGGCCTTGGTCGCAGCACGGGCGGCGTGGCGTGGCCGGTGGCGCCGGACACACCGGTGGAGCAGACCGGGCGACAGGTCTGCTCCACCGGGGGCCGTGCGGGTCAGGCGGTGCGGGTGAACACCGCGACGGTCCGTGCCGGAACGGCGAAGGTGCCGGACTCCGTCGCGTACGCCGCCTTCTTGACGGTGGCGTCGGCGCCGGCCGCCTGGACCGGGTGCAGGCGGTAGCCCGTCCCGGCGAGCGCGGCGACCCGCTGCTCCTGCGCGTCGGGCGTCGCGTTGAACACGACGACCAGGTCACCGAGTTCCATGGTGATCACGCCGGGTGTCTCGTCCGTGCCGGACAGCGGGAAGGAGAGCGCCGACTGGACCTGCGCCGCCGTGTCGAGGGAGAACGCCTTCTCCGTCGTACGGATCTTCAGCAGGTCCTGGTAGGCGGCCGAGGCGCCCTGGATCTGCGGGCAGCCCACCGCCTTGATCCCGGTCAGCAGCGGCTGGGCGTACGGCCACTTGGCGGCGTTGTCGGCGGCCGGCGGCAGTCCGCGCCCGAAGCCGTTGCCGTCGGCGCAGTTCCAGTGGATGGCGTTGAACCAGTCGCCGCTCTCGAAGGAGTTGCGGTCCAGGGACTTGGAGCGCAGCAGGTCGGTGCCGGCCTGGGAGAGCGCCGGGCCCTGGGAGAGGGTGGCCGTGGCCATGGCGAGGACCTGCATGCGGGCCCGGTCGGCGGCGCTCGTCGACGACGGCAGCTTGTAGGCGAGGGCGTCGAAGAGCGACTCGTTGTCGTGCGCGTCGGTGTAGGCGAGGGCGTCGCCGGGTGCGTCCGCGTAGCCGGCGGGGGCGCCGTTGTAGTCGACCCCGGCGCCGGTGACCTGCTCGCCGCTGGTGTCGGTGAAGGTGTACGCCTTGAGGTTGCCGGAGAGACCGACCTTGATCAGGTCCTGGTAGTGCAGCAGGCGGGCCTTCTGCTCGGCCTCGGTGCCGTTGTTCTCCGAGCCGTTGGGGTCGGTGTACAGCCCCGAGGCGAAGCCCTGGACGCCGGGGTCCTCGTCGAAGGGGCCGCCGCCGCGCACCGCGTCGCGGGCCCGGTCGGAGAAGGTGGCGACACCGGTGCCGGCCATGTTCTTCTGGGTGGCCTGCACGAAGCGGGCGTCGTCGGCGACCTCGCCGAAGTTCCAGCCCTCGCCGTAGAGGATGATCTTCTTGCCGTCGACGCCGTCCTTCTCCAGGGTCAGGGCGTCGAGCGCCTTGCGCACCGCGAGGATGTTGGCCTTCGGGTGGTGGCCCATGAGGTCGAAGCGGAAGCCGTCGACCTTGTACTCCTTGGCCCAGGTGACGACCGAGTCGACGACGAGCTTGCCCATCATGGCGTTCTCGGTGGCGGTGTTGGCGCAGCAGGTGCTGTTGGCGACCGAGCCGTCGGCGAGGAGCCGGTGGTAGTAGCCCGGCACGACCTTGTCGAGGACGCTGGTGGCCGCCTGTCCGCTGGTGGTGGTGTGGTTGTAGACGACGTCCATGACGACCCTGAGGCCGTCCTCGTTCAGCGCCTTGACCATCTGACGGAACTCGACCGTGCGGGCGGTGCCGTCCGGGTCGGTGGCGTAGGAGCCCTCGGGGACCGTGAAGTGGTACGGGTCGTAGCCCCAGTTGTAGGCGTCCTTCGTGGCCGTCTTCGCCACGCACGCCTGCTGCTGGTCGGAGTCGGCCGGGTAGGAGGCGAGGTCGCAGTCGACGGTCGCCTGGTCGGCCTTCTTCTCGGGGACGGTGGCGATGTCGAAGACGGGCAGCAGGTGCACGTACGACGTGCCCGACGCGGCGAGCTCGCGCAGGTGCTCGGAGCCGTCGCTGTCCTGGTCGGCGAAGGCCAGGTAGGTGCCGGGGTGGTCGGCCGTGCTGTCCGCGACGGAGAAGTCCCGGACGTGCAGTTCCTGGATCTGGGCGTCCTTCAGCGGTACGGCCGCGGGCTTCTCCAGTGACGTCCAGCCGCTCGGGGCGAGGGAGGCGTCGTCCAGGTCGACGACCAGGCTGCGCTCGGAGTCGGCGGTGAGGGCGACCGAGTACGGGTCGGTGACCTCGTTAGTGACGATCTTCCGGACGCTGGGCGCCCAGACCTTCACCACGTACCGGTAGGGCTTGCCCTTCCAGGACTTCGGGCCGGTGACGGACCAGACGCCGGTGGTGTCGTCGCGCTTCATCCGCACGGTGGTGCCGTCCAGGTCCAGGGAGACGCTCTGCGCGGTCGGTGCCCAGACCGCCAGGGTCGGGCGGCCGTTGCGGAAGGTCGGGCCGAGGTCCGCCTTCGTGGCGCCGGCGTACAGGTCGTCCAGGACGCCGGCGGTCTGCACACCCGTCGCCGCGAGGACGGCGCCGTTCGCGGCCCGCTGGGAGGCGACGACCTGGCCGCGCAGCGCCTCGCGCACCCGGTCGCGGTCGCGCGGGTCGACGGACCAGGCGGTGTAGTCCTTCAGGTGCGGGAACTGCGCCTTCTGGGCGTCGGTGAGGGTGGTCTTCGTCAGCCGCAGCCACCGCTCGTCGTCGCTGGTCAGCACGCCGTCGCTCACCGCGATCGAGCCGCTGCGGGAGGACAGCAGCTGGGTGGAGACGGCCGCCTCGGAGCCGTTCCAGGCGACCGTGTCCCGGTCGATCCAGACGGCCTCGGAGGTGGTGAGGTCCAGGGCCGCCGCGGAGCCCGCGGGCTGCGGCAGCAGGTGCTTGGCCTCCCCGCTCATCAGCCACACCTCGTGGCCGTCGGCCGTGAGGTCGAGGGACCGGTCGGCGGACAGGTCCTTCTCGTCGCCCCGGTGGACGATGTAGCTGAGGCTGGTGGCACCCTCGGTGAGCGGTACCTCGAAGACCGCGCCATACGGATCAGTCTTCACCGGCTCCAGGGGGTTCGACCACTCGGTGGGGTTCGCGGCGCCGGTCCACACGTGCAGGCCCCAGCCGTCGTAGTCGCCGTCGGCGCGGTGGAAGTGCACGACCGCCTTGGTGGTGTCCTGCGCCGGGTACTCGGGCCGTTCGGTCAGGACCTCGGCCTCGCCCTGCTTGATCCAGACCTCGCCGGTGCTCGTGACGTCGATGGTGCGGTCGGCGGAGACGTCCTTGTCGCCGTCCTCGTCGATCACCAGGAAGTTCACGTTCGACGCGCCGGGTTTCAGCTTGACGTAGGCGAAGGCGCCGTAGGCGTCGCGGCCGGTGAAGGGGTGGCTGTCGGGCCAGGTGGTGGACTCGCCGTCGGCGAGGTCGCCCCAGGCGTACAGGCCCCAGTCGTCGTAGTCGCCGTCGGTGCGCTGGTAGTGGACGATCGCGTAGTCGCGGGAGGTGGCGGTGGGGATCTCCTCGGCGGGCGGGGTGCCGGTGGTGCTCGCGGCCGTGGCGCTCGCGGTCCGCCCGGCCGAGTCGATCACGACGGCCTTGTAGCGCAGGGCGGTGCCGGCCGGTACGTCCTCGCCGACGGTGTGGGTGACCTTGTAGGGGGCGTGGTCGGCGGAGCCGAGCGTCTGCCAGGCGCCGTCGCCGGTCTGGGCGGCGAAGACGACCCGGTTGAGCTGTCCGCCGTCGACGTCGGCCGTCAGCTCGACGGTGCCGGTGGCGCCGGCGGCGGGGGCCGTGAGGGTGACGGACGGCTTCGCGGTGGGCGCGGGGAGCTTGCCGGCTGCCTTGAGGACGATCGCCGAGCCGGCCGGGACGGTGACGGTGACCTTCTGGCCGGCGTCGCTCTTCACCGAGTCGGTGGTCCCGTAGATGCCCCGGAAGGTCATGTTCGCCGAGCCGGTCGCGAAGGTCGCCGTCTCCGCCTCGTCGGCGTTGTTGAAGGCGACGACGTACTCGGTCTTCGTCGTCGGGTCCGTGCGGGAGAAGGCGTAGACGCCGGCGCCGTCAGCGGCGTACCGCTCGGTCTGGACGCCGTCGGTCAGGGCCGGGTTGGCCTTGCGGAGCTTGGCGAGGGCGCTGATCTGCCGGTAGAGCGGCGCGCTGGTGTCGTAGGCGTCACTCGCGTGGGTCGCGTCGGTGCCGATCCGGTCGTCGTCGAGGTAGTCGGCGGCGCGGGAGGCGAACAGGGGCGCGCGGGCGTCCTTGTCGCCGCCGGAGCCGGTGAAGCCCTGCTCGTCGCCGGAGTAGACGACCGGGTTGCCGCGGCTGAGGAACATCAGCTCGTTGGCCAGCTCGTCCTTGGCGAGCAGCTCGGCGTCGGTGGCGTCCGGGTTGTCCTGGTTCAGGAAGTACCCGAAGCGGCCCATGTCGTGGTTGCCGAGGAACGTGACCTGCTCGTAGGCGTTGGCCTTGTCGGTCGTGTACGTGTAGTCGTCGCCGAAGACCGCCGCCAGCCTCTGGGCGCTGCCTCCTTGCGAGGCGTAGGCGCGGGCGGCGTCCTGGAACGGGAAGTCGAGCGTGGCGTCCAGGCGGCCCTCGGTGACGTACGAGGAGGTGACGGCGGTGTCGGCGGAGTAGACCTCGCCGAACATGAAGAAGTCGTCGCGGCCCTGCTTCGCGGCGTAGGCGTCCAGGGCCGTCGCCCACTGGGTCCAGAACTCCATGTTGACGTGCTTCACGGTGTCGATCCGGAAGCCGTCGATGTCGAAGTCCTTCACCCACCGCCGGTAGATCTTCTCCATGCCCTCGACGACCTCGGGACGCTCGGTCCACAGGTCGTCGAGGCCGGTGAAGTCCCCGTAGGTGGTCGACTCGCCGGCCCAGGTGGAGTCGCCGCGGTTGTGGTACATCGTCGGGTCGTTGAGCCAGGACGGGACCTTGGCGTCCTTCTTGTCCGCGGCGACGGTCGGCGTGTACGCGAAGGAGTCGGCGTCGGTGGCGGGGAAGTCCTCCGCGGCGGCGTAGTCGGCGTCGTCGAAGGGCTCGCCGTCCTCGGTCAGGTACGGGAAGGCGCCCTTGGACAGGTAGCCGTAGGACTTCTCCTCGTAGTCGACGACGTCGGCGGTGTGGTTGGTGATGACGTCGAAGTAGACCTTCATGCCCTTGGCGTGCGCCTTGGAGATGAGGGTCTCCAGGTCCTCGTTGGTGCCGAAGTGCGGGTCGACCTGGGTGAAGTCGGTGATCCAGTAGCCGTGGTAGCCGGCCGAGGCGTTGGCGCCGGTGCCCTGGACGGCCTGGTTCTTGAAGATCGGCGCCATCCACAGCGCGGTGGTGCCGAGCCCCTTGATGTAGTCGAGGCGCTTCGTCAGGCCCTTGAGGTCGCCGCCCTGGTAGAAGCCCTTGTCGGTGGGGTCGTAACCGGTCGTCAGGCGGGTGCCGGTCAGCCCTCCCCGGTCGTTGGCGGTGTCGCCGTTGGCGAAGCGGTCCGGGAGGACGAAGTAGAACTGCTCCCGGGTGGCGTCGTTCCGGGCGGGCTCGGCGGCGAGCTCCGCGTCCGACGGGGGCGCGGGCGGGGTGTCCGCCCGCGCGGCGAGCGGTGGCAGGAGGGCGGCGGCGAGGGCGGCGGCGGTGACGGCCGCGACCCTTCCGGCGTGGGCGGTACGGCGCGTGCGCGGCGCCGGCCATCTCGGTATCACAGGCGGGAACTCCTTGCGATTACGGCTCAGGTGGGTCCGACCCCTGCGCCGCGGCACGGCCTGGTCGGCTTCGCCGGGCGCCCGCGCGACCGTATCGCCGACGAAACGCTTACAGCAAGAGTCCTGCAAGTCACGGAAAGGATTTTCAGCGACCGCTCCGGGCACGGCGACGGCCCGCCCCCTGGTGTGGAGGCGGGCCGTCCGGAGCCGGGTGAGGGGCCGTCAGGCTCCGGCGAACCACACGGTGGTGTCCGCCGGGACCTTCGCCTCGCCGTCCGCCTCCGCCGGCTCACCGCTGGCGAGCAGGACCCGGCCGTACGCCGGGACCGTCACCGACTCGCCGGTGGTGTTGGCGACGCACACGAACTCCCCGCGCCGGAAGGCCAGGACGCCCTCGGGGGCGCGCAGCCACTCCACCGCGTCGCCGGCGCCGAGGTCCGGCCGCTCCCGGCGGACCGTCAGCGCCGAGCGGTACAGCTCCAGCGTAGAGCCCGGCACGCCGTCCTGCGCCTCGACGCTCAGGTCGCCCCAGTTCTCCGGCTGCGGCAGCCAGCTGCCCCCGCCGCCGAAGCCGTACGACGAGCCCGTGCGCGTCCACGGGATCGGCACCCGGCAGCCGTCGCGGAAGCCGTCCTGGCCCTCGCCGCGGAAGTACGCCGGGTCCTGGCGCACCTCGTCCGGGAGGTCGACGACGTCCGGGAGCCCCAGTTCCTCGCCCTGGTAGACGTAGGCCGAACCGGGCAGCGCCAGCATCAGCAGGGTGGCCGCCCGGGCCCGGCGCAGGCCCAGCGCGCGGTCGCCGGCGGTGCGGATCTGCGTGCCGAGGCCGGGTGGGTTGGCGAAGCGGGTGGCGTGCCGGGTGACGTCGTGGTTGGACAGGACCCAGGTGGCGGGGGCGCCGACGGGGCGCATCGCCTCCAGCGTGCGGTCGATGACCTCGCGCAGCTCCTCGGCGTTCCACGCGGAGCCCAGGTACTGGAAGTTGAAGGCCTGGTGCAGCTCGTCGGGGCGCACGTAGTGGGCGGTGCGCTCCACGGTCGGGGTCCACGCCTCGGCGACGAAGATCCGCTCACCGGCGTACTCGTCGAGGACCCGGCGCCACTGCCGGTAGACGTCGTGGACGCCGTCCTGGTCGAAGAACGGCATGACATCGTTGCCCAGCAGCTTCAGCTGCTCGTGGGAGCCGAGGTCCGGCAGGCCCTCCGCCTTCACCAGGCCGTGCGCCACGTCGATGCGGAAGCCGTCGACGCCCATGTCGAGCCAGAACCGCAGGATGGAGCGGAACTCGTCGCCGACGGCCGGGTGCTCCCAGTTGAAGTCGGGCTGCTCGGGGGCGAAGAGGTGCAGGTACCACTCGCCCGGGGTGCCGTCGGGCTCGGTGACCCGGGTCCAGGCGGGGCCGCCGAAGATGGACTCCCAGTCGTTGGGCGGCAGTTCGCCGTCCTCGCCCTTGCCGGGGCGGAAGTGGTACCGCTCCCGCAGGGGCGAGCCGGGGCCCTCCGCGAGGGCCCGCTTGAACCACTCGTACTGGTCGGAGGAGTGGTTGGGCACCAGGTCGACGATGATCCGCAGGCCCAGCCCGTGGGCGTCGCGGATGAGCGCGTCGGCGTCGAGGAGGTTGCCGAACATGGGGTCGACGGCCCGGTAGTCGGCCACGTCGTAGCCGGCGTCGGCCTGCGGGGAGGCGTAGAAGGGGCTGAGCCACACGGCGTCCACGCCGAGGTCGCGCAGGTACGGGAGGCGGGAGCGTACGCCCTCCAGGTCGCCCATGCCGTCGCCGTTGCTGTCGGCGAAGCTGCGCGGGTACACCTGGTAGATCACCGCGTCCCGCCACCAGTCGCGGCGCTGGGCGACGGTGGCGAGGGCCGTGTCGGGCCGGGAGGCGGGGGCCGGGGCGGCGGAGTGCTGCTGGCTCATGGCGTCCTTGTACGTAAGAAAGGTGCGGTCATGGGGTCATGGGTACGACGGCGCGGGTGACGCGGCGGCCGCGGTGCCGGCGGGGTCGGAAGGACACCGCGGCCGCCACCCGCGCGCATGCGCGCGGGGGTCGGGTGCGCCTCGGGGCGCTCAGCCCTTGGTGCCGCCCGCGGTCAGGCCGGTCACCAGGTTCTTCTGCACGAGGTAGAAGAACGCGGAGACGGGTATCGCGATCAGCACCGCGGTGGCGGCCATGAGGTTGCGCTGGGCGTCGTGCTCGCTGACGAAGCTCTGCAGGCCGACGGCGAGCGTGTACTTCTGGTCGTCCAGCAGGAACGTCGTGGCGAAGGCGACCTCGCCGAAGGCGGTGATGAAGCTGTAGAACGCGGCGACCGCCAGGCCCGGCTTGGCGAGCGGCAGGATCAGCCGCGTGAAGGTGCCGAACGGGGTCAGGCCGTCGACGCGTCCGGCCTCGTCGATCTCGAACGGGATGGTGTCGAAGTAGCCCTTGAGCAGCCAGGCGCAGTACGGCACCGCGGTCGAGCAGTAGACGAGGATCAGGCCGAGGTAGGTGTCGATGAGCTGGAGCTCGGACAGGATCTGGTACATCGGCACGATCAGCACGGCGATCGGGAACATCTGGGTGACCAGCAGCACCCACATGAACTTGCGGTAGCCGGGAAAGCGCATGCGGGACACGGCGTATCCGGTCGTGGCGGCGATCAGCACGCCGATGACCGTGGTGCCCAGCGAGACGATCAGTGAGCTCTTGAGCCAGTCGAAGAAGTTCGTGTGCTGGAGGACGAACGCGTAGTTGTCGAAGGTCATCTTCGACCAGATGCGTCCGGGGTGGAGGTAGTCGTCCTTGTCCGGGCCGAGGGAGAGGAAGACGAGCCAGGCGATCGGGAAGAGCGCGACGAGGCACGCGACGGTCAGGACGCCGTGGGACGCGAGGGCGGCGAGGGGCCGGCGCCTTCCGCGTCCGCGGGTGGTGCGGGGGGCGTCCGCGGAACCGTGCCCGGTCACGTCGGCGGGGGTCTCGACGGTGGTGGTGCTCATGGGGACTCCTGCCTCAGATCGCGAGCTGCTGCTCGTTGCGGTTCAGCCAGCGGCGGTAGAACGAGGTGAAGACGATCAGGATGGCCAGCAGCAGGATGCCGTAGGCGGCCGACTGAGCGAAGTCACGCGGCTGCTGTCCGAAGCCGAGGTAGTACGCCCAGGTGACGAGGATCTGGGCTTCGGGGGCGGTGCCGCCGAACAGCAGGAAGATCACGGCGAACTGGTTGAAGGTCCAGATGATGCCGAGCAGGACGACGGTGGAGCTGACGGACCTCAGGCCCGGCAGGGTGACGTAGCGGAACCGCTGCCAGGCGTTCGCGCCGTCCATCTCCGCGGCCTCGTAGAGGGAGGCGTCGATGGACTGGAGGCCGCCGAGCAGGGAGACCATCATGAACGGCACACCGCACCAGGTGTTCACCATGATCGCGGCGAACCGCTGCCAGAAGGTGTCTTCCAGCCACAGCGGCGCCGGCAGGTGCAGCGCGTCCAGGGCGGTGTTGATGACGCCGCCGTCGGCGAGCATGAACCGCCAGCCGAAGACGGTGACGAAGGTGGGCACGGCCCAGGGCAGGACCAGGACCAGCCGGTAGAAGGTGCGGCCGCGCAGCTTCTGGTTGAGCAGCAGCGCGAGGCCCAGGCCGAAGCCGTAGTGCAGGCCGACGCAGGCCGCCGTCCACACGATGGTCCAGATGAAGTGCGACCAGAAGCGGTCGTAGGCCGTCTCGCCCCACAGGATGTCGGCGTAGTTGTCGAGGCCGATGAACTTGTAGGTGGCCTCGATCTCGTTGACGCCGATGGTGCGGGCCGTGTTGAGGCTGTTGGCGTCGGTGAGGGTGAGGTAGAGGCCGTATCCCAGGGGGTACAGCACGAGGACGCCGAGGACGACGGCCACCGGGGTGATCATCGCGTAGGCGTACCAGTGCTTGCGGTACGAGTGCTTCAGGCGCTGGCCCAGCCCGGGCCGCGGCGCGTCACCGCGGCGCTTGCCGGTCGCGCGGTCGATGGCGACTGTCATGGTTCGACACCTTCTGGAGGAGCTGAGGTTCGGAGGGCGGGGCCGGGCGGGCACAGGCCGGTGGCCGCCGGATCACTCCCCCGGGGACAGGGTGATCCGGCGGCCACCCGGGACTCACTTGCTGAAGTCCGGAACCAGCTTGGCGATGGCGGTCTCGGCGTTGCTCAGGCCCTCGTCGAGGGTCTCCTTGCCACCGGCGATCTCGGGCAGTTCGTCGTCGAGCGGGCTCCACAGGGAGCTGTACTCCGGCAGCTCCGGGCGCGGCTGGGCGGCGGACAGCACGGTCTGGTAGCCGGCGATGCCCGGGTCGGCCGTGACCGCGGCGGTGTAGGCGTCGTCGCGGGTCGGCAGGGTGGAGTTCTTCTGCGCGATGGTCGCCTGGGTCGTCGCGGAGGTCATGAAGTTGACGAACTTCAGCGCGGCCTTCTGGTGCGCCGCGTCGGAGCCGGCGTAGACCGACAGGTTGTGGCCGCCGGTCGGGGCGCCCGCCTTACCGGTGGAGCCGGCCGGGACGGTGGCGATACCGAGGTTGGTCTTGTCCGTGAACGCCGAACCCTTGTAGAAGTTCGTGATCTCCCAGGGGCCCTGGATGATCGCGGCGACCTTG
This sequence comes from Streptomyces sp. NPDC088812, assembly GCF_044750285.1. Classification (NCBI taxonomy): domain Bacteria; kingdom Bacillati; phylum Actinomycetota; class Actinomycetes; order Kitasatosporales; family Streptomycetaceae; genus Streptomyces; species Streptomyces sp. NPDC088812. The sequence continues at coordinate 299,544 of NZ_JBIVJP010000004.1, read as the reverse complement.
CCGTTGACGAAGGCGTCCTGGATGTGGGCGTAGGCGTCGGCGGTGGTGTCCGCCTTGTGCAGGCCCTTGCCGTCGAACAGGCTCAGCCAGGTGCCGTACGCCTTCTTCGCCGCCGCCGAGTTGACGGTGATCTTCTTGGCGTCGGCGTCGACGGTGTCGGTGCCCTCGCCGTGCAGGAAGGACTGGGCGTAGTAGGCCTGGGTGGAGCCCCAGTAGCCGTCGACGCCGGTCTTGGCCTTGATCGTGGCGGCGGCCGTCTTCAGGTCGTCCCAGGTCTTCGGCGCCTCGGTGATGCCGGCCTTGGCGAACAGCGCCTTGTTGTAGACGAGCGCGAGGGTGTCGGTGACGAACGGCACGCCGTACGTCTTGCCCTCGTACTGGGCCTGCTCGATCAGGTTGGACTTGAACTTGTCCTGGTCCGCGAGGGCCTCGGTGCCGTCCAGCGGCAGGAAGTAGCCCTTCTTGGCGAAGGCGGGAGTCCAGCCGACCTCGGAGCGCAGCACGTCGGGGGCACCCTTGGAACCGGCGGCGGTGTCGAACTTGTTCTGCGCCTGGTCGAAGGTGACGTTGACGTACTTGACCTTGATGTCCTTGTTGGCGGCCTCGAACTCCTTGACCAGGGCCTGGTACGTCGGCGCCTCGTTGGTGGCGTTGGAGGTGTCCCACCAGGTGATGGTGACCGGGCCGTCGGCCGAGTCGCCGCTGTCGCTTCCGCCGCAGGCCGTCGCCGCGAGGGCGAGGGACGCCACCAGCGCGGTGGCCGCTATGCCACGCCGCATGAGTTCTCCTTGAGGGTGAAAGCCCGTGTAGCTACAGGGGGCGGTCCCGTCCACCGTCCCTGTCGACTTGCCGACTGCGCCGTTGCGGCGGCTGCCGGGCGACGTGAACGTAACAGCGATGTAAGCGGCGCGAAAGACCTTGCAGAAAAAAAGTGCAAGAGATCTCCGAAGTTATCCGGGCGTGACCTGATGACAACCGCCGTGAGACCGTTGTTGCCATGGTCGGGGGCCCGCGCCCCAAGGAGCACGGCGCTTGTGCAAGACTCTGCAAACTCTTGCCATCGATTTCACGAGGGAGTGCGATGACGCAGCAGCCCCGGGCGGGCCGCATCACAGGTCGCCCAAGGCGTCCGATTGGTGTGCAAGGTGACACCTGGCCGGTACAGTCCACACCTGTGACCACACGGCTTGCCGACATCGCTGCGCAGGCGGGGGTGAGCGAAGCGACCGTCAGCCGCGTCCTCAACGGGAAGCCCGGCGTCGCCGCCACCACCCGCCAGTCCGTCCTCGCCGCCCTCGACGTACTGGGCTACGAGCGCCCGGTCCGCCTGCGGCAGCGCAGCGCGGGTCTGGTCGGCCTGATCACGCCCGAGCTGGAGAACCCGATATTCCCGGCCCTGGCACAGGTCATCGGACAGGCGCTGACCCGCCAGGGCTACACCCCGGTCCTCGCCACCCAGACCCCCGGCGGGTCCACGGAGGACGAGCTGACCGAGATGCTGGTCGACCGCGGGGTCGCCGGCATCATCTACGTCTCCGGCCTGCACGCCGACACCACGGCCGACATGCAGCGCTACGAGCAGCTGCGCGCCCAGGGCGTGCCCTTCGTCCTGGTGGACGGCTTCTCCCCGAAGGTCCAGGCGCCCTTCATCTCCCCCGACGACCGGGCGGCGATGGCCCTCGCGGTCACCCACCTCGCCTCCCTGGGGCACACCCGGATCGGCCTGGCCCTCGGCCCGAAGCGCTTCGTGCCGGTCCAGCGCAAGATCGAGGGCTTCGTCCGCGCGATGCAGGAACAGCTGCGCCTGAGCCCGGAGACGATCGAGTCGGACCTCGTCCAGCACTCCCTCTACACCCTGGAGGGCGGTCAGGCGGCCGCGACGGCCCTGATCGACCGCGACTGCACGGCGGTGGTCTGCGCGAGCGACATGATGGCCCTCGGCGCGATACGGGCGGCGCGGCAGCGCGGGCTGGCGGTCCCGCAGGACATCTCGGTCGTCGGCTTCGACGACTCCCCGCTGATCGCCTTCACCGACCCGCCGCTGACCACGATCCGCAAGCCGGTCCCGGCGATGGGCCAGGCGGCGGTCCGGACCCTCCTGGAGGAGATCGGCGGCACCCCGGCCCCGCACAGCGAGTTCGTCTTCATGCCGGAACTCGTCGTCCGCGGCTCGACGGCCTCGGCGCCCGGGGAGCGCCATCGCGGGTAGGGCACGCCACCGTCCGCAGGGGGGCGTGAACGCCGTCGTCCGCACGCCGGGGACGGGCCGTCGCGGGCAGTGCCCGCGCGGTGTCCCGTAGGGGTCCCCCCGGCGGAGAACATGCGGGTCGGAGGGGACCAGAGGATGATCGGGGAAGAAGGCTTTTCTGGCAGACTCTGTGTCCATGGGTGAATCGACCGTGACGTCACCGGAAGGCCGGGAAGAGGCCCTTCCACACACCGTCACGGCATCGGCCCCTCCCGGTCCGCTCCGACGTCTGCGGACCCCCGGCCGCCCCCGCCTCTGGTTCGAGATCCTGCTGATCGCGGTCAGTTACTGGACGTACTCCCTGATCCGCAACGCCGTCCCGGAACAGAAGCACGAGGCACTGCGCAACGCCGACTGGATCTGGAAGGCCGAGCGCACCGTGGGCATCGCGGTGGAGCAGTCGGTCAACCACGCCGTGAACTCGGTGACTTGGCTCGTCGTCGGCATGAACTACTACTACGCCACCCTGCACTTCGTCGTCACGCTCGGTGTCCTGGTGTGGCTCTACCGCTTCCACCCCGGCCGGTACGCGGCCACCCGCCTGGTCCTCTTCGCCACCACGGGGGTGGCGCTCGTCGGGTACTACCTCTACCCCCTGGCGCCGCCCCGCCTGATGAACGGCGTCGGCTTCGTCGACACGGTCGTGGTCCACCAGACCTGGGGGTCGATGGCCTCGGGCGACCTGAAGAACATGTCGAACCAGTACGCCGCGATGCCGTCCATGCACATCGGCTGGTCCCTGTGGTGCGGGCTGACGGTCTTCGCGCTGGCCGCCCTCCCCTGGGTGCGGATCCTCGGCCTGCTCTACCCGGCGGCCACCCTGGTGGTCATCGTCGCCACGGCCAACCACTTCTGGCTGGACGCGGTGGGCGGCGTCCTCTGCCTCGCCTTCGGCTACACGGTGGCGGGCCTCTGGTACGGGGCGCTGCCGCACACCCTGCCGAGGAGGGTGCCGGGACGGGGAGGGTTCCGGAGGCCACGGGCAGCCGCGGAGGCGTAGCGCACGGGCGGTGGGGCCGCCCGCCGCCCCGTTCCGCTCCCGGGACGGCGCGTCCGCCACCCTCCGTGGAGCGGCGTCCGCTACCCCCGTGGAACGGCGCCCGCTACCCCCGTGGAACGGCGTCCGCTACCCCCCGTAGAACAGGGTGTCGACGACCGCCCGCGCCCGCCGGGCGCTGCGCCGGTAGTCGTCCAGCATGTCCCCCACGTGTCCGGGCCCGTACCCGAGGTACCGCCCCACGGCGGCCGCCTCCCGCGCGTCGGACGGGAACGTGTCGCCCGCCCGGCCCCGGACCAGCATCACCGCGTTGCGCACCCGCGTGGCCAGCACCCAGGCCTCGTCGAGGACGACGGCGTCCTCCTGCGTCAGCAGTCCGGCCTCCCGGGCCGCGGCGAGGGCACCCCGGGTCCGGGTGGTCCGCAGTCCCGCCACCTGAGCCCCGTGCCGCAGCTGCAGCAACTGCACGGTCCACTCCACGTCGGACAGGCCCCCGGGCCCCAGCTTGGTGTGCAGCTTCGGGTCGGCGCCCCGGGGCAGCCGCTCCGACTCCATCCGCGCCTTCAGACGCCGGATCTCCCGCACGGCGTCCGCTCCCAGTCCCGCCTCCGGGTAGCGCAGGGGGTCGATCAGACGGACGAACCGCCGGCCCAGTTCCTCGTCCCCGGCGACGGGCTCGGCCCGCAGCAGCGCCTGCGACTCCCACACCAGCGACCACCGCCGGTAGTACGCCTCGTACGACTTCAGCGTCCGCACCAGCGGCCCCGACTTCCCCTCGGGCCGCAGATCCGCGTCGACCAGGAGCGGCGGATCGGCGCTGGGCACCTGGAGCAGCCGCCGTACCTCCGCCACCACCGCGTTCGCCGCGCGGGCGGCCTCCTGCTCGTCGACGCCGTCCCGCGGCTCGTGCACGAACAGCACGTCCGCGTCGGAGCCGTAGCCCAGCTCGTGGCCGCCGAAGCGGCCCATGCCGATGATGGCGAACCGGGTGGGCAGCGTGTCCCCCCAGCCCTCCCGCACCACCGCCCGCAGGGTGCCGGCGAGCGTCGCGGCCGTCAGGTCCGACACGGCCCCGCCCACGAGGTCGACGAGCGCCCCCTGGTCAGCCTCGGCGGGCTGCGCCTCCGTGCCGTACGACCCCACGATGTCCACGGCGGCCGTACGGAACAGCTCCCGCCGCCGCACCCCCCGCGCGGCGGTGACCGCCTGGACCGCGCTCTCCGCCCGCCCGACCGCGGCGAGGATCTCCTGCTCCAGCGCCATCCGCCCGCGCGGCTCCAGTCCGCCCCCGTCGCCGTCCCCGAGCAGGGCGACCGCCTCGGGGGCGCGCATCAGCAGGTCGGGGGCGAGCCGCCCGGCGGACAGGACCCGCGCGAGGTTCTCCGCCGCCGCACCCTCGTCCCGGAGCAGCCGCAGGTACCAGGGCGTCTTCCCCAGCGCGTCGGAGACCTTCCGGAAGTTGAGCAGCCCGGCGTCCGGGTCGGCGGAGTCCGCGAACCATCCCAGCAGCACCGGCAGCAGCGTCCGCTGGATGGCCGCCTTCCGGGTGACCCCGGAGGCGAGCGCCTCCAGGTGCCGCAGCGCCGCCGCGGGATCGGCGTACCCGAGCGCCACCAGCCGCTCCCGGGCCGCCTCGCTGCTCAGCCGTGCCTCGCCCGACGGGAGCTGGGCGACCGCGTCGAGCAGCGGGCGGTAGAACAGCTTCTCGTGCAGCCGCCGCACCACGGCGGCGTACCGCTTCCATTCCCGGTTCAGCTCGCCCACGGGATCGGCCCGCAGCCCCAGCGACCGTCCGAGCCGCCGCTGGTCCTCCTCGCCCTCCGGGACGAGGTGGGTGCGCCGCAGCCGGTACAGCTGGATGCGGTGCTCCATCGACCGCAGGAACCGGTAGGCGGCGTCGAGCTGCTCGGCGTCGGCCCGCCCCACGTAGCCCCCGGCGGCCAGCGCCCGCAACGCGTCCAGCGTCGTACCGCTGCGCAGGGAGGCGTCGGCCCGCCCGTGCACCAGTTGCAGCAGCTGCACGGCGAACTCGACGTCCCGCAGCCCGCCCGGCCCGAGCTTCAGCTCGCGCTCCACCTCGGCGGCGGGGATGTTCTCGACGACCCGCCGGCGCATCTTCTGCACGTCGGTGACGAAGTTCTCCCGCTCGGCGGCCTGCCAGACGAGCGGTTCGACGGCGGCGACGTACGCCTCCCCCAGCGCGAGGTCACCGGCGACCGGCCGGGCCTTCAGCAGGGCCTGGAACTCCCAGGTCTTGGCCCACCGCTGGTAGTAGGCCAGATGGCTGCTCAGGGTCCGCACCAGCGGCCCGTTGCGCCCCTCGGGCCGCAGGTTGGCGTCGACGGGCCAGATGGAACCCTCGACGGTGGTCTCCGAGCAGATCCGCATCATGTGCGAGGCGAGCTTGGTGGCGGCCCGCAGGGCCTTGCCCTCGTCGGCCCCCTCGACGGGCTCCGCGACGAAGATGACGTCGACGTCGGAGACGTAGTTGAGCTCGTGCCCCCCGCACTTGCCCATCGCGACGACGGCGAGCCGGCACAGCGCGGCGTCCGCGGGCGCCGCGGCGGCCGCGAGGCCCACCGCGGCCCGCAGCGTGGCCGTGGCGAGGTCCGCGAGTTCGGCCGCGGCGTCGGCGACGTCGGTGGTCCCGCAGACGTCGCGCGCCGCGATGGCCAGCAGGCACCGCCGGTAGGCCACCCGCAGCGACACCGGGTCGTCGGCCTCGGCGAGCCCCCGCTCGAACTCGTCCACCCCGGGATGCAGATCGTGCGGCTCGTACATGACGAGCGCCTCCCAGTCCCGCGGATGCCGGGCCAGGTGGTCGGCGAGCGCGGCGGACGCCCCGAGCACCCCGAGCAGCCGGTCCCGCAGCGGCTTGGCCGCTATGACCGTGTCGAGGAGTCCGCGGCGCGCCGTGGCGCCCGGCTGCGCCTCCAGCAGCCGCACCAGCCCCCGCAGGGCGAGATCGGGATCGGCGGTCCGGCCCAGGGCCTCCAGCAGCACGGGGTCGCTGCGGACCGGGGCGAGCTCGGCGCTGTCCAGCAGCCGCTCGGCGGCGGAGGCATCGGTGAATCCGTGCCGCAGCAGGCGGGTGAAGGTACTGCTCCTGCGCCCCGGCCCCGTCATCCCGGCCTCCTCGACTCGTCGACTCCGATCAAGGTCGTACGGTCCCGAGCGTAGCCGGAGCCCGTGGGGGAAGCGCCGGGCCGGGGGCCATGGGATGCCGCCGGGGCGATCAGTTCCCGCCGCCGTGCGACCGGTCCGCCCCGGGGAGGGGCGACGTCAGGGGGGCAGGCACCGCCCCACGCGCTGACTCACCTCCCCGCCCCGGACCCGCCGCCACGCCACGCGCGCCGCGGGTCCGGGACGGCCGCCGCGCCACCCCGGCCGTTCCGCCGGACGCGGTGGCGGTGGCGGTGGCGGTCCGGCCGGGATGTGCCAGGGTCGGTAGGACCCCGCCACCGGCTACCGGGAGGCGCCGATGCAGTACCGGGAGGACCGATGCAGTACACGCTCGAAGTGATCCCGCTGCCCGTCAGCGACATCGACCGGGCCCGCGACTTCTACCGCGACAAGGCCGGCTTCCACGTGGACATCGACCAGGAGGTCATGCCCGGCCTGCGGATCGTCCAGCTGACCCCGCCGGGCTCGGGCTGCTCGATCGCCCTCGGCGACAGCATCTGGGAGTTGTCCCGGGGCCCCCGCCCGGCCCCCGGCTCCTACCAGGGCCTGCAACTGTGCGTGGCCGACATCGAGGCCGCCCGCGCGGAACTCCTGGAGCGCGGCCTGGACGTCTCCGAGCCGGTCCGCTACGCCCCCGACGACGGCGCCACCTTCCTGTACTTCACCGACCCGGACGGCAACGGCTGGTCGGTCCAGGAGTACCGCCGGCGCGCGACGGAACCGCTGCACCGGGTGCTGGCGAGGGAGGCGGATGCGGCGTCCTGAGGGAGTCCCTTGGGCCGTCGGGAGGCATCCGGATGGTGATCCTCCGGGTCGCGCCGGACGATGGTGCGCAGTGCCCTCGTGAGTGCCCCGTGACGGTCGAAGGAGATCCCCGTGTGTCCTGACGGCGGTGATCAGATGCGGAAGCCCGCCGAGTCCGGCGGAGGTCGGCGCCTGCGGCTTCCACGCGTCCCGAAGAGCCCCAGAGGGTCCTTCGCGGTGATGGTGGGAATCCTGCTGGTCCTCGTCCTGTCGGCGTTGCTGCTGGGCGGGTTCGGCATCGGGAACATAAGGTCCGCCCTGACCTACCCGGGGCGCGTCACCGGTGCCTTCCTCGTCGGGTCCGCGCTCATCGCGTTCTTGGGCGCATGGGCGGTGGTGGACCACTGGTACCGGAACAGCTTCGAGCGCTCGGGACTGCTCGCGCTGGCCGGAACGGTCGCGGCCCTCCTCGCCAACCTGATGCTTCTGTACGAGACGCTCGACGGTGATTCCATCGGCTACCGGGTGCTGTGGTCCCTGCTCACGGCGGGTTCCCTGTGGGCTGTCATCGCGGTGTGGCGGACATCGGTCGTCATCCCCGCTCCCAAGCAGGTGGCCGCGGTGGCGCTCATCACGACGCTCGTCGCAGTGGGCAATTGGAGCTATCAGCACCTCTATCAGCCCAACCAGCGCGGGGCCAGGCCTCTCATCAAGGTGACCGTCGGGAAGCCTCTGCTGGGTCAGAACCGCAAGGCGTTCTCCGTACCGGTCGACATCAAGCTCGAAAACCGCAGCGACGTGGGCTTCTACGTGCTCGGCGCCGAGTTCCACGCCATGGGGGAACGGGTGCCGCTGAGCCCCAGGGACCGGCTCCGCAAGCAGTGGCGCGCTGACGCCGAGCAGTGGGGCAAAGCCCAGTTCCAGGAGACACACCCGCTCTCCCGCAGGGAGATCCACCAGCCCGGCGAGTTGGTGGCGGCCCAGCCGTGGATGCCGGCTGGAATCTATGTCGAGGCGCATGACGAGTTCTCCACCCGAACGGTCGTGCAGCTCCCCATCGACACTCCGTACGACCAGTTGGCGTTGTACGCCAGCGTGAGCCTGGCGCGCAAGGACCGGCTCGGTCTGGAGCAAGTTGCCTGGCGGGGGAACTCCTGGTCCCACGGGAGCAAGGTGCCCAAGTGGATACAGAAGGACCTCGACTCCGTCATCTTCCGCGGAAGGGTGTACGAGAACAACGTGATCGACGCCCACACGATGGACCCGCGCTACGTCACCGTCTTCTGGCGGTTCGGCCCGCACGGGGCAGACGTTCTGGGCTTCATCAGACGGGACGGCGAGGAAGACCTCGTGTTCAGCAGGGAGAAAGACCGTCGGCTGGCGGAACGGTACGGTCTCGTCAAGGTCCAGACGGGCCCGTACGAACGGACGCTGTGGGACATCAAGGCCCAGCAATGACCGGTACGGCACTACCCCGCGCGCGCGGCCGCCGGCCCCACCTCTCCAGCCACACCACAAGGGCCAGGGAGCTGTTCATCCGGTCCCAGGAGTAGGCGTCCCCGATGCCGAACTGCGCCTCCCGCACGGCCCGGCACAGCGTCTCGACGTCGAACATCTCCGCGATCAGCGGGTGTCCGGCGGAACGGCAGAGGTCGACGAGCTGCTCGCCGTGGGCCCGCAGCCCGCGGGCGTAGACCTGGTCGAAGGGGACCTTGACCGTCCGGCCGTGGATCCGCGGCGGGAGCAGATCGGCCATGGCGTCGCGCAGGACCGCCTTGGGCCGGCCCGGCCGGAGCGTGACGTCGGCGGGCAGACGGCGCATCGTGGCGACGACCTCCGGGTCGAGGAAGGGATGGGTGAGGAAGAAGCCGTTCCGCCGTGCCTGGCACCAGGACAACGGGTCCGGTGCGGAGAGGTAGTTGGCCGCGTCGTAGAGGGACTGTTCGGGCCTGCGTCCGTAGCGGAAGCGGCTCTCCGCGACGCTGGCCTCACGGTAGCCGTGGGACCGAGCGAACCCGGGGCGCAGCCATGGGGGGCGGGCGAAGTGGCCGAGGCCGCCGAGCACCGTTCCGTGCCGGCGGACGAGCGTGGTGATCCGTTCGGCCGCCAGCGGAAGAGCGGGCTGCACGACGTGGGCCGAGACGACGTCCCGCACACCCCGCTCGCTGCCCGCGGCCCAGGCGCGTGCCTGCGCGGTCATCCGACGGAACTGTCCGGTGCGGGCCAGCCCGTGCAGGTGGAACGGGTTGGCGTCCACGATCGGATCGGCTCCGCAGCCGGTCAGGAGTGTGTCACAGCCCAGTTCCGCCGCGGCCGCGTGCAGCCTGCTCCAGAACGGGGCGCGGAAGGCGTGCGCATAGGGCTCGTCCGGGTCGCCCGCGTGATCCCGGAAGTCGTCGAAGTCGGCCACGTCGTCGACGTCGACGACGACCGGGCGCGCCGCGGGTGCGTGGCGGCGGATCTCCGCCATCGCCTCATCGAGGTACGGCTGTTCCTGGGCCAGTTCTCCGCCGCTGAAGCGTCCGGCGAGCAGGACGAGTTCACCGGCGTGGCGCCGTCCCGCCGCGGGGCGCGCCGCGAGCAGCGCGACGCTGGTGGAGTCGGTGCCGCCGGAGACGTGGCATGCCGTCGTCTCGCCCGTACGGCGCCCGACGGCGTTCTCCAGTGCGCGGCGCAGGTCCTGCGCGGCCTCGCTCGCACGGCGTCCGTCCGCCGTCGGGGACGGCGGGGCTTCGGCCTGGGGGACGCGTCGCGGCACGCGGCCGGACAGCTGCCCCGTGACGGAGAGTTCGACCACCTCACCGCCGAGGACGCGGTGCACCCCGGTGAAAGGGGTGAGGGGCGAGTGCGGTTGGGCCATGTTGCCCGTCAGGTACCGGCAGAAGTAACGGCGTTCCAGCTCCGCCGTGCCGCCCAGGTGGCGCGCGGAGGTACTCACCGCGCTCACCCGGCCGGCCGACTCCCGGTAGAAGAGGGGGATGCGCGCCTGCTCGTCCCTCATCAGCAGGACGCGGTCACGGCACACCAGCACCGCCGCGTAGTCACCGGCCGGCAGCGGGGGTGCGGCCCCCGGCCGGCCGAAGTCGTCGAGGAGGCGGTGCGCGCCCGCCACGCGGTCCCGGAACGAGCCGACCCAGCCGACGACCGCCGCGGTACCGGCCCGTGAGGTGACGGCCGTCACGAGTCCCTGCCGCGCCATCGCCCCGTCCGCCCAGAGCTTCGGCACGCCCCCGCTCCAGGTGAGGCCGATCGCCTCCATGTCACCGCCCTCCGCCGTCGATCGAGAGAACCGGCGCGAACGGGTGCCCGCGCGGATCGGCGTCGGGGATGCACAGGCCCGCCGACGACGTCCAGGCGTGCAGGGCGAACGGGTGCTCGCGCACGCCGACATGGAGCACGGCCTTCAGGCCGCGCCGCCGTAGCAGGACGAACGCCGTCACGGCCTCGGTCTTGCAGTCGTCGCCGACCCACCAGCTGCCGCTGCCGTGTGATTGCACCGCTCGTTTCAGCCGTGCGACGTCGGCCGCGGAGGGGGTGTCCGCCCGGACGTAGTCCGGGGCCGCCACGGACAACAGCCGCAGGACGCGCCCGAACCCCATGGTCCGGATCAGCAGGTGCACCCCGCTCAGCCAGAGCCCGACCTCGCGGTCCGAGTGCTCCGGCGGGCGGGCCGTGGTACACCCGGCGCGCAGGAGGGTGGTGACGAACTCCGCGCGTTCCTCGGGGCTTCCGCGGGCGAACGCCCGGATGTCCTCCGTCGCCATGCCGAGAAAACGCGTCCGCTTCCAGTCCGCGATCAGCGCTCCGCTCGACATCCTGGTGACACGGCAGTGCGGTGACAGAAACCGCGTCAGGGCTACCAGGTCGTCGGTGTCCTCTGCCACCGCACAGCCTCCAGACTCGGGCTGCCACGGCGACTGCGCGGCAGCCCGGTTCTTCCTGGGAACGGTGTGGACGGTGTCAGGCCTGGTACCCGTAGCCGTCGTAGTAGCCGCCGCTGTAGCCCCGGATCAGACGGCCGTTGCCGAGCAGCACGAGCCCGCAGGGCAGACGACGGCGCAGCAGTCGGAGAAACATGACCTACCTCCAGAATCAGGTAGCCGTCGGTCAATTCCAGGCTACTCTGCCGCGGATTGCCCGCAATCGGACCGCCGTTCCCGCACAGTCATCACGCGGACCGGAAAGAATTCAGCCCGAACCCTCGTCGGCAAAGCGTGTCAAACATGGACAATTGGCCACTCGGGGCGAGACGGACGGTCACGTGTGCAGCCCGGCGCACAGCCTCCGGCGCGCACCGGGGCATCCACGGCACGGGACCGCAGGCAGGACATGCGACGAGGAGAAGTCTTCGATGACTGAGTCCGTACAGACCGGAACCGGGACCACCGAGGAGAAGGTCAAGGCAGAGGCCTCCGCGACGGCGGAGCAGGCCAAACAGGCCGCGACCCAGGTCGCGGGGACAGCGGCGGAACAGGCCCGAACCGTAGTGGGCGAGGCACGGCAGCAGGCCGGCACGGCCATCGACGACCTGCGGAGCCGTGCGATGGACGAGGCCGAAGGGCAGACCAGGCGCGCGGCCGACGCGCTGCGGCAGTGGGCGAAGGACCTCTCCGGCCTCGCCGACAACGCCGAGGACGACTCGCCCGCCCGCAGTCTGGCGGCCCAGGCCGCCGCCAAGGGGCAGCGGGCGGCCGACTACCTGGAGGAGCAGGGACTCGAGGGGCTCGTGGCCGACGTCCAGCGCTTCGCCCGACGACGTCCCGGAACCTTTCTGGGCGGCGCCCTGCTGGCCGGACTGGCCGTCGGGCGCCTGGCCAAGGCGGCGGGATCGGCCTCCCGGTCGGAGGGGGCCGGGCCAGGGCGAACCCCCGGGACGACCGGCCGCGGCGGACCGGACGCGCCGGCCTCCCCGCCTCTGCCGGCCGGTCCCCCGTCAGCAGCCGCACCGGTGACCCCGTCACCGGCGCCTCCGCAGGTGCCGCCGGCCGTCGGTTCGCCGCCGGCCGGCACACCGGGCCGTCCCTACCCGGAGGTCTGAGATGTCCTCGCTCCCCTCCACACCCGGCCCGAGCGAGCCGCAGGGGCAGGACCCCTCCGTGGGCCGGCTGCTGTCCGTCGTGACCTCGGACATCCAGTCCCTCTTCCGCCAGGAGGTCGAGCTGGCCAAGGCCGAGATCAGGGAGGAGGCGACCAGGGCGGGCAAGGCCGCCGGCATGTACGGCGGAGCCGGCTTCGCCGGCTACATGGTGCTCCTGTTCCTGTCCCTGGCCGCCGTGCTGGGCCTGGCCAACGTGATGGACGGGGGCTGGGCCGCCCTGATCGTCAGCGCGGTGTGGGGCGTCGTCGCAGCCGTGCTCTACCAGAAGGGCCGTACACGGATGCGCACCGTCTCCCCGAAGCCCGAGCAGACCGTCGAAACCATGAAGGAGAACGCGGAATGGGCACGTCACCCGACCAAGTGAGGGCCGAGATAGAGGCCACGCGTGACCGGCTGTCCGCGGACGTGGACCGGCTCACCGACCGGACCAGTCCACGACGAGTGGTCCGCCGCCGCACGGAGAGGATGCGAGGCGCGGTGTCCGGCCTCCGCGAACGGATCATGGGTACCGCGTCGGACACCGCCCACAGTGTGACGGACACCGCGCAGTCGGCGGCCGGATCGCTGCAGGAAAGCACCGGACGGGCGGCCGACACCGCACGCGACGCGGTCGGCCAGGCGGGCCAGGCCGTCCAGCAGGCCCCCGCCGCGGCCCGCCGCCGGACTCAGGGCAACCCGCTGGTCGCCGGCCTGGTCACCTTCGGCATCGGCGTACTGGCCTCCTCGCTCCTGCCCGCCTCCCAGGCGGAGCGGGAGAAGGCCTCCGACCTGATGGAACGCGGCGGCGAGGCGCTGGAGCCGGTGAAGGAGGCCGCCGCCGAGTCCGCGCGGCATCTGAAGGAAGGCGCCAAGGAGGTGACGCAGAGCGCGGCCGAGGAAGTGAAGGGAACCGCGGCGCAAGCCGCCCGCACCACACAGGACGAGGCACGCGACCGGAGCGGCCAGGTCACCGAGCAGGCGCGCGACTCCGGCCGGCAGATCGCGGACGAGGCCCGGCAACGCTCCGGGCCCGGCTGAGGTCCTCCGCAGCACCCGGCCGTCCGCCGCGCACCTGGCAGCCGTCGCGCACCGGGCGCGTCAGGGCCCGGTGCGCGACGGCCCGGCAGCGAAGCGCCCGCACGCCCGGAGGGTGCGCGGGCCGACGGTGCGGCGAGAAACCCGCTCCGATTCGCGCCTACAGCACCGGCAGGTTCTTCCGCAGCTCGAACGCCGTCACCTCGGAGCGGTACTCCTCCCACTCCTGGCGCTTGTTGCGCAAGAAGAAGTCGAAGACGTGCTCGCCGAGCGTCTCGGCGACGAGGTCGCTGCGGTCCATCAGGGTCAGCGCCTCGCCGAGGTTCTGCGGCAGGGGCTCGATGCCCATCGCCCGGCGCTCGGCGTCGGACAGCGCCCAGACGTCGTCCTCGGCGCCCGGCGGGAGTTCGTAGCCCTCCTCGACGCCCTTGAGGCCGGCGGCCAGCAGCATGGCGTAGGCCAGGTACGGGTTGGCGCCGGAGTCGAGGGAGCGGACCTCGATGCGGGCGGAGCCGGTCTTGCCGGGCTTGTACATCGGCACGCGGACGAGCGCGGAGCGGTTGTTGTGGCCCCAGCAGATGTAGGAGGGTGCCTCGCCGCCGGCGCCGGCGGTGCGCTCGGTGCCGCCCCAGATGCGCTTGTAGGAGTTGACCCACTGGTTGGTGACGGCGGAGATCTCGGCGGCGTGCTTGAGCAGGCCGGCGATGAAGGACCGGCCGACCTTGGACAGCTGGTACTCGGAGCCGGACTCGTAGAACGCGTTGCGGTCGCCCTCGAAGAGGGAGAGGTGGGTGTGCATGCCGCTGCCGGGGTGCTCGGAGAACGGCTTCGGCATGAAGGTCGCCTGGACCCCCTGCTCCAGCGCCACCTGCTTCATGACCAGGCGGAAGGTCATGATGTTGTCGGCGGTCGACAGCGCGTCGGCGTAGCGCAGGTCGATCTCCTGCTGGCCGGGGGCGCCCTCGTGGTGGGAGAACTCGACCGAGATGCCCATCGACTCCAGCATGGTGATCGCCTGGCGGCGGAAGTCCATGCCGATGTTCTGCGGGGTGTGGTCGAAGTAGCCGGAGTTGTCGGCGGGGGTGGGCCGCGAGCCGTCGAGGGGGCGGTCCTTCAGCAGGAAGAACTCGATCTCGGGGTGCGTGTAGAACGTGAAGCCCAGGTCGGAGGCGCGGGCGAGGGCGCGCTTGAGGACGTACCGCGGGTCCGCGAAGGACGGGGAGCCGTCCGGCATGAGGATGTCGCAGAACATGCGCGCGGTGCCGGGGGCCTCGGCACGCCAGGGCAGGACCTGGAACGTGGAGGGGTCCGGCTTGGCGATCATGTCGGACTCGTAGACGCGGGCGAACCCCTCGATCGCGGAACCGTCGAAACCGATGCCCTCGTCGAACGCCTGCTCGAGCTCGGCCGGGGCCACGGCGACGGACTTGAGGAAGCCCAGCACGTCCGTGAACCACAGGCGTACGAACCGGATGTCGCGCTCCTCCAACGTCCGGAGCACGAACTCCTGCTGCTTGTCCATCTTCCGCTTCCCCATCCTTGCTGGTCAGGCCGCCTGTCTCCGTCCCGCGGGAGGCGGTCGGGCACCTGAGCATCCCACCACAACAGCATTTCACGCGCGTTGCGGACCTTGATCGCCACGGCGACCCCGGCCTGAACGCTCGCGTACGGCAGGTGTACCGCTTCGTCGCCCATCTTGCCTGTTCGGACTGACATCCGTAATGCCCGTCCCCTCCGCCCTCCCCCACCCCTCTAA
This sequence comes from Streptomyces sp. NPDC088812, assembly GCF_044750285.1. Classification (NCBI taxonomy): domain Bacteria; kingdom Bacillati; phylum Actinomycetota; class Actinomycetes; order Kitasatosporales; family Streptomycetaceae; genus Streptomyces; species Streptomyces sp. NPDC088812. The sequence continues at coordinate 284,504 of NZ_JBIVJP010000004.1, read as the reverse complement.
ATTTGCATCTCAGATGCAAGTTTTATTACGGTGCCGAGCACCGACCATCGACCGCCGGACCGGACCGGACCGGCACTCGTCCGAAGGAGGACTCATGCTGTCCGAACAGTCCGCAGCCACCGTCCGCGCCACGCTCCCCGTCGTCGGAGCGGCCATCGGCCAGATCACCGAGCGCTTCTACGACGGTCTGTTCGCCGCCCGTCCCGAGCTGCTGCGCGACCTGTTCAACCGCGGCAACCAGGCCGCCGGCACCCAGCGCCAGGCCCTGGCCGGCTCCGTGGCCGCCTTCGCCACGCACCTCGTCGAGCACCCGGACACCCGCCCCGACGCGATGCTCACCCGCATCGCCCACAAGCACGCCTCCCTCGGCATCGCCCCCGAGCAGTACGCCCTCGTCCACGAGCACCTCTTCGCCGCCATCGTCGAGGTCCTCGGCGAGGCGGTGACCGACGAGGTCGCGGCCGCCTGGGACGAGGTGTACTGGCTGATGGCCAACGCCCTCATCGCGATCGAGAAGCGGCTGTACGACGAGCAGGGCGGCCTCTCCTGGCGGCTCTGGGAGGTCGTCGAACGCGTCCAGGAGACCCCTGACGTCGTCACCTTCCGGCTCCGCCCGCTCGACGGCGGCCCGGTCCGCGACTTCCGCCCCGGCCAGTACGTCTCGGTCCGCACCGCGCTCTCCGACGGCGCCCGCCAGATCCGGCAGTACAGCCTGTCCGGGGCGCCGGGCACGTCCGAGCGCCAGATCAGCGTCAAGCGCGTCCCCGGCGGCACGACCCCGGAGGGCGAGGTCTCCAACCACCTCCACGCGCGCGTGCACGAGCGCAGCGTGCTGGAGCTGTCGGAACCGTACGGCGACCTCGTCCTGGACGAGGTCCCGGGCAGCACCCCGGTGCTCCTGGCCTCGGCCGGGATCGGCGTCACCCCGATGATCCCGATGCTGGCCCAGCTCGCGGCCACCGGCCACCCCGCCCCGGTCACGGTCGTCCACGCCGACCGCTCCCCCGCCGACCACGCCCTGCGCGCCGACCACGAGACGTACGCCGGGAAGCTCCCCGCCGCGGCCGTCCACCTCTGGTACGAGCAGGACGCCCCCACCGGCGCCCACACCGGCCGCGCCGACCTCACCGGCGTCACCGTCCACCCCGGCACGCGCGCGTACCTGTGCGGCCCGCTCCCCTTCATGCGCGCCGTACGCGCCCAGCTGATCGAGCAGGGCGTGTCACCGGCGGACGTGCACTACGAGGTGTTCGGGCCGGACCTGTGGCTGGCGGGGGCGTGACACCCGTGGACCACCGTCGGCCCACGGAGTCCTACGGCGGCTGACGGCGGCTGAAGGCGGCTGAAGGCATCCGCGTCCGACGATGGCTGACGGCGTCCGACGGCGTCCGAGGCGACAGCCGCCGTCGGACGCCGCCGGACGCCGTCTGCCCACCAGCCGTCGGGCGGCCGGGCGGGTGGGCGGGTGGGCGGGATCAGGCGAGCCGGGGGATGCCCAGCAGCAGGGGTCCCGTCGGCTCCGCGATCATGTCGGTGATCGTCAGCGGGTCGAGGGACGCGAAGAAGGCCTCCTGGGCCCTGCGCAGGGCCCCGCGCAGGCGGCAGCCGGAGCTCAGGGGGCAGGGGGTCGACGTACCGCCCTCGCAGTCCACGACGTCGCCGTCGCCCTCGAAGGCCCGGACGACCGCGCCCACCGACGCCGTACGGCCCTTCTCGGTCAGCGCGAGGCCGCCGCCGCGGCCGCGCCGGGCCTCCAGCAGGCCCATGTGCTGGAGTTCGGCCACCACCTTGGCCGCGTGGGTGTAGGGGACCTCCATCGCGGCGGCCACGTCACGGGTCGTCGGGGTGGTCTCACCGGCCACCGCGAGCCGCATGAGCACGCGCAGTGCCAGGTCGGTGGAGCGCAAGAGCCGCATGAGAGGAAGCGTAGATAATACGCATCTGACCTTCAACTTATCTCCGGGGTCATCTCCGGCGTCTTGGCCGTGACGCGCCTACGCACTTCCCCCCTTCCCCCTTACGATCAGCTGACTCGCGTGCACCGTCCCGCCCTCCGCTCCCTTCCGTGAAGGACAGACCCATGGGTTCCGCCGAGAACAGCACCAGCGCGGCGCGCAAGGCGCGCATAGAGGAGATACGGCAAGCCGACCGGACGCGTGAGCGGCGCAACCGCGTCGTCACCGTCGCGGCCGCCGCGGTCGTGGTCGCCGGGCTCGTCGCGGGCACCGTGTTCGTCGTGCAGTCGCGGTCGGACGACACCTCCGCCCCCACCGACGCGAAGGCCTCGGGGAACGGGAAGTTCGTCACCGGCTCGGACGGTGTGCGCACGTGGAAGGGGACGCTCGGGCGCACCCACGTCACCAGGACCGTGACGTACCCGACCGAGCCGCCCGTCGGCGGCGACCACGCCCAGGCGTGGATGAACTGCGACGGCGACGTCTACGCCAAGGCGCTGAACGACATGAACGCCGTGCACTCCCTGGAGCACGGCGCGGTCTGGGTGACGTACAGCAGCAAGGCCCCGACAGCGGACGTCGAGGCGCTGGCGGCGAGGGTCGGGAAGACGCCCTACACGTTCATGAGCCCGTACGAGGGGCAGCCCGACCCGATCATGCTCACCGCCTGGGGGCACCAGCGGACGGTGACCGGCGCGAGCGACCCGGACGTGGACACGTTCCTCGAGACGTTCGTGCAGGGCGAGCAGACGCCGGAGCCGGGCGCCGCGTGCACGGGTGGCCTGTCGCAGTGAGGTTCGCCCGGGTCGCCGTGTCCGTGGCCGTGGCCGGAGTGCTGGTCGCGGCCGGGGCCGTCGGCCGCTCCGTCGCGGGCGGCGACGGCACCGAGGTCCCCGCCGCCGGCTCGGCGGACGCCGGCTTCGCCCGGGACATGGCCGTGCACCACCAGCAGGCCGTCGAGATGTCGTACATCGTGCGCGACCGCACGACGGACGAGGACGTGCGGCGGCTCGCCTACGACATCGCGCAGACGCAGGCCAACCAGCGCGGCATGCTGCTGGGCTGGCTGGACCTGTGGGGGCTGCCGAAGGTGTCGTCGGCGGAGCCGATGGCCTGGATGGGCATGAGCGGCATGGCCTCCGGCGAGGACGGCGCGCTGATGCCGGGCATGGCCACCGACGCCGAGATGGAGAAGCTCGGCACCCTGGAGGGCGAGCAGGCCGAGGTGTTCTACCTCCAGCTCATGACGGACCATCACCAGGGCGGCATCCACATGGCGCAGGGCTGTGCCGCCCGGTGCACCGTGGGGGCGGAGAAGCGGCTCGCGCAGGGCATGGTGGACGGGCAGCGGTCGGACATCCAGCTGATGGCGGATCTGCTGGAGGAGCGGGGGGCGCGGGCCCGGCCGTAACGGCGGTGCGGCGGCCCGGTCCCCCGCGTGGCGTGGGGTGACCCACACCTCACGCCACCCCATCGCGTCGCTTTGACGATTACACTGGTGCCCGTGCCTCAACTTCGCCTCGCCCTGAACCAGATCGACTCGCGCGTCGGCGACCTCGCCGGCAACACCGAAACGATCCTCCGCTGGACCCGGCACTCCGCCGAACAGGGAGCGCATCTCGTGGCGTTCCCCGAGATGGTGCTGACCGGGTATCCCGTCGAGGACCTCGCCCTGCGCTCGTCCTTCGTCGAGGCCTCCCGCGCGGCCCTGCGCACGCTCGCCGCGCGCCTCGCCGACGAGGGCTTCGGCGAGCTGCCGGTGGTCGTCGGCTACCTCGACCGCTGCGGGACCGCCCAGCCGAAGTACGGCCAGCCCGCCGGCGCCCCGCAGAACGCGGCGGCGGTGCTGTACGGCGGTGAGGTGGTCCTCGCCTACGCCAAGCACCACCTGCCGAACTACGGCGTCTTCGACGAGTTCCGCTACTTCGTGCCCGGCGACACCATGCCGGTGCTGCGCGTGCACGGCGTCGACGTGGCCCTCGCCATCTGCGAGGACCTCTGGCAGGACGGCGGCCGGGTGCCCGCGGCGCGCTCCGCCGGGGCCGGCCTGCTGCTGTCCGTCAACGCTTCCCCTTACGAGCGCGACAAGGACGACACCCGTCTGGAGCTGGTGCGCAAGCGCGCCCAGGAGGCGGGCTGCACCACCGCCTACCTCGCCATGATCGGCGGCCAGGACGAGCTGGTCTTCGACGGCGACTCGATCGTCGTGGACCGCGACGGCGAGGTGATCGCGCGGGCGCCGCAGTTCGCCGAGGGGTGCGTGGTCCTGGACCTCGACCTGCCCGCGGCGTCCGCGGACGCGCCGACGGGGGTCGTCGACGACGGCCTGCGCATCGACCGGGTGGTCCTGTCCGAGGACCCGCTGCCCGCGTACGAGCCGCAGTCGGCCGGCGGGTACGCGGAGCGGCTGGACGACGACGAGGAGGTGTACTCGGCGCTGGTGGTGGGGCTGCGGGCGTACGTCGCCAAGAACGGCTTCCGCTCCGTACTGATCGGTCTGTCGGGCGGCATCGACTCCGCCCTGGTCGCGGCGATCGCCTGCGACGCGGTCGGCGCGGAGAACGTGTACGGCGTGTCGATGCCGTCGAAGTACTCCTCCGAGCACTCGAAGGGGGACGCGGCGGAGCTGGCGCGGCGGACGGGGCTGAACTTCCGCACCGTACCGATCGCACCGATGTTCGACGCCTACATGGGGGCGACGGAGCTGACCGGGCTGGCGGAGGAGAACCTCCAGTCGCGTCTGCGGGGCACCCTGCTGATGGCCATCTCCAACCAGGAGGGCCACATCGTCCTCGCGCCGGGCAACAAGTCGGAGCTCGCGGTGGGCTACTCGACGCTGTACGGCGACTCGGTGGGCGCGTACGGGCCCATCAAGGACGTGTACAAGACGTCGATCTTCCGGCTCGCCGAGTGGCGCAACCGGGCGGCGGCCGAGCGGGGCCAGACCCCGCCGATCCCGGAGAACTCGATCAGCAAGCCCCCGAGCGCAGAGCTGCGGCCCGACCAGGTCGACACGGACTCGCTGCCCGACTATCCCGTCCTCGACGCGATCCTCGAGATGTACGTCGACCGGGACCAGGGCGCCGACGCGATCGTCGCGGCGGGCCACGACCGGGAGCTGGTCGTCAGGACCCTGCGGATGGTGGACACCGCGGAGTACAAGCGGCGGCAGTACCCGCCGGGTACGAAGATCTCACCGAAGGGCTTCGGGAAGGACCGGCGGCTGCCGATCACCAACGGCTGGCGGGAGTCGGTGTGACACCGGCCCCCCGCCGGGCCGCCCGTGCGCGCCCTCGCGCCGTACCGCCCACCGCCAGTGCGCGGGCGCGGGTGCGCTGTGGCCGATCGCGCAGTTCCCCGCGCCCCCGCACGGCCGACGGGCATCGCCCCAGCAGCATCGGCACCCTGCGGCACCACCCCCACGCACACCCGCCGTACCGCCCACCGCCAGTGCGCGGGCGCGGGTGCGCTGTGGCCGATCGCGCAGTTCCCCGCGCCCCCGCACGGCCGACGGGCGTCGCCCCAGCAGCATCGGCGCCCGGCATCGCACACCCCTGCCGCCCGGGGCTTCGGGTGGGTGGCAGGGGTGGGGAGGGTCAGCGGGGCAGGGGTTCCGGACGGCGGGGGTCGTTGGTGGCGACGATCAGGGCTCGGGGCGTCCGGTCGGGGGACCTGCGGCGGTCCACCGCGAACGCCACGCCCGCCACCGCCAGGCCCAGGACGGCCAGGGCCGCGCCCGCCACCGCCGGTGAGGTGACGCCGAGGCCGGCGGCGAGGGTGAGGCCGCCGATCCAGGCGCCGCCGGCGTTGGCCAGGTTGAAGGCGGCCTGGTTGGCGGAGGAGGCCAGGGACGGGGCGGTGGACGCCTTCTCCATCACCATCAGCTGGAGCGGGGAGCCGGTGACGAAGGAGGCGACGCCCAGCAGGGTCACCGCCAGGGCCGCGCTCCACGGGGCGCTCATGAGCAGCGGGAACAGCGCCAGGACGGCGGCCAGCGAGGCCAGGCCGGCGAACAGGGTGCCGCGCATCGCGTGGTCGGCGAGGCGGCCGCCCAGCAGGTTGCCGATCGTCGCGCCGACGCCGAACAGGGCCAGCAGCAGGGTCACGCTGGAGTCGGCGTAGCCGGCGGCGTCCGTCAGCATCGGGGTGATGTAGCTGTACGCGGAGAACAGCGCCCCGAAGCCGGCGACCGTCGTGCCGAGCGCCAGCCACACGGGCAGGGAGCGCAGGGCCGCCAGCTCGCCGCGCAGGCCGGTCGTGGGCGCGTGGGTGTGGTCGTGCGGGATCAGCGCGGCCAGCGCCGTGATGGCCGCGAGGCCGATCGCGGAGACGCCGAGGAAGGTGGCCCGCCAGCCGAGGTGCTGGCCCATCAGCGTGGCCGCCGGGACGCCGGCGATGTTGGCCACCGTCAGGCCGAGGAACATCAGCGACACCGAGCGGGCCTTGCGCTCGGGCGCGACCAGGGTGGTGGCCACGACCGCGCCGACGCCGAAGAAGGCGCCGTGCGGCAGGCCGGCGAGGAAGCGGGCGGCGAGCAGCCAGTGGTGGTCGGGGGCGAACGCCGACAGGGCGTTGCCCGCCACGAACAGCACCATCAGGGCGATGAGGACCGTGCGGCGGGACAGGCGTGCCGTCACCGCCGCGAGCAGAGGGGCGCCGAGGACGACGCCGAGGGCGTAGGCGGAGACGAGGTGTCCGGCGGAGGGGATCGAGATGTGCAGGTCGTCGGCGACGTCGGGCAGCAGGCCCATCATCACGAACTCGGTGGTGCCGATGCCGAAGGCACCCACGGCCAGGGCGAGCAGGGCCAGGGGCATGAGGAAGCCTGTGCCTTTCCGGAAAGGGGATCCGTCCCCCACGGGGCGGTATGTTCACGTACGGAACAAACCCTTCCCGGCTCGGTATTCCGGCGGGTTACGGTGTGGTGACCTTCACACGGGCGGCGACCGGCAGGTGGTCGCTGCCGGTCTCCGGCAGGGTCCACGAGGTGACCGGCTGGACGCCCGTCACCATGATCTGGTCGATCCGCGCCATCGGGAACGACGCCGGCCAGCTGAAGCCCATGCCGCTGCCCGCCGCGCCCTGCGTCGAGCGCATCTGGGAGGTGACGGCGTTGAGGGAGCGGTCGTTCATCGTGCCGTTGAGGTCGCCGAGCAGGATCTTGCGGCTCAGCGGGTCGGCGGCGATCGACTCGCCGAGCGCGTCGGCGCTCTTGTCGCGCTGCCGGGCGGTGAACCCGGCCTGGAGCTTGACGCGCACGGACGGCAGGTGGGCGACGTAGAACCCGACCGGCCCCTCAGGCGTCGTGACCGTCGCCCGCATCGCGCGGACCCAGCCCAGCTTGATGTCGACGTCCGCCACGTCGCTGATCGGGTACTTGCTCCACAGCCCGACCGTGCCCTGCACCGAGTGGTACGCGTACGTCGCCGCCAGCGCCTTCTCGTACACCGGGACCGCCGAGGAGGTCAGCTCCTCCAGGGCCAGCACGTCCGCGCCGGACGCGGCGACGGCACGGGCGGTGCCGGACGGATCGGCGTTCTCGGCGTTGACGTTGTGCGTGGCGACCGTGAGGTCGCCGCCGCTGCCGGTCTTGTCGGTGAGCTGACCGCCGAAGAGGTTCAGCCAGACGACGGTCGCCACCACCACCGCGATCAGCGCCGTCGCCGACCTGCGCACCAGCGCGAGCAGGAGCAGCAGCGGGACGAACAGCCCCAGCCAGGGCAGGAACGTCTCCGTCAGGCTGCCGAGGTTGCCGTAGCGGTTGGGGATGTACGAGTGCGCCACCATCACGAGGGAGAGGAGCAGTGCGAGCACGGCGACGACGACGCCGCGGCGCCAGACGCGCGGGTCGCCGCGCCAGCCCGCGGTCAGACGTTCCGCCAGGCGCCGAATCCGGGTTCCCCGGCGCTCGGGTCCCGAGCCGCCGTTGTCCGTCTCCGTCATGTACGCCTGCTGCGCCATACCGTCGCCTCACTGCCTGCCGTGCAACCGTTCGTCCCCCGGGTACGACCCTAGGGGATGATCGGCTTCGATCCTGCCGTCCCATGACGACCGTACGGGCTCGATGACGTACGGGCCGGTGTCACGGGTTCCGGTCGGCGGTCACCGGGACCGCTCTGTGACGGAACGTGCACATTACAGCGGGTCGGTGGGGGAACTGACGGGCCGTAGGCCGGTCAGCAGCGCGTCGACCATCTGTTCGGCGAGTCCCTCGCCGAGGTCGGCGTCGGGGTGCAGGACGGAGCGGACGAGCATGGGGCCGACGAGGATGTCGTAGATCAGCTCGCGGTCGAGGTCGGTGCGCAGTTCGCCGTTCTCCTGGCCGCGGCGCAGGACCTCGAGGCCGATCCGGCGGCGGGGGGCGACGACCGCGTTGTGGTAGGCCGTCCAGATCCGGGGGCTGGTCTTCATCTGTACGCGGACGTTGTGCAGGATCGCCGAGGACCGGTTGGCCAGTCCGCGCAGGCGCAGCGACTCCAGCACCACGACCAGGTCGTCGCGCAGGGAGGTGCCGGGCAGTTCCAGGTCCTCCGGTTCGACGGCCCGCAGGACGTCGACGAGGAGTTCCTCCTTGCCGCTCCAGCGGCGGTAGATGGTCGCCTTGCCGACGCCGGCGGTGCGGGCGATCCGCTCGATGGACACGTCACCGAGCGGAATGCCCTCCTCCAGCAGCTTCAGCGTGCCCTGGACGATGGCCCGCTCCACCGCCTCGCTGCGCGGCCGCCCGCGTCCGGGCTGCTCCACACCGGTGCCGCTGTCCACGAGACTCACGTCCGTCCGTCCCTTCGTCGCCCTGGGGAGATTCTCCCGCAGCTCACGGCCCGCGGGCCGTTCCTACGAGGCCGTGCCCGCCAGGTCGGCGTCCTTCGCCGTGTCCTCGGCCGCCTTCGGCCGGCCGGGCAGGAAGAGCCCCACGACCACCGCGCCGACCAGCGCCACTCCGGCGCCCCACAGCGCGGTGACGTGCATCGCGTGCAGGAACGCGGCGTTGGCCGGGTCGACCAGCGCCCTGCCCCGCTCGCCGAGCCCGGCCGCCACGCCCAGGGTCGCCTCGATGGACTCCCCGGCCGTCTCGCGCAGCCCGGCGGGCAGCACGCCGAGATGGTCCTCGATGCCGTGCCGGTACGACGTCGACAGCACGGAGCCGAGGACGGCGATGCCGAGGGCGCCGCCGACCTGGCGGAAGGTGTTGCTGAGGGCGGAGGCGGAGCCGGCCTTCTCGCGGGGCAGGGCCTGCATGATGACGACGCTCGTCGGGGTCATGATGTGGGCCATCCCGGTGCCCATGAGGAAGAAGACGACCTCCAGGGCCCAGATCGGCGTGTCCTCGTCGAGCGTGGCGAACGCCACCAGCGTCGCGGTGATGACGAGCATGGCGGTCGTCGTCGTGGCCTTGATGCCGAAGCGGTCGACGACGAGCCGGGCCCGCGGCGCGAAGATCATCTGGGCGGCGGCCAGCGGCAGCATCAGCAGGCCGGTCTGCAGGGGCGAGTAGCCGCGCACGCTCTGGGTGTAGAAGACGGAGAAGAAGGTGACGCCCATCAGCGCGAAGAAGACCAGGGCGATGACCGCGATCGCGGCCGAGAAGACCTTGTTGCGGAAGTGGCTGACGTCGATGGACGGGTGGTCGCTGCGCTTCTCCAGGACGACGAACGCGACGAGGACCGCGAGGCCCGCGGCGGTCGTCGCCAGCACGGTCGGGTCGGTGAAGTCGGCGAGCTCGCCGCCCTTGATGATGCCGTAGACGAGGAGCACCAGCCCGACGACGGACAGGACGACGCCGAGGGGGTCGATCCGGCCGGGGTTCGGGTCGCGGGAGTCGGGCACCAGCCACAGCATCAGCGCGACGGCGACGATCACGATCGGCACGTTGATCAGGAAGACCGAGCCCCACCAGAAGTGGTCCAGCAGGAGGCCGCCGGTGATGGGGCCGATGGCGATGGCGAGCCCCACGCCGCCGGCCCAGATGCCGATCGCCTTGGGCTGTTCCTCGCGCTCGAAGACGTTCATGAGGACGGCGAGGGTGGCGGGCATCACGAACGCGGCGCCGAGGGCCATCACCGCGCGGAAGGCGATGAGCTGGGCGGGCGAGCCGGACTCGGCGGCGAGCGCGGAGCCGATGCCGAAGACGACGAGGCCGCCGAGCAGGACCTTCTTGCGGCCGACGCGGTCGCCCAGGAGACCGGCGGAGAACAGCAGGCCCGCGAAGACGAGCGTGTACGAGTTGATCGCCCACTCCAGCTCGCTCTGGGTGGCGCCCAGGCCGGTGGGGGCGGGGGTGGAGATCGTCTTGACGGCGACGTTCAGGATCGAGTTGTCGAGGACGACGATCAGCAGGCTCAGCATCAGCACGCCGAGGATCGCCCAGCGGCGTCGGTGCACCGCTTCGGGTATGCGCGGGGCGGTGGTGACGGACGGAGAGGTCATGTCGTCGAGCCTAGAAGAATTCCGATACGAGACCGTCTCGTATCGGAACTCTCTTACTCAGGTTTTACCCGCGGGGGGCGCTCTGGTCCCGCCTGGCACGAGGTGCCACCATGGAGGTGGTCCGGGGACGCCGTGAGGGCGCCTCGAGATGACGTGAGGAGCCGTTCCCATGACGCAGCTTTCGGCTGCCCAGAAGAGGCCCACCGACGGCAGCAACGCGCTGTACGGGGGCAAGGGCACCCGCCGCATCACCGTCCGCGACATCGCCGCCGCCAAGGAGCGCGGCGAGAAGTGGCCGATGCTCACCGCCTACGACGCGATGACCGCGTCCGTGTTCGACGAGGCCGGCATCCCGGTGATGCTCGTCGGCGACTCGGCGGGCAACTGCCACCTGGGGTACGAGACGACCGTGCCCGTCACCCTCGACGAGATGACCATGCTGTCGGCCGCGGTCGTACGCGGCACCCGGCGCGCCCTGATCGTGGGCGACCTGCCGTTCGGCTCGTACCAGGAGGGCCCGGTCCAGGCGCTGCGCAGCGCGACCCGGCTGGTCAAGGAGGCCGGTGTCGGGGCCGTGAAGCTGGAGGGCGGCGAGCGCTCCCACCGGCAGATCGAGCTGCTGGTGGAGTCCGGCATCCCGGTCATGGCGCACATCGGCCTGACCCCGCAGTCCGTGAACGCCATGGGCTACCGCGTCCAGGGGCGCGGCGAGGAGGCGGCGGCACAGCTGCTGCGGGACGCCAAGGCGGTGCAGGACGCGGGCGCGTTCGCGGTCGTGCTGGAGCTGGTCCCGGCGGAGCTGGCGGCCGAGGTCACCCGTGTGCTGCACATCCCCACCGTGGGGATCGGGGCCGGCCCGGAGACGGACGCGCAGGTGCTGGTGTGGACGGACATGCTGGGGCTGACCGGCGGCCGGGTCCCGAAGTTCGTGAAGCAGTACGCCGATCTGCGCGCGGTCATGAGCGGCGCGGCGAAGGCGTTCGCGGAGGACGTCGTCGGCGGAACGTTCCCGCTGGAGGAGCACAGCGTCCACTGAGCCAACTCCGCACACGGCAGCCCGTCGATCTTCCCCCGTCGGCGGGCTGCCGTCTTTTCGCGGCTCGGGGCGGGGCGCCCGTACGGGCGGTGGGTCGCCCCCGCCGCCCCTTCCCGTCCCCGTCCCCCGGGGGCTCCGCCCCCGGACCCCCGGCCTGTGCCCACCCACCACCCGACTCGGTGAGTCGAGAGGCGCGCCACCACCAGCCCGTCCGGCGTTTGAGGACGAGGCCCGTCCAGGGCCGAAGCGGGGTCCGGGGGCGGCAGCCCCCGGGGACGGGAAGGGGCGGCGGGGGCGGACACCCCTGGACCGCGGCCCCGTCGGCGGGCTGTCGGCGGGTGCCGGCGGCTGTCGGTGACTTGTCGGCCGTTTGTCGGTGGCCGTTGACATCGTCGGGGACATGACGCGAATCGACGACAACCCCGGCGGCGCGGGCAGCGCCGTCACCGTAAGGGGACTGGTCAAGCACTACGGCGAGACCAAGGCGCTGGACGGGGTCGACCTGGACGTGCGGGAGGGCACCGTGATGGGGGTCCTCGGGCCGAACGGCGCCGGGAAGACGACCCTCGTGCGGATCCTGTCCACCCTGCTGGCCCCCGACGCCGGCCGGGCGACCGTGGTGGGCTACGACGTGGTGCGCCAGCCCCGGCAGCTGCGCCGGGTGATCGGTCTCACGGGCCAGTACGCCTCCGTGGACGAGAAGCTCCCGGGCTGGGAGAACCTGTACCTCATCGGGCGGCTCCTCGACCTGTCCCGCAAGGACGCGCGGGCCCGCGCCGACGAGTTGCTGGAGCGGTTCTCCCTGACGGAGGCGGCCCGGCGGCCCGCGAGCACCTACTCCGGCGGCATGCGGCGCCGGCTCGACCTGGCCGCGTCGATGATCGGCCGGCCGGCGGTGCTGTACCTGGACGAGCCGACCACCGGCCTCGACCCGCGCACCCGCAACGAGGTGTGGGACGAGGTCAAGGCGATGGTCGGGGACGGGGTGACGGTCCTGCTGACCACGCAGTACATGGAGGAGGCCGAGCAGCTCGCCTCCGAGCTCACCGTCGTCGACCGGGGCAAGGTCATCGCCACCGGGGGCATCGACGAGCTGAAGGCGCGGGTGGGCGGCCGGACACTGCGCGTACGGCCCGCCGATCCGGCGCAGCTGCGGCCCCTGGCCCGCGCCCTGGACGACCTGGGCATCACCGGCCTGGCCGGCACCGTCGTCGACGCCGAGCGCGGCTCGGTGCTGGTGCCGGTGCTCAGCGACGAGCAGCTCACCGCGGTGGTCGGCGCGGTCACCGCGCGCGGTGTCACGCTCGCCTCCCTCACCACCGAACTCCCCAGCCTGGACGAGGTGTTCCTGTCCCTCACCGGCCACCGTGCCAGTGCCCCGCAGGACGCCGTGCCCGCCGACACCCGCGAGGAGGTCGCCGTATGAGCGCCGCCACCGTCACCCCGAGCCCGGCCGCCGCGAAGGCCGTCGACTCGCCCATTCCGCTCCGGGCCCATCTGCGGCACACCGGCGCGCTCGTGCGGCGCAACCTGCTGTGGATCCGGCAGGACCCGGAGTCGATGTTCGACGCCGTCCTCTTCCCGGTCGTCTTCACACTGCTGTTCGTGTACGTCTTCGGCGGCTCCATCGGCCAGTCGCTGGGCGGCGGGCAGCAGGCGTACGTCCAGTACGTCGTGCCCGGGCTGATGGCCATGATGGGGATGAACATGGCGCAGGGCGTGGGCACCGGCTTCAACCAGGACTTCAACTCCGGTGTGATGGACCGCTTCCGGTCCCTGCCCATCGGGCGCGGCTCCGTGCTCTTCGCGAAGATCGCGGTGGAGCTGATGCGGATGCTGTTCGCGACGGTGGTGCTGCTGGTCGTCGCGCTGCTGGTGGGCTTCGACATCACCGACTGGGCCGGTCTGCTGGCCTCCATAGGGCTGTCCGCCGTGTTCGGGTCGGCCCTGATGTGGGTGTTCCTCACGCTCGGCGTGGTGATGAAGAGCGCGCAGTCGGTGCAGGCGATGGGGTTCCTGGTACTGATGCCGTTGCAGTTCGGCTCGTCGATCTTCGCGCCGACGTCCTCGATGCCGGGCTGGCTGCGCGCCTTCACCGACTACAACCCGCTGTCCGCGCTGGCGGACGCCGCGCGCGGGCTGATGATCGGCGGCCCCGTCGCACACGACCTGTGGGTGACGCTGGGCTGGTCGGCGGCGCTCACCGCGGTGATGGCGCCGGTCGCGGTCCACAAGTTCCGTACGAAGCACTGAGCGGTCGCTGGACGATCGCTGGAGATCACTGGAGATCACTGGACGATCGCGCAGCTGGTCGTTCACACCAGGGCGGTGGCCTCCTCGTAGGAGAGGCCGCCGCCCTCGGCGTACGCCGCCTCGTACGCCTCCTCGCCGAGCGCGGCGCGGGCGCGTGTCTCGGCCAGGTCGCGGGTGTGGCGTTCCAGGCGCGGGGCGATGTGGCCGGGCGGGAGCAGGCTGTCGGCGGCGCCGAGGCAGCGGGCGCCCGCCGAGGCGCGGCTGCCGCCGTCGGCACCGGCCAGGACGATCGCGGCGACGGTCAGGAAGTGCGACCGCATGTACGGGGCGATGGCCACGGACAGCGGGTCGCCGCCCCGCTCCAACGCCTTGCGGACGGTGACCAGCGACTCCTCGTACCGTTCGTCGGCCGCGTCCAGCCAGGCCTCGGCGCTGAGGATGAAGGCGTCGAAGACGGCGAAGTGCGCGATGGTGAACTCCTCGCGCAGCAGCCGGAGCTGTTCGCGGGCCTCGGCGCGGCGGCCGTCCAGGCCGAGCCGGCCGGCCAGGAAGAGGCGCGCGGCGGGCATGGCCTCGTTGGCCGCGCCGTCCGTGCCGTCGATGACCTCGCGCAGCACGCGTTCGCCGCGCTCCTCCTCGCCGGCCTCCACCAGCGTGCTGCCCAGCCGGGCACCGAGGACCGCCAGCTGGGCGCGGGCGCCGAGCCGTTCGGCGTGCTCCATGGCCTCCTCGTAGTCGGCGGCGGCCTCCCGGTAGGCGCCCAGCCGCTCGCGGGCCTCGGCGCGGGCGGAGAGGGCCTCGGCGGTGCCCCAGGCGTCGTCCAGCCGACGGAAGATCTCCAGGGACTCGTCGGCGTCCCGGCCCGCGTCGCCCGCCCAGTCGGAGCGGTTGGCGAGCAGGTTGGCCCGCATGTGGAGGCAGTTGGCGAGCTCCCACTCGAATCCGGGGGTCTCCCGGCAGGTACGGACGTTGGCGTCGATGATGGCGCGGATGCGGTCCATGTCGCCGGTGAGCATCACGGCGTAGAACCAGAGCAGTCCGGGGGACCGGCAGGTCTGCGGGAGGCCGGGCTCGTAGGTCTGGGCGATGACGCGCAGCTTGGCCTGGGCCGCCGGGTTCTGCCAGGCGTCCAGTTCGGTGTCCATGCAGGCGAGATGGGCCAGGTGGACACCGCGCCGGGCCTCGGCGAGGACCTCGCCGGTCATCGGCGGCGGGGCGGCGGTGCAGGACTGCCACAACGGGGCGGCGGGGCGGACGGGCTCGGTGAACGGGTCGGGGCCCAGGGCCATGACCTCGCTGCACCAGGTGCGGGCCTCGATGCGCAGATCGCGCATGTGCCAGTAGACGGCCAGGGAGAGCGTGAGGCACAGCGCCTCCTGCTCGTCGCGCGCGGCGACGGCCCGGCGCAGCGCGGTGCGCAGGTTCTCGTACTCCAGCTGGAAGAGGTCGACGGCGGCGCGCTGTGTGGGGCCGCGCAGCAGCACGTCGGTGGCGCGGGCGAGTTCGCGGTAGTACGTCAGATGGGCCCGCTCGGCCGAGGGGCGGTCGCCGGACTCGTCGAGGCGTTCGCCCGCGTACTCGGCGACGGTCTCCAGGAGCCGGTAGCGCATCGCGCCGTCGGCGGCGGGGGCGGCCACCACGAGCGACTTGTCGACGAGGGAGCCGAGCGCGTCGATGGCGGCCGGGCCGCACACGGCCTCGGCGGCGGCGAGGTCGCAGCCCCGGGCGAACACCGACAACCGGCCGAGGACCTCGCGTTCGTCGGCGTCGAGCAGGTCCCAGGACCAGTCGACGACGGCGCGCAGGGTCTGCTGGCGGGGCAGGACGGTACGGCTGCCGGAGGTGAGGAGACGGAAGCGGTCGTCGAGCCGGTCGGCTATCTGACGGGGGGTCAGCATGCGCAGGCGTGCGGCGGCCAGCTCGATGGCGAGGGGCAGGCCGTCCAGCCTGCGGCAGATCTCGGCGCAGGCCTCGGGGTCGTCGCCGACGCGGAAGCCGGGCCGGGCGGCGGCTCCCCGGTCGGCGAGCAGACACAGCGCGACCGGCTCCGGCAGCGGTTCCACCGGGCGCAGCACCTCGCCGGGCACACCGAGCGGTTCCCGGCTGGTGGCGAGGACCGTCAGGCCGGGACAGCGGCCGAGCAGTTCCTCGGCGAGCCGGGCGGCGGCCTCGACGACGTGCTCGCAGTTGTCGAGGACGATCAGCATGCGGCGCCGGGCGCAGTGCTCGACGAGGCGTTCCACGGGGTCGTCGTGGCGTTCGCCGGCGACCCGCATCTCCTCGGCGCCGGCGCCGTACAGCACGGTCTCGCGGGCTCCCACGGCGGTGAGGACGGCCTGCGGTACGGCGTCCGGGTCGGCGACGGGCGCCAGCTCGGCCAGCCAGACGCCGTCGCGGGTGGTGTCCCGTACGGTCTCGGCGGCCTCCTGCGACAGCCGGGTCTTGCCCGCGCCGCCGGGTCCGAGCAGCGTGACGAGCCGGGCGTCGGCGAGGTCGCCCCGGAGGGCCTCGATGTCGGCCTCCCGTCCGACGAAGGAGGTCAGCCGGGCGCGGAGGTTGCCGGGAGCCGGGGCGGAGCCGTCCGCCGGCGGGGCGAAGCCGTCCACCGGCGGGACCGAGCCGCCAACCGGCCGGGCGGAACCGTCCACCGGCGGGACCCAGCCGTCCACCGGCCGGACCGAGCCACCAACCGGCCGGGCGGAACCGTCCACCGGCGGGACCCAGCCGTCCACCGGCGGGATCGGACCGCCACCCGCCGCCCGGACGGCTCTTGCCGGGGTGGCCGCCGGGCCGTGCCCCGGGGTGGCCGCCGGGGTGCCCGGGAGGGGCGGGGAGCCGGGCGCGCCGGGTATGCCGGGCGTGCCACGGGCCGGGGACGCGGCGTCCCCGCTGCGGCCGGCGTCCCCGCTGCGGCCGGCGCCCCCGGTGCGGCCGGCACCCCCGGCGGAGGTGCGCGGGCCGTCGTGGCGCGGGGCCGGGGCCGGCAGCTCGGCCGGGGTCAGCAGTTCGCCGTGCAGGGTGCGCAGTTCGGGGCCCGGGTCCGAGCCCAGCCGGTCGGCGAGGAGCCGGCGGACGTCCTCGTAGGCGGCGAGCGCCTCGGCGGTGCGGCCGGTGTCGCGCAGGGCGCGCAGGCGCAGCGCCTGGAGGGGCTCGTCGAAGGGGTGCGCGTCGCACAGGGCGGTCAGCTCGGGCAACGACTGTCCGGCATGGCCGAGGGCGAGGGCGGCGGTGTGGCGGGCGCGCACGGCGTCGAGGCGGCGGGCCTCCCGGCGGGCCGCCTCGGCGGTGCGGTCGGGCAGGTCGGCGAGGGCCGGGCCCTGCCACAGGGCGAGGGCGTCGTCGAGGAGGACGGACGCCTTGGCGGGGTCGTCGTCGGCGAGGGCGCGCAGTCCGTCGCCGGTCAGCCGCTCGAAGCGGTGCAGGTCGACCGTGTCGGGCGGGGCGGTGAGCCGGTAGCCGCCGTCCACGGAGGCGACCTCCTGGGCGCCGAGGGCGCGGCGCAGCCGCCCGACGAGCGCCTGGAGCGCGCCCGGCGCGTCGGCGGGCGGGTCCCCGGCCCACACCTCGTCGACCAGCAGAGCGGCGGGCACGGTCCGGCCGGCCCGCAGGGCCAGTACGGTCAGCAGGGCACGCAGCCGTGCCCCGCCCACGGCGACGGGGGTGCCGTCGGGGCGGAGTGCCTGGGTGGTGCCGAGGATGCGGTAGCGCACGGGGTCCATTGTCTCCGGTGGGCCGGGGGCCGGTCACGGGGTTCCGGCGGCGCGGCGGACCGGGACGCCCGCGTTCCCCTCCGCCCACCCTCGCAGGAACCGACGACCACCCGCGAGACGTTTTCCCCCTGCGCCCGGTACGGTCGGGCGGTTCCACCCCCGCACTCCACCCCCGCACTCCACCCCGCACCGAGCCCAGGGAGCACCATGACGACCGCCCTCACCCGCCGCAGCGACCGGAGGGTCAGCCCCGTCTTCGTCGGCATCGTGGCCGTCATGGCGGTCACGGGATGGGCGACCTGGACGGGGTTCGCCGAGCAGCCCGGCGTGGCCGTGTTCCTGTTCGTGACGGCGGCGTGGGTGGTGTCGCTGTGCCTGCACGAGTACGCGCACGCGCGCACCGCCCTGCACGGCGGGGACATCTCGGTGGGCGCCAAGGGGTATCTCACGCTGAACCCGCTCGCGTACACGCACGCGCTGCTCAGCGTGGTGCTGCCGGTCCTGTTCGTCATCATGGGCGGGATCGGCCTGCCGGGCGGCGCCGTGTTCATCGAGCGCGGGCGGATCCGGGGCCGCTGGCGGCACAGCCTGATCTCGGCGGCCGGCCCGCTGACGAACGTGCTGTTCGCCGCGGTGTGCACGGCCCCCTTCTGGCTGGACGCGCTGGACGGCGTACCCGCCGACTTCCGGTACGCGCTGGCGTTCCTGGCGCTGCTCCAGGTCACGGCGGCGATCCTGAACTTCCTGCCGGTGCCCGGCCTCGACGGCTACGGGGTGATCGAGCCCTGGCTGCCGTACGGCGTGAAGCGGCAGGTGGAGCCGTTCGCTCCGTTCGGCCTGCTGTTCGTGTTCGCGCTGCTGTGGGTGCCGGCGGTCAACGGCGCGTTCTTCGACGTGGTCGACGCGGCGCTGCGCGGTCTCGGCGTGGGCGACTTCGAGACGTACTGCGGTCAGTCGCTGTATCGCTTCTGGGAGGGGACGGCGGAGATCTGCGCGGTCAGCCCGTGACGGACCTGCGGAGCTTCTCGCGCTTGGCGTAGTACCAGGTCATGTTGGACGACAGCCCCGCCAGCAGCACCCAGACGACGCCCAGCCAGCTGCCGTTCGCGAAGGAGACGACCGCCGCGGCGACGGCGAGGAGGCAGACGACGAGGGCGAAGAGGGCGAGGCGGGGCATGGGGGTCGTTCTCCTGTCGGGGTCCTGTCGGAGGTCCCGTGGGGGGACACTGCTGGTGCCGTCCAGTGTCCCCCATGCGGGAGCGCGGCTCACACGTCGGTGACGCGCAGCCCCGCGTGCGCCTTGTAGCGGCGGTTGACGGAGATCAGGTTGGCGACCAGCGACTCGACCTGGTGGGCGTTGCGCAGGCGGCCCGCGAAGATGCCGCGCATGCCGGGGATGCGGCCGGCGAGGGCCTGCACGGTCTCGACGTCGGCGCGGTCCTCGCCGAGGACCATGACATCCGTGTCGATCTCGTCGATCTCCGGGTCCTGGAGCAGCACGGCCGACAGGTGGTGGAAGGCGGCGGTGACCCGGGAGCCGGGCAGCAGGGCGGCGGCCTGCTCGGCGGCGCTGCCCTCCTCCGGCTTCAGCGCGTAGGCGCCCTTCTTGTCGAAGCCGAGCGGGTTGACGCAGTCGACGACGAGCTTGCCCGTGAGCTCCTCGCGCAGGGCCTGGAGGGTCGCGCCGTGACCGTCCCACGGCACGGCGACGATCACGATGTCGCTGCGGCGCGCGGTCTCGGCGTTGTCGGCGCCCTCGACACCGTGGCCGAGCTCGTCGGCGGCGGTCCGGGCGCGGTCGGCGGCCCGGGAGCCGATGATCACCTTCTGTCCGGCCCTGGCGAGGCGGTACGCGAGGCCCTTGCCCTGCGGCCCGGTCCCGCCGAGCACCCCGACGACGAGCCCGGAGACGTCGGGGAGGTCCCACGGGTCCTTGGCGGGAGCCTTCGCGGGGGCCTTCGCGGGGGCGGTCTGTGCGCTGTCGGTAGAGGTCATGGGCCGACTGTACGTGCGCGGCGGCGCTCCGACGGGGCGCGGGGCGTGGTGGGGGCGCGGCCCCGGGGTGATCCCCGCGACACGCCGGGCGTGGCGGCCGTCACGTTCCCCGGGTCGGGGGAATCCGCGGCGAACACCGGGCGGGGGCGCGCGGGTTGCGGCACCATGCGGTCGCATGGACGCCGTACGGGTCGCGCTGCTGCGCGAGGTGCTCGCCGGGACGCAGTGGCTGGGGGCCACGCGCAGGTTCGCCGCGGTGCTGCGCGGGTCCGTGGTGCAACACGGGGGCGGGCTGCTGCTGGTGGGCAGCGCGGCGTACGAACCGTGGCACCTGGCGGCCCATCTGGTCGACGAGGCCGCCTGGTCGGGCACGCCGGAGCTGGCCCCCACCCTGGTGCGGCTCGACGCGCGGCCCACGGACCCGGCGCACCTCGCGGTCGGCCCGGGCCGGATCGACGCCGCCCGGCGCGGCGAGACCCTGCTGGTGGTGTCGCCGGAGGGGGACGCGCCGCTGCTGGAGCGGGTGGCGGACGCGCGGCGGGCCGGGGTGACCGTGCTGGCCCTCGGTCCGGGCGGGGCGGAGCTGACGGCGCTGGCGCACGAGGCGCTGGCCGTGCCGGACGGCGCGGAGCTCGACCTGGACACCGTGCAGCACCTGGTGAGCGCGGCGGCGGGTGAGCACACGGTGCCCTCCCCGCGCGGGCGCCGGCGCTTCCGGGACCGCCTCTCCCGCCTGGCGGAGTCCCTGACCGCACCACCGCCCGCCTCCTGGTGATCGCGGGGCGGCGGTCCCGGGCTCCAAGGCTCTCCGCCAGTCCCGCGCGGACGCGCTGCCGGTCGCCGGTCCGGCGCGGACGCGCTGCCGGTCCGGCGCGGACGCGCTGCCGCCCCCGCGCGGACGCGCTGCCGCCCCCGCGCGGACGCGCCTGCCGGATGGCGCGGACGCGTCTGCCGGACGGCGCGGACGCGCCTGCCGGACGGTCCGTGCGGACGCGCCTCGCCGGCCCCGCACGAACGCGACGCACGAACCCGCGTGAACGCCACGCCCGAACCCGCGCGGACGCGTCAGTCGTCGTCCGTGGTGCCGCCCGCCGGGGCGTCGTGCCACCGGGGGTCGTTCTCCCACTGGAGGTTGCGGTCGCGGGCGGTCGCCATCGCGTGCTCGGCCTCGCCGCGGGTCGGGTACGGGCCGAAGCGGTCCTTGGCCGGGCAGTCCGGCCCCTCCTCGACCTTCTTGTGCTCCAGGCAGTAGTACCACTCGCCCGGCTTGCCGACGGTCCGCTTCTTGAACAGGGGCATGACCAGCTCCTCTCGCCACCGTCATGTTCCCCCATGCCCGCTGGTTAGACTCGCGGCATGTCCGCCCAGTCGCTGCTCGTCCCCGGGGAGCTGTCCCCCACCCGTTCCGTGCCCGGAAACATCCGCCGCCCCGAGTACGTCGGCAAGCCCGCGCCGACCCCGTACACCGGGCCGGAGGTGCAGACGCCCGAGACGATCGAGGCCATGCGCGTCGCCGGGCGGATCGCCGCGCGGGCCATGGCGGAGGCGGCGAAGCTGATCGCGCCGGGCGTCACCACCGACGAGCTGGACAAGGTGGCGCACGCGTACATGTGCGACCACGGCGCCTACCCCTCGACGCTCGGCTACCGCGGTTTCCCCAAGTCGCTGTGCACGAGCGTCAACGAGGTCATCTGCCACGGCATCCCCGACTCGACGGTGCTGCGCGACGGCGACATCGTCAACCTCGACGTGACCGCGTACATCGGCGGGGTGCACGGCGACAACAACGCCACCTACCTCGTCGGGGACGTCGACGAGGAGAGCCGGCTGCTGGTGGAGCGGACCCGGGAGTCCCTGAACCGCGCGATCAAGGCGGTCAAGCCGGGCCGGCAGATCAACATCATCGGCCGGGTCATCGAGTCGTACGCCAAGCGGTTCGGGTACGGGGTCGTCCGGGACTTCACGGGCCACGGCATCAACTCGTCGTTCCACTCCGGGCTGATCATCCCGCACTACGACAGCCCGCACGCCACGACCGTGATCCAGCCCGGGATGACCTTCACCATCGAGCCCATGCTGACGCTGGGCACCCACGAGTACGACATGTGGGACGACGGCTGGACGGTCGTGACGAAGGACCGCAGGCGGACGGCCCAGTTCGAGCACACGCTGGTCGTGACCGAGACGGGCACGGAGATCCTCACGCTGCCCTGACCCGCCCCGCGGGGACCGGACGCCGCCCCCCGACCCGACCTCGTGCGAACCCGCTCTCCCCCGGAGGGCGGGTTCCGCGTTGCCGGGGTAAGTTCGGGACGGAGGTTTTTACCGACCCACCGTCGGTAAACTTACCGACAGAAGGTCGGCAAGACGTTGACTTAGGTAAGCCTAACCATAGAAGATCTGGGGTATGGACTCCTTCTCGACAGCTATCCGCACCGCGTCCCACGAGCAGCACGTGGAGGCCGAGACCTCGACGTTCATGGGCGATCTGCTCGGCGGCCGGCTCGGCGTCGACGCGTACGCGCGCTACACCGAGCAGTTGTGGTTCGTCTACGAGGCGCTGGAGACCGGGACCGAGCGGCTGGCGTCGGACCCGGTGGCCGGGCCGTTCGTCCAGCCGGAGCTGTTCCGGCTCACCGCGCTGGAGCGGGACCTGGCGCATCTGCGGGGCCCCGGGTGGCGGGCGGGCCTGTCGGCGCTCCCGGCGACACGGGCGTACGCGGAGCGGGTGCGCGAGTGCGCCGAGCGGTGGCCCGCCGGGTACATCGCCCACCACTACACCCGTTACCTCGGGGACCTCTCCGGTGGGCAGATCATCCGCGACAGGGCGGAGCGGACCTGGGGCTTCGAGAAGAAGGGCGACGGCGTCCGGTTCTACGTCTTCGAGGACGTCGCCAACCCGGCCGCGTTCAAGCGGGGTTACCGGGAACTGCTGGACGCGGTGGACGCGGACGACCTGGAGAAGCAGCGGATCGTGGCCGAGTGCAAGCGGGCGTTCGCCCTGAACACGGCGGTGTTCCGGGCGCTGGGCGAGGAGTTCCCGCTGTCGGCGTGAGGGCCGGCGAGGACACGACCGGGCCCGCACCTCCACGGGGGAGGGGCGGGCCCGATGTCGTCTCAGTCCTGGTGGTGGCCGTAGCCGGAGGAGTCGTCGTGGTCCGCGGGACGGTCGTGACCCGAGGAGCCCTCGTGACCCGAGGAGCCCTCGTGACCCGAGGAGCCCTCGTGGCCCGAAGGACGCTTGCCGTCCGGGTGACGACCGTGCTCGGAACGAGGGTCGTGGTCCGAGGAGTAGCCGTGGTCCGAGGAGCGGTCGTGGCCCGAGGAGCGGTCGTGGTCCGAGGAGCGCTCGTGGTCCGAGGAGCGCTCGTGGTCGGCGGAGCGGCGGCTCCCGGGGAGGAAGCCGAGGCCGTCGTGGCAGTTGACGCCCGCCCAGAAGATGTCGCTGGAGACCGTGTCGATCCCGCCGATGTACGAGCTGCAGGAGGCGTGGTCGCCCTTGTCCGAGGTGCGGTGCCCGTCGTCGGCGGTGGCGCTCGTGACGCCCGCGGCGGTCAGGGCGACGCCCAGGGCGGCAGCGGCCAGGGCAGATCGGATACGCATGATGCTCCTCTCACGGAGGCTGAGTGGTCACGCCCATCGGTCCCCGCTCGCCACGGCACGCACACGCGGGACCACCCGTACGGAGGTGCGAATGACCACGGACCGCCGAGCGGCCGCCCTCCGGGCCGCGCCGGCATCACGACCGCCCTCACGACCGGCATCACGACCGCTGCCGGACCGGTGCCGGGACCGACCTCACGACCAGCACCGGGACCGGCCACGGCACCGGCCACGGGACCGGTATCGTCACCGGTCCGGTGCCCCGGTCCGGTGCTCCGGTCAGCGTTCCGGACAGCGCTCCAGGTAGACCCGTCCGCCGATCTCGACCCAGCCGTGCGGCTGAGGGGCCGTCAGGATCTGTGAGCCCGCGCCCTGGGTGATGTTGAGGGCCCGGCCCAGCCGTTCCGTGAGGAGGAGGGCCGCCGCGCCGGTCGCCTCGTCCTCCTCGATGCCGTCGTCGCGGCCGGGGAACGCCCGCGCGCGGATCCGCCCGGCCGCCTCGTCCTCCCACGCCCAGGCGTAGACCCACTCGCCGGGCGGCGGTACGGGCAGGTCGTCCACCTCGGCGGCGGTGGCGTACTGGCGGAGGGTGCGCGGCGGGGCCCACTCCGCGCGCGCCTCGATCCAGCTGAACTCGCCGTCCAGACGGACGCCGGCGACCCCGGCGGGAGTGACGAGTTCGGGTACGTCGAGCAGCCAGGCCGTGCCGACGCAGGGGTGGCCGGCGAAGGGCAGGCGCAGGGTGGGGGTGTAGATGTCGATGATCCCGCGCTCGGGGTCGTCGACGAACACGGTCTCGCTGAAGCCGAGTTTCGCCGCGATCTCCTGCCGGTCGCTCCGCTCGGGCACGCGGGAGCCGTCACGGACGACACCCAGCTCGTTGCCGTATCCGCCGTTGGGCGCGCAGAAGACGCGGAGCACGTCGTAGTCAGTCACGGGGGAATTGAAGCATCGCGCGGGCTACGGGGGCGCCCCAGGTCGGAGCAGGTCAGGTGTCCGAGGAGCGCCTGCGCACCGCGAACACCACCCCGGCGCCCGCGAGGACCGTCGCCGCGGACGCCGTTCCGAGGGCGCCGACCGGAACGTCGGAACCGGCGGGGCCCGTGCCGCCGCCGATCGCGCCGCCCGTCGCGCCGGCATCGCCGCCCCCGCCGCGCCGCACGGTGACGCGGACGTCGGCGAGCGTCCGGCGGAGGCCGTCGGTGACGGCGTAGGAGGGGACACCCTGCGGGGCGCGGGTCGCGGCGCGGGAGGCGCCGGCCGGGAGCAGGACCGCCGACAGGGCCGCGCAGAACACGGCGAGGGCCGTGGTCACGGCGGTGACCAGGGCGCGGGGGTGCGCGGGCATGAGGGGGTCCTCCGGGGCGACAACCGGTAGCGAGTAAAGGTAAGGCTAACCTAAGCTCTGTCCTGCCCGGCTCTTCACTGCCCGGGACCATCGGCGGACCGGAAGGACGGACAGGACAGTGCGACGCTCACCGAGACCGGACGTCGGACAGCGGTACGCCCCGGAGGGTGCCGTATGACCGTCCTGGACGAGGCCGTCGAGCCGGTCGAGCCCGCCGCCGCGGCCCCGGGCACGGCCACGGCCCCGCGCGGGCGGCGCGGGACGGCCGGACTGCTGACCGCCGGACTGGTCGTGGGCCTGCTCGTCCTCGTGCCGGTCGCCGCCGGACTCGGGGCGTATCCGGTGCCCGTCGGGGACGTGTTGTCCTCCGTACAGCAGCGGATCGGGCTCGGTGGAGGGGAGTTGGACCGGGTCGCGGAGTCGGTGCTGTGGAACGTCCGGTTCCCGAGGATCGTCCTCGCGCTGCTCGTCGGGGCCTCGCTGGGGTGCGCGGGAGCGTTGATGCAGGGCGTGTTCGGCAATCCCCTGGCCGAGCCGGGCGTCATCGGCATCTCCTCCGGCGCGGCGGTCGGCGCGGTCGCCGCGATCGCGTTCGGCGTGAACTTCCTCGGCACCTGGACGGTGTCCGCCTTCGCCTTCGCCGCCGGTCTCGGCACGGTCCTGCTGGTGTACGTGATGTCGCGGTCCGGTGGGCGCACGGAGGTGGTGACGCTGATCCTCACCGGGATCGCGGTGAACGCCTTCGCGGGGGCGCTGATCGGGCTGTGCCTCTTCTTCGCGGACACCGCGGCGATCCAGCAGATCACCTTCTGGCAGCTCGGCTCCCTCTCCCAGGCGACCTGGCCGAAGGTGCTCGCGGTGCTGCCGTGCGCGGTGACCGGCCTGGCGCTCGCGCCCCTGTACTCCCGGCGCCTGGACCTGCTGGCGCTCGGCGAACGGCCGGCCAGGCACCTGGGCGTGGACGTGGAGCGGCTGCGGATCGTGCTGATCCTCGTCATCGCGCTGCTGACCGCGGCCGCGGTGAGCGTGTCCGGGATCATCGGCTTCGTCGGCCTGGTCGTGCCGCACCTGCTGCGGATGGCGGCGGGGCCGGGACACCGGTTCCTGGTCCCGGGCAGCGCCCTGCTCGGCGCTCTGGTGCTGCTCGCCGCCGACCTGGTGTCCCGCACGGTCGCCGTCCCCGCGGAACTCCCCCTAGGGGTCCTCACCGCCCTCCTCGGCAGCCCCTTCTTCTTCTGGCTGCTGCGCAGGACCCGCCGCAAGCAGGGCGGGTGGGCCTGACGGCCGCCCGCCCCACGCCGGTCCCGTCGCCGCCCGCGGCGCCGATGCCGGTGCCGGTGCCGGTGCCCGTGCTGGTCCCGGCACCACCCCAGTGCCCGTGCCCGTGCTGGTCCCGGCACCACCCCAGTGCCCGTGCCCGTGCTGGTCCCGGCACCACCCCAGTGCCCGTGCCCGTGCTGGTCCCGGCACCACCCCAGTGCCCGTGCCCGTGCCCGTGCCCGTGCTGGTCCCGGCACCACCCCCAGTGCCCATGCCCGTGCCCGTGCCCGTGCCTATGCCGATGCAGGTGCGCGTGCCGGTTCGGTCGGCCGTCGTCCCGCTCCGCCGTCCCCGTCCGCTTCCCTCAAGGAACCCCCGAGGAACCCCGTATGAGACTCCTCCGCCCCCGGCCGACCCCACCACCGTCCCCCGCCGCCCCCGGCGACGTCCTCGCCGAGGCCGACGCCCTCCATGTCCGGCTGGGCGGCCGTGAGGTCCTGCGGGGTGTCGACGTACGGGTCCGTGCCGGTGAGGTCCTCGCGCTCGTCGGCCCCAACGGCGCGGGCAAGTCGACCCTGTTGGCCGCGCTCGCCGCCGACCTGCCGGCCGCGCGGGGTGTCGTACGGATCCACGGGCGTCCGGCGACGGAGTGGACGGCACCCGAACTTGCCGTGCGGCGGGCGGTGTTGCCGCAGGCGGCGGCGCTCTCCTTCCCGTTCTGCGTGGCGGACGTGGTCCGGATGGGACGGGCGCCGCACGCCTCCTCCCCCGCGGAGGACGACCTGGCGGTGGCCGGGGCGATGGCCGCCACCGAGGTGACCGCCTTCGCCGCGCGCCCCTTCTCCGCGCTCAGCGGCGGCGAGCGGGCCCGTGTCACGCTCGCCCGGGTCCTCGCCCAGCGCGCCCCGCTGCTGCTGCTCGACGAGCCGACCGCCGCCCTGGACCTCCGGCACCAGGAGCTGGTGCTGCGGCTGTGCCGGGAGCGGGCGGCGGCGGGCGACGCGGTGGTCGTCGTCCTGCACGACCTGGGGCTCGCCGCGGCCTACGCACACCGGGTCGCGGTGCTGCGCGCGGGGCGGGTCGCGGCGGACGGCCCGCCCGCCGAGGTCTTCTCCGAGCCGCTGCTGACCGAGGTGTACGACCAGCCGGTCGAGGTGCTGCCGCATCCGGAGACGGGCGCCCTCCTCGTCAACCCCAGGCGGAGCCCCTGAGCCGGCCGTCACGCCCCTGCCCCGCGGCGAGTCGGGCGGCCGGCCGGGCCCGGTGGCCGGCCAGGTCACGGTGTGGCCGCTGTACCCGGTCCCGGCGTCCGCGCCGTTCACCGCCCCGGTAGGGTTCGCCTCCGGGAAGGGGAAGGTGAAGACACCTGATGACCAGGGAACGCACCGGGGAACGCAGCCTGACGACCGGCCGTCGACGGCCCGTCAGGCGTGACCGGAACGCAGTCATAGCGGTCTCGCTCACCGCCGTCTCGCTGACGGCGAGCGGCTGCGTGGTGGTCCACGGGGAGCGCGTGGTGCTCCCCGCGGCGACCCGGGCCGAGGCCGCGAAGGCGGTCGAGCAGTTCACGACCGCGTACAACAAGGCCGACGCGGCGTACGACGCTTCCCTCGACGCCGAGCACACCACCGGGGCGCTGGGCGCCATCGACGCGGCGCGGCTGAAGGCGGGGCGGGTCAACCACCCGGACGGCAACCCGCAGCACAAGGCGCTGGTGCTGACGGACGTGCAGTACACCATCCCCAAGAAAGCGGGCTGGCCGCGCTGGTTCGTCGCCGACGCGCAGGCCAACAAAGGCGGTGACGTGCGCTGGCTGCTGGTGTTCACCCGCAACCGCCTGGCGGACCCCTGGCAGGCGGCCTACCTGACGCTGGTGGCGCCGGGGGCGCTGCCGGAGTTCAGCAAGGACAAGGACGGCTGGGCCGAGGCGGTGCCCGCCGGCTCCGGGGAACTGACGCGCTCCCCGGAGGACCTGAGCAAGGACTACGCGACCTACCTGCACGACGGCGGGGAGGCCTTCGCGGACGGCACGTACACCAGCGAGCTGCGCGCCACGCGGGAGAAGAACTCCAGCAAGCCGGGACTGGCCACGCAGTACGTCGACCAGTCCCTGACCAGCGGTGACTTCGCGCCGCTGGCGCTGCGCACCGCGGACGGCGGGGCGCTGGTGTTCTTCACCACGCACCACTACGTGAAGCAGACGGCCGCGGCGGGGGCGACGGTGCCGACGCAGAACGAGAACGTCCAGGCGCTGACGACCGGGGAGGTCAAGCAGTCCCTGACGATGGAGTTCGTCGCCAACGAGGTGGCCCTGGACCCGGCGAAGGGCTCCGGGAACGGCAAGGTGTCGCTGCTCAGCCGGCTGGAGGGGCTGACGGCGGCGAAGGGCGAGTAGCTCCCTCGGCGCGCTTCTCAGTGGCGCAGCGGCCAGGCCGAGGACGGGTGCCCGGTCTCCTGGCCGACGTGGCGGGCGCAGGCGTCGGTGAGGACCTCGAGGAGGGTGAGCGGGTCGGGCAGCGCGTGCTCGAGGCCGCGGACCCAGTGCACCGCGCGGTCGTCGTCGCCGGGGAGGCGGGCGGGCGGGACGAGGACGTAGGAGCCGCGGCAGTGCCAGCGCAGGCCGGGGTGCTCGTCCATGGTCTCGGGGTGGCAGTCCAGCTCGCAGGGCCACCACTCGTCCTCGTCCTCGGGGGTGCCGCGGGTGAGGGTGAAGAAGAGCATGCGGCCGTCGTCGCTCGCGGCGACCGGGCCGACCTCGACGCCCGCGTCGAGCAGCCGGTCGAGTGCTTCCCGGCCGGCCTCCAGCGGCACGTCGAGGACGTCGTGCACCATGCCGGTCGCGGTGATGAAGTTGGCCAGCGGCTGATGGCGGGCCCAGCGCTCGATCTGGGCGCGGTCGGTGGTGGACTGCGTCTGCCAGGCGAACGACACGGGGTGCCGGGCGGGGGTGGGACAGCCGACCCGGTCGCAGGAGCAGCGGTAGCCGGGGGCCGGATGGGCGGCGGGCGCGAGCGGCAGTCCCGCTCCGGCGGCGGCGAGCAGCAGGGCCTCACGGCCGCCGTCGTCGGCGGCCTCCTTGGGGCGGCGTCCGCGCAGCCACTGGGAGAGTTTGCCCTGCCGGCCGGTGCGGCCGCCGTACTCCGCGCTCATCTATCCCCTTGCCTCGCCGTGGTGCGGACAGCATGCCCTATGGTCCCACCATCTTGCGCATCGGGGGTCCGGAGCACCCAATCGGGGCAGGTGGGACCAGCGGGACGGATGGGGCCGGCCCGGGGAAGTCATCGCGGTGCGAGTCCGTGGAGGGCGTAGTCGACGAGGGTGTCGGTGTACTCGTACGACAGGGGGCCGGTGCGCTGGAGCCAGCGCTGGGCGAGCGGGGAGACGAAGAGTTCCAGGGCGATGCGCGGGTCGACGTCCGCGCGGACGTCCCCGGCGGCCTGGGCGGAGAGCAGGCGGTCGGCGTACAGCCGGAGGCTGGGTTCGAGGAGCTTGGTGACGAACTCGCGGCCGAGCTGCTCGTTGACGAGGCCCTCGGCGGTCAGCGCGCGGGACGGGGCCTCGAAGCGGGGGTCGAGGAGCTCGTCGACGGTGGCCCGCAGGACGGCCCTGAGGTCGGCGGCCAGGTCCCCGCTGTCCGGGATGGCGTACGGCACCTGCCCCGCCGCCTCGGCCGCCTGCTCGCCCAGGTCGAGGAACGCCTCCAGCAGCACGTCGGCCTTGGAGCCCCACCACCGGTAGATGGTCTGCTTGCCGACGCCGGCGCGGGCGGCGATGCCCTCGATCGTGGTCCTCGGGTACCCGACCTCCCCGACGAGCGCGAGGGCGGCCTCGTAGATGGCCCGCCGGGACTTCTCACTGCGGCGGGCGGTGTCGGGGGCCGGCTTTCCGGGCTGGGTGACCATGCGACGACGGTACCAAGCACATGAGACGCCCCGTCTCGCCCCGTGCCCGCCGGGACGAGACGCCGCGCCTCGCCCCGTGCCCGCCGGGAAAGGGGCACGGGGCGGGACGGGCGCCGGCTACGCGGGCTCTCCCGGGTAGCCGACTCGGCTACGGGCTCTCCCGGGTAGCCGACTCGGCTACGCGGGCTCTCCCGGGTAGCGGACGCCGATGTCGCGGCGGATCGTGTCCAGGGTGCGCAGGACGGCGAGGGTGCCGTCGAGGGGCACAAGGGGCGACTCGGTCTCCCGGGCGCGCAGCGCGCGCATGACCTCGCGGGCCTCGTGGCGCATGGTGGTGCGGGGCCCGTCGGCCGGGTCGGCGGTGAACTCCTCGGGGTCCCGGCCGGCGCGGTGCAGGACGAGGCGGTCGGGGTGGAAGAAGCCGGACGGGATGTCGATGCGGCCGCGCGAGCCGGTGACGGAGGCGGAGGTGCCGGTGCCGCCGACGAGGGAGCAGTGCAGGGCGGCGAGCGCGCCGGAGTCCCAGGACAGGGCGGCGACGGTCTGGAGGTCGACGCCCTCGGCGGAGAGGACGGCGCGGGCGGAGACGCCCGAGGGTTCGCCGAGCAGGAGCTGGGCGAAGGAGACGGGGTAGACGCCGAGGTCGAGGAGGGCGCCGCCGCCCTGGGCGGGGTCGCGCAGCCGGTGCGAGGGCGGGAAGGGGCCTTCGAGGCCGAAGTCGGCCTGCACGGTCCGCACCTCGCCGATCGCGCCGTCGTCGACGAGCGTCTTCAGGCGCCGGATCAGCGGGTTGCAGTTCATCCACATGGCTTCCATGAGGAAGCGCCCGTTGTCGCGGGCGAGCGCGACGAGTTCCTCGGCCTCCCGCACGTTCAGCGTGAACGGCTTCTCGCACAGCACGTTCCGCCCGGCCTTGAGGCACAGGCCGGCGGCGGACCGGTGCGCGGAGTGCGGGGTGGCGACGTAGACGACATCGATGTCCTCGTCCCAGGCGAGCGACTCCCAGTCGCCGTACGCGCGGGGTATCCCGAAGCGCTCGGCGAAGGCCCGCGCCGAGGTCTCGGTGCGCGAGGCGACCGCCACGACCTCCGCGTCGGGCAGGTCGATCAGGTCCGCAGTGAAGGCGGCGGCGATCCCGCCGGTCGCCAGGATCCCCCACCGCACGCTGTCCGTCGTCATCCCGCCCACCCTCGTGCCGTCCCATCGGTGCGTTCGAGCTGAGAGCATAGGTCGCGAAGACGTCGGAGAGGGAGGGGCGGCCAGAT
The DNA here is from genome assembly GCF_044750285.1 of Streptomyces sp. NPDC088812. Lineage (NCBI taxonomy): Bacteria > Bacillati > Actinomycetota > Actinomycetes > Kitasatosporales > Streptomycetaceae > Streptomyces > Streptomyces sp. NPDC088812. Next base: position 253,750 of record NZ_JBIVJP010000004.1, on the reverse strand, counting down.
GCCCGAGGGTGGGGCGCCGATAACGGGCGGGCCGGACACGGTCGACACGGAGACGGAACGGGCGGGACGGGCGGGACGGACAGGGCAGGCGGGACGGGCCGACCGGGCAGGCCGGGCGGGCCGGACGGGCTCCTCGGGACGCCCGGCGGGGCCGTCGCCCGCCGAGCGGCGGACCGGGCTGCTCGTCGTCCTCCTCCTGGGCGGTCTGACCGCCACTCCCCCGCTGGCGATGGACATGTACCTCCCGGCGCTCCCGGAGGTCACCCGCTCCCTGCACGCGCCGGCCGCCACCGTCCAGCTCACGCTGACCGCCTGTCTGGCCGGCATGGCCCTGGGGCAGCTGGTGGTCGGGCCGATGAGCGACCGCTGGGGGCGCCGGCGTCCCCTGCTCGGCGGACTGGCCGTGTACGTCCTGGCCACGGCCCTGTGCGCGCTGGCGCCCACCGTCGGACTGCTCATCGCGTTCCGGCTGGTGCAGGGCCTCGCGGGCGCGGCGGGCATCGTGATCGCGCGGGCGGTGGTGCGGGACCTGTACGACGGTGTGGCGATGGCCCGCTTCTTCTCCACCCTGATGCTGGTCTCGGGGGTGGCCCCGGTGGTGGCGCCGCTGATCGGCGGGCAGATCCTGCGGGTGACGGACTGGCGGGGCGTGTTCGTGGTCCTGACGGTGGTCGGGGCGCTGCTGGCCTGCCTGGTGGCGGCGCGGCTCCCGGAGACGCTGCCGCCCGCCCAACGCCACTCGGGCGGCGTGGGCGAGGCCCTGCGCTCGATGCGCGCCCTCCTCGCCGACCTGCCCTTCACCGGCTACCTCCTCACCGGCGGCTTCGCCTTCGCCGCCCTGTTCGCCTACATCTCGGCCTCGCCGTTCGTCGTCCAGGAGCTCTACGGCGCCTCGCCGCAGACGTACAGCCTGCTGTTCGGCCTGAACTCGATCGGGCTGGTGGCGGTCGGCCAGGTCAACGGCAAGGTGCTGGTGGGCCGGGTCCGCCTGGACCGGGTGCTGGTCGCCGGTCTGGTGGTCGTCGTACTGGCGGCGTCGGCGCTGCTGCTGATGGCGTCGGGCGTGGTCGGCGAGGTGGGGCTGGTCCCGGTGGCCGCCGCCCTGTTCGTCCTGATGTCCGCGATGGGCGTCGTCCTGCCCAACGCCCAGACGCTCGCCCTGATGCGGGTCCGCCACTCCGCGGGCTCGGCGTCCGCCCTGCTGGGAACGTCGTCCTTCCTCATCGGCGCGATCGCCTCGCCGCTGGTCGGGATCGCCGGCGAGGACACCGCCGTGCCGATGGCCGTCGTGCAGTTGGTGGCCACGCTGGTGGCGCTGGCCTGTTTCGCCGGCCTGTGCCGTCCCCGGAGGGGCCCGGCGGCGGTGGAGAGCGGAGGCGCCGCCCGCACGGGCGGCGCCGGGCACCGGGGAGCGGACAGCTGAGCGCACCGCGGCTGCGCGTCGACACCCCGGAGCGGGCCGGGCTCGACCCCGAGGAGATGCGGCACCTCGCGTGGGACGTCGAGGGCCTCACCCGTGGCGGCCGCCCCTGGGCTGCGGGCGCCGTCGTGGTCGCCGGACGCGGCCCGGTGATCGCCGTCCAGCGGGCGGCCGGCTGGGCGGTGCGCTACGCGGCGTACGACCCCGAGGCCGGCGCGGGCGTGGAGCTGCCGCCCGGCAGACGCGTCGCGATGACCGTGGACACGCCGTTCGACCTGGCCTCCCTCACCAAGCTGTTCACGTCGGTCGCGGCGGTCCAGCAGATCGAACGGGGCACGCTCGGCATCGACACGCGGATCGGCGCCTACCTGCCGGACTTCCGCGCGGCCGCCGCCCACGGCGTCACCGTCCGCCAGTTGCTCACCCACACCTCCGGCCTCCGTCCCGAGCTGCCGCTGTACGACTGCGCGGACGACACGGAGCGCCTGGAGCTGCTGCGTGCCGAGGCGCCGGTGGACGAGCCGGGCACGTACCGGTACTCCGACCTGAACATGCTGCTGCTCCAGCAGCTCCTGGAGCGGCTGACCGGGCGCGGCCTGGACGTCCTCGTGCGCGACGGGATCACCGGGCCGCTGGGCATGACGTCGACCGGTTTCGGGCCCTGCCCCGGCGCGGCGGCCACCGAGGACCAGCGGCGCCCGTGGGCCAAGGCCGACCGGGGCCCGCTGCGGGGCGTGGTGCACGACGAGAACGCCTGGGCGCTGGGCGGGGTGGCCGGTCACGCGGGCCTGTTCTCCACGGGCCGCGACCTGGCCGTGTTCTGCCGGGCCCTGCTCGCAGGCGGCGCGTACGGGCCCGCCCGCGTCCTCGGGCCGGACTTCGCGGAACTGCTGCTGACGCGGCCGGGGCTGGGGTTCACGGTGGACCAGCCGTGGTTCATGGGGGAGCTCGCCGGCCGGGGTGCCGCGGGCCACACGGGGTTCACGGGGACGTCGCTGGTGCTGGACCCGGCGACGGACAGTTTCCTCGTCCTGCTGGCGAACACGGTGCATCCGGTGCGCCGGGCACCGGACAGCACGCCACGGGCCCGGGCGGGGACGCGACTGGCGAGGGCGATGCGGTGAGCCCGGCGGCTTGAGGCGGGGAACCCGCCGGTCGGGTACGGGGAACCCGGCGGTCCGGGGACAGGCGGGCGCCGTTCGCCCCGTAGGGGCCGACGGCCCGATACGGGGAACCCCGCGGCCCGGGGACAGGCGAGTGCCGACCGCACCGCAGAGGCCGACGGCCCGATACGGGGAACCCCGCGGCCCGGGGACAGGCGGGCGCCGATCGCACCATAGGGGCCGACGGCCCGATACGGGGAACCCCGCGGCCCGGGGACAGGCGGGCGCCGATCGCACCATAGGGGCCGACGGCCCGATACGGGGAACCCCGCGGCCCGGGGACAGGCGGGCGCCGATCGCACCGTGGGGGCCGGCGGGTCGGGGGCGGGTGCGGGACCTGAGAAAATCGTGGGGTGAACGTCTCCGTATCCGCCTCCGAGCTGCTCCGTGGCGCCCTCACGGATCTCCTCGACGGGCTCCCGCCCAAGCAGGCCGCGCAGGCCGTGGACCGGTTGATCGCCAACTACCGGGGGGCCACGCCCACCGACGCGCCCATCCTGCGCGACCGCGCCGATGTGGCCGCGTACGCCGCGTACCGCATGCCGGCGACCTTCGAGGCGGTCCGGTCGGCGCTGGAGGCGTTCGCGGACGCCGTGCCCGGGTGGGTGCCCGGCGGCCATGTGGACGTCGGCGGCGGCACCGGCGCGGCCACCTGGGCGGTCGGCGCGACCTGGAGCGGGCAGCGCCCGGTGACCGTCCTGGACTGGGCGGAGCCCGCGCTGGCCCTGGGCCGGGAGATCGCGGACGCGAACCCGGCGCTGCGGGACGTCCGCTGGCAGCGCGCCCGCATCGGCGCGGCGCTCGCCCTGGACGCCACCGACCTGGTCACCGTCTCCTACGTCCTCAACGAGCTGTCCGCCGCCGACCGCGCCGCCCTGGTGGACGCCGCCGCGGCCGCCGCGCAGGCCGTGGTGATCGTCGAGCCGGGCACCCCGGACGGCTACGCGCGGATCATCGAGGCCCGCGGCCGGCTCGTCGCCGCCGGTTTCCGCATCGCCGCGCCCTGCCCGCACAGCGCCGCCTGTCCGATCGTGCCGGGCACCGACTGGTGCCACTTCTCGGCGCGGGTCAGCCGCTCCTCGCTGCACCGGCAGGTCAAGGGCGGTTCGCTGGCGTACGAGGACGAGAAGTTCTCCTACGTCGCCGCCGCCCGCTTCCCCGTCGCCCCGGCGTCCGCCCGGGTGGTCCGGCGGCCGCAGATCCGCAAGGGCCAGGTGCTCCTCGACCTGTGCGGGGCCGAGGAGCGGCTGGAGCGGACGACGGTGACCAAACGCCACGGCGAGCTGTACCGGGCGGCGCGGGACGCCGACTGGGGCGACGCCTGGCCGCCGCCGGCCCCGTAGGCAGGGCGGTCCCTAGGGGGTTCCGGCCGGGCAGGGCGGTCCCTAGGGCGGTCCCGGCCGGGCAGGGCGGTCCCTAGGGGGTCCCGGCCGGGTCAGGCCGGCTTGAGTCCCTGGTCGCCCACCTCGGTGACGAAGGACGCGGCGGTGGTGAGCGGCGCGCCCGTGCGGGTGACGTAGGGGACGGTCTTGAAGTCGGCGCGGGCGAGGTCGCGGCCGAGGTCCACGGTGACGTAGCCGCGCCGCCCGTTGTAGAACTTCAGGTGCGGGTTGGCGGCCGTGTAGGTGGCCCAGTTGGCGGGCTTCTCGGAGCCGTCGCGGCCGCTGGCGATCGAGGTGGCCACGATCTCCGTGCCCAGCGTCCGGGACGCCGGGTCGTCGAAGTCGTCCTTGATGTCGAAGGCGTACCCGACGTGCACGTCACCGGTGAGGACCATGAGGTTGTCGACGCCGGCGGCCCCCGCGCCGTCCAGGACGCGGCGGCGGGAGGCGCGGTAGCCGTCCCAGGCGTCCATCGACAGCTTGGCGACCGGGTTCAGGTCCAGCTTCCGCTGCGAGAAGGTGACCTGCTGCGGTACGACGTTCCACAGCGCCCGTGACGTGCTCCAGCCGTCGAGCAGCCAGCGCTCCTGCGTGGCGCCGGTCATGGTGCGGGACGGGTCGTCGATGTCGGGGCCGGGGAGCTGGGCGCCGTCGCCGTAGGCCTGGTCGGAGCGGTACTGGCGGGTGTCGAGGACGTCGAACTGGGCGAGGTCGCCCCAGTGGAGGCGGCGGTAGAGCCGCATGTCGGAGCCGTCGGGGAGCTGGGGGCGGCGCAGCGGCTGGTTCTCCCAGTAGGCGCGGTAGGCGGAGGCGCGGCGCAGCAGGAACTCCTCCGGCGGGACGGTGTTCTCGGGGGTGTCGCCGGCGTAGTTGTTCTCGGTCTCGTGGTCGTCCCAGGTGACGACGAAGGGGTGCGCGGCGTGCGCGGCCATCAGGTCGGGGTCGGACTTGTAGAGGGCGTACCGCAGGCGGTAGTCCTCCAGGGTCACCGTCTCGTGGTTGAACAGGTCGGGAAGCGTGCGGTCGGTGTAGTTGCGGTAGTTGCCGACCGCGTTGACCGCGTACTCGTAGAGGTAGTCGCCGAGGTGGAAGACGACGTCGACGTCGTCCTGGGCGAGGTGGCCGTACGCGGTGTAGTAGCCGTCGGCGTAGGCCTGGCAGGAGACGGCGGCGAGTTTCAGGCCCGCGGCGCGGGAGCGGGTGGCGGGCGCGGTGCGGGTGCGGCCGGTCGGGCTGGTCCAGTCGCCCACGCGGAAGCGGTAGTAGAAGACGCGGTCGGGGTCCAGGTGGCCGACCTCGACGTGGACGGTGTGGTGGAACTCGGGGTGGGCGGTGGCCGTGCCGCGTCTGACGGCCCGTCGGAAGTGCTCGTCGTGGGCCAGTTCCCAGCGGACGGTGACGCGTTCCGCGGGCAGGCCGCCGTCGGGCTGGTAGGGGGCCGGGGCGAGGCGGGTCCACAGGAGCACGGAGCCGGGCAGCGGGTCGCCGGAGGCCACCCCGAGGGTGAAGGGGTCGTCGGCGATCCGGGCGGGGTCGAGTTCGGCGGCGGCCGCCGCGCCTGCGGCGGGCAGGTTGACCGCGAAGGCGAGGGCGGCGGCCGCTCCGGTGACGGTGAGGAAGCGGCGGCGGCCGATGTGGCGGGCGGCGGCGCGGAGTTCGGGGGCGTGCTGGGACGGGCGAGCTGCGGGTGTCATTCCGGTCCTCCCCAAAAAATGGATGCAGGAGGCATTGGAGTGGCCGGGGACGACCCGGGGAAGACGCCGGAGGGGCGCGTGGACAACAGTCGGGTGGCGGACGGAAGCATTCCGTGTCGCGGGCCCTGCCGTACGCTGCGGGCCCATGAACGCCGAGCGAACTGACGTACAGTCGAAGATCGCCGTGGTCACCGGCGCCGGTTCCGGCATCGGCCGCGCCGTGGCCGTGGAACTGCTGCGCACGGGCTGGTCGGTGGTCCTGACGGGCCGCCGCGCCGAGACCCTGGCGGAGACGGCCGCACTGGCCGCGCCCGAGACCGAGCCGCTCACCGTACGGACGGACGTCTCGCGCCCCGACGACGTGGCGGCCCTGTTCGCCGCCGTGCGCGCCCGGTTCGGCCGGCTCGACCTGCTGTTCAACAACGCGGGCACGTTCGGCCCCGGCGGCGTGCCCGTCGAGGACCTCCCCTACGACGCCTGGCGGCACGTGGTGGACACCAACCTCAACGGGGCGTTCCTGTGCGCGCAGGCGGCGTACCGGCAGATGAAGGAGCAGGCACCGCAGGGCGGACGGATCATCAACAACGGCTCGATCTCGGCCCACACGCCCCGTCCGCACTCCGTCGCCTACACGGCGACCAAGCACGCCCTGACCGGCCTCACCAAGTCGCTGTCGCTGGACGGGCGGCCGTACCGCATCGCGGTCGGGCAGATCGACATCGGCAACGCGGCGACCGACATGACGGCCCGGATGGCGACGGGCGCGCTCCAGGCCGACGGGAGGACCGTGCCGGAGCCGGTGATGGACGTCGCCGACGTGGCCCGCACCGTGCGGCACATGGCGGAGCTGCCGCTGGAGGCGAACGTGCAGTTCGCGACGGTCCTGGCGACGGCGATGCCGTACGTGGGCCGGGGCTGACCGCTCGCCCGACAGACCGTCACCTCACCGACCTGCCTCGTCGACCCACCTCACCGACCCGTCCCGTCGACCCGCCTCACCGCCCCGTCCCGTCGACCCGCCTCTCACCCGTCTCATCGACCCGTCTCATCGACCCGTCCCGTCACCCCGTCCCGTCGACCTGCACAAGCGGATCTTCCCCTTCCACCCCATTGCGCCCGGTAGCGGACTTATGCTCGACCCACCTCCACCGAACGTTCACATGTGAGGCACGAGCGTTCCACCGAGCCACATCGAGGGGGGAGGGGCAGCCGTTCCACGGCGCCGGGTGGGGGTGGACCCTGCGCGGAGCCGCGGGGTACGCACCGGACCGTGGAACGGCTGCCGCACACCGGGGCACCCGCCCGCGCCACAGGGGCACTTCGGGCCCCCTCGGGGCACTTCGGGCACGCTCAGGGAATTCTCATCCCATACCCCGGTATTCCCAGGCCATGCACATCCTTTACCCATGCCGACTCAAAGGTTTCTCCCTAATTTGATGCCGCGCCCACAGCGGGCGCCAAGAACCTCATGAGGAACGGGATGTTTGGCATCTATCTCAAGCGCGAGCTGGGTCGGCGCAAGAAGGCGGCCCTGGTCATCGCACTGGGTCTGGCGCTCGGTATCGCGCTGGTCATCACCGTCAACTCGGTGTCGGCCGGCATGACGCAGGCACAGGACAAGGTCCTGCAGTCGCTGTACGGCCTCGGCACCGACATGACCGTCACCAAGGCACGAACGGCGCCCACCGGAAACAGCTCCCAGGGTCCCAGATTCGAGTTCGACGCCTCCTCCGACGAGGACGAGGAGCAGAGCTCGGACCGCGTGATGACGCAGGGAGGTCAGGCCCTGAAGTCGTCGCTCGTGACGAAGGTCGCGAAGCAGAAGGGCGTGGCGGCCGCGGTCGGCGCGCTCACCCTGAACGTCACCAAGGTCGACGGCTCCTTCACCCGGGGCGAGGCGCAGAGCTCCTCCGGCGGCCAGTCGCAGGGCCAGGGCGGCCCGGGCGGCAGCGGCGGCAACAGCACCGCGGCCCCGCAGGTCCAGGGCGGCGGCGCCTCCTTCGACGTCAACTCGTACTCCGTGGCGGGTGTCGACGTCACCGACCAGGACCTCGGCCCGCTGGCCGGCACGGAGATCACCTCCGGCAAGACCTTCACGTCGGCGCAGGCCAATGCCGCGGTCGCGCTCGTCAGCGCCTCGTACGCCAAGGAGAACTCCTACAAGGTCGGCTCCACGCTGACCATCTCCGGCACCAAGTACAAGGTCATCGGCGTCGCGACGCCCGACAGCAGCGAGTCCACCACGGACGTCTACCTGCCGCTGAAGCAGGCGCAGACCCTCGCCGACGCCGCCGACCAGGTCACCACGATCTACGTCAAGGCGACCGACTCGAAGAAGATCGACACCGTCAAGGCGGCGATCCAGAAGAACATCTCCGGTACGACGGTGACGACCTCCGCCGACCTCGCGGACACGGTCTCCGGCTCCCTCTCCACCGCCTCGAACCTGGCGGCCGGCGTCGGCAAGTGGCTGTCCATCGCCGTGCTCGTGGCCGCGTTCCTGGTCGCCGCGCTGCTGACCTCCTCCGCGGTGTCCCGCCGGGTGCGCGAGTTCGGCACGCTGAAGGCGCTGGGCTGGACGAGCCGCCGGGTGACCCGGCAGGTGGTCGGCGAGTCCATCGTCAACGGCCTCCTCGGCGGTGTCCTCGGCATCGGCCTCGGCCTGGCGGCGGCGTACACGGTGACGGCGATCAGCCCGACGCTGACGGCCGAGCTCGGCAACACCGGTGGCGGCATGGGCGGCGGCGGCATGGGCGGCGGCCCGGGCGGCGGGGGCGGCGGCCAGTCGGCCGCCAACACCCTGGAGATCGCGCTCTCCGCGCCCGTCTCCCTCACCACCATCGCGCTCGCGGTCGGCCTGGCGGTCGCCGGCGGTCTCATCGCCGGTGCCATGGGCGGCTGGCGCGCCTCCCGGATGCGCCCGGCGGACGCCCTGCGCAGCGTTTCCTGACCGGCCGCCACCTCCCTCACGGATTACGGATCACGGAGAAATCCATGTACAAGCTCACCGGCGTGACCAAGCGCTACACGCGGGGCAAGGAGACGGTCGAGGCGCTGCGCGGCATCGACCTCACCATCGAGGACGGCGACCAGCTCGTCATCCAGGGTCCCACCGGCGGCGGCAAGTCCACGCTGCTCCAGATGATCGGCGCCCTGGACCGACCGTCCGAGGGAAGCGTCGAACTCGACGGCGTCGACCTGGCCCGCCTCGGCGAGGCGAAGCTGACCCGGGTGCGCGCCGAGAACATCGGCATCATCTTCCAGGCGTTCAACCTCATCCCCACCCTGACCGCCCAGGAGAACGTCGAGACGGCCCTGGTGCCGCTCGGCGTGAAGCCGGCCGAGCGGCGCGAGCGCGCGGCGGAGGCGCTCCGGTCGGTCGGCCTGGGCGAGCGGCTGTCGCACGTCCCGTCCGAGATGTCCGGTGGCCAGCAGCAGCGCGTGGCCATCGCCCGCGCGCTGGTGAAGAAGCCGAAGGTCCTCCTCGCCGACGAGCCCACCGGCAACCTCGACGAGGGCACCCGCGACGACATCATGACCCTGCTGGAAGGGCTGTGGCAGGAGTACGGGCTGACGTTCATCATGGTCACCCACGACTCGTCCATCGCCCGCCGCGCCCCGCGCCTGGCCACCATCAAGGCCGGGCGGCTGACGCTGAAGGAGCAGGCGGTCAGCCGCTGACCCTCCCGGTCGGTCCCTGACACGACCTCACCACGGGCCGCTCACCGCCCGAGCAGCCGGCCGACCCCGGCCGACTGCCGGGCCGTGGGCGGCCCGTGCGCGTTCGCGTGCGTTCACACGTGTCCCCGCCCTCCGGAGGCCGCACCGGCCCGGCGGCTACGCCTGCCCGGTCTCGAACCGGGAGATCCGCCCGTCGTCCTCCACCACGAACCGCCACTTGGTGCGCATCTCGCCCCAGGTGTCGTTGCTGTGGCGGGCGAGGAGGACCCGGCCGCCACCGGACTCGTTGTCGACCTCCAGGTGACCGTGGGAGGAGAAGATCTCCCGTTCGGTCCACTCGGCGAGGTCGTGGTCCACTCCGTCGTCCGCCATGGTCGCGTCGGCCGTGAGCAGACGCATGAAGGCCTCCCGGTCATGCGCGTTCACCGCGGAGACGAAGGCCCGGACGGCCGGGTCGGTGAGTCTTCCGGTCTGGATCGTCATACGGCTCACCTTCACACCGCCCTCCGCACCCCGCCACCCGAACGGCGCCCGGACGGGGCGGTGCGGCCCGAGGAATGCGACGGTGGAACGGCCATCACCCCTTCCGTCCGCTCCAGGAGTTGTTGTGACCTGTCTCGACCGACGTGATCTGGGCCTGCTGCTGCTCCGGCTGGGCACCGGCGGAGTGCTGATGGCCCACGGCACGCAGAAGCTGTTCGGCTGGTTCGGCGGACACGGCCTGGAGGGCACAGGCCAGTTCATGGAGTCCGTCGGCTACGCACCGGGCCGGGCGAGCGCGACGGCGTCGGGCCTGGCGGAGACCGGCGGCGGTGCGCTGCTGGCGCTGGGCCTGGCCACCCCGGCGGCGGGCGCGGCGGCGGCCGGCGCGATGGCGGGCGCGGCCGCGGTGCACGTACCGAACGGCTTCTTCGCCCAAGAGGGCGGCTACGAGTACGCGGCGGCCCTCGGCCTCACCGGCGCGTCCCTCGCCATCACCGGCCCCGGCCGCCTCTCCCTCGACCACGCCCTCGGCCACGCCGTCAACCGCGGCTGGATGGTCCCGACGGCCCTCGCGGTGGCGGCGGCGACCACAGCGGTGGTCGTGGGCCTGCGCACCCGACGGCTGCGGCGCCGGCGGGAGGGCGAGCAGGAGACGTTGTTCGAGGAGTGACCGCCGGGGCAGGCTGCACGCATGAACGACAGCACCCCGCACGCACCGGCGCCCGTTCCCCCCGACCTCTGGGCGACCGTCGACGCCCTGTGGGCCTGGCTGGACGCCGATCAGCCGCTCACCGGCCGGGAGGGCCTGACGCTGTGCATGCTGAAACTCTCCGAGGAGGTCGGCGAGGCAGCCCAGGCGGTCATCGGCGCGACCGGCCAGAACCCCCGCAAGGGCACCAGCCACACCTGGCAGGACGTCGAGGCCGAACTCTGCGACGTCGTCATCACGGCCCTGGTGGCCCTGCGAACGCTGACACCGGACGCCCGGGAGGTGTTCGGGCAGCATCTGCGCCGGGTGGCGAAGAGGTCGCTGGGCTGAACCTCAGGCCCCCGGGAGGCCGCCGGTCCCCACCGCCATGACGAACGCCGACCAACCGGCTGCCGAGAACACCAGCGCGGGCCCGGCGGGCGACTTGGAGTCCCGGACGGGGACGCCCGCCCGGTAACCGTCGAGCACTTCGACGCAACTGCCGCCTTCGGGACCGCTGTACGACGACGTGCGCCAGCCTCGCAACGCGGAGCTGTCCGGGATGGTGTGCTCAGTCACGGCGTCCGTGGTCCTCTGCTATCGCCCGCATCATGCCCAACGACTCCTTCAGCGACAGTGCGTCGGTCAGTGCCAGAGCGTAGACGCCTTGAAGGCGTGTGACCACGGCCGGAGAGTCGTGCACCTTGCCGACCTGGACGCCCTCCGAGTACGCGACCGGCGGCTGGTCCTCGAACCACATCAGGGTGAGCAGGCTCTGGAGGAGCTGGTACGCCCCGACGTCGTAGGGCATCACGTGCACGCGCACACGTCGGCGCTCCACGAGCCGGACCAGGTGCGTGATCTGTTCGGCCATGATCTCGCGACTGCCCACGACACGACGCAGCACGGACTCGTCGAGCAGCGCCCAGACGGTCGGCCTGGCCTCGTCGTCGAGGATCTTGGCGCGGTCGAGGCGTGTGACGACGAGCCTGTCGCACTCCTCGTCGCTCACGGAAGGGTAGGACGTGCTCAGCACCGCACGCGCGTACGCCTCGGTCTGGAGGATGCCCGGGACGAAGGACGGCGCGAACTCGCGGATCTCGGTCGCCTGTTGTTCGAGCAGCCGGGCCGCCTCGAAGTACTCCGCGACCGCCGCGCCCCCGTCCGGCAGGAAGCTGCTCAGCACGTCCCCGGTGTTCAGTGCCCGGTCCAGCCGTCGCGCGTCCTCCTTGGACGGGATGCGGCGGCCGGCCTCGATGTGCGAGATGTGCGAACGGGTCATGATGGCCTGGTCCGCGAGCTCCTGCTGCGTCAGTCCGGCCGCCTCCCGCTGGGCCTTCAACCACTCACCGTAGATGTTGCTCAACGTCATCTCCCGCGCGACAGAAGCGATGTCACCTGCTGACCTCTGGCGAGCGTAGCCGCTTCGTCTCACTCTGTAAGCGGATCGCTACACAGCGATGCCCACCGACCGACCGGAGTCCGACGAACGTGCTGCCCTCCCCCGCAACCGCTTCCGCTCCCACACCCACACCCGCCCCCGAACTCCATTTCAGGGCCCAGCTCAGCTCCACCCGTCGAGGTGCGCGTCTCGCACGCCTCCTCGTGGAGCGGCAGTTCGAGGAGTGGGGCCTCCCCCGCACCGATCCCGTCGCACGGGCCGTAGCCGCCATCACCGCCGAACTCGCCGCGAACGCCGTCACGCACGGCCGCACCCCCGGCCGGGACTTCGAGGTATGCCTCTCCCTCTCCCCGGCGCGAGCCCGCGTCGAGGTCGGCGACACCCGCCCGGACCGCCTGCCACCGGTCCCCGACGGCACGGCCCCTGCCGCCTCGCCACCCCCGGACACGGCGACGAACGGCCGCGGCCTGCTCCTGGTCGACGCCTTCGCCACGCGCTGGGGTTGCGAGACGGGCGACGGCTTCACCAAGACCGTGTGGGCCGACGTGTCCCGATGACGAAGCCGGCCTCCAGGAGGGGTGCCCGCACGGCAGCACACTGTTCCTGACGGCTCTGACGCCCTGATCACACCAGCCGCTTCGTGATCATTGCCTGTTGTCGGTGGCGGCTGAACTACCGACGAGTGCCCGCTTCCAGCCCCACGGCCATCGTCAGACGGCAACCACGTGTACGTCCGTCGGCGCGAGGACCGTCAGGTAGGCCTGGATGTCCCCCGGATCGGTGGTGAAGATCACCGCGCTGCCGTGCCGGGCGGCCGCCAGGGCCACCCAGGCGTCCACCGCGTCCGGCCGCTTCTTCGCCGGCAGGGCCGCCCGCCCCAGAGCGGTGCCGATGCGCCGCCAGTCCGCGAGGTCCGGGCCCGTCGCACAGGCCAGGCACTCCGGACGACCCGCCTTCGTCTCGCGCATGGGCGGCTCGGACGTACGGGCCTGAGGGACCGTGCAGTCCTTCAGTACGCCGGACAGGGCATGCACCAGCGCCGGCTGGGGGCGCCACACCTGGGCGAGGACCGGTCCGAGCACCAGCGCCCGGTGCGGGACCGTGCGCAGTCCCTCGTGGAGGGCCACCGCCTTCGCCTTGCGGTCGGCGAGTGCGATGAGCATGCCGGTGTCGTAGACCGGCACCCGTGCGCTCACGCGGCGTGCCCCGGACGGCGGCCTTGCCGGTCCCGGCCGTGGACGAGCCCGAGGGCTTCCTCGACCTCGTGGCGTTCCTGCTCGGTGAGGTCCGCGGCCGGTCCCGGGGCGGGTTCGGCGGGCAGCCCGTCCGCTGCCTGCTCCGCCCGGGCGATGAGTGCGTCCACCTCGGCGAACTGTTCCTCTATGGCATCGCTCTCGGCCATCTGGCGCGTCGCGGCATGCACCAGGTAGGCCGAGACGTCCATGCCTGCCCGTTCCGCGTGCTGCCTGATGCGTTCGGCCTGGTCCTGCTCCAAGCTGATGGTGATGCGCGCTTTGGCCACGAAAGCATCGTAATACGCGTATGACGGCACTGCGAGTGCGGTGGAGACGGGCAACCGGCCCGTTCACGACATGGCATGGCATGGCATGGCATGAAGAGGCTGGCAGACGAGTCGGGCTGTACGCCGGGTTCTGTCGCCCGGTCGCCTCGCGGCGGCCGGGGAGACGGCCATCCATCTAGGACCGGCGTTGCCGCCGGCCTCGTGCGGTCTACCCGCGGACTCGGGCGGGCAGCCCTCGAACGTCCGCGCAGAGCGCTTGTGACGGCGCTCCTTTTGACCTTGCTCCGGGTGGGGTTTACCTAGCTGCCCAGGTCACCCTGGGCACTGGTGGTCTCTTACACCACCGTTTCACCCTTACCGAGGACCGAGGTCCCCGGCGGTCTGTTTTCTGTGGCACTGTCCCGCGGGTCACCCCGGGTGGCCGTTAGCCACCACCTTGCCCTGTGGAGCCCGGACGTTCCTCGGGAAGCCCCCTAGAGGGCTCCACGCGGCCGTCCGCCCGGCTCGTCTGCCGTGTGGACCATGGTACCGGGCGTGCGCCGTCCCGGGTGCGGCGGCCGGGTCCGCGGCTCAGAGGAAGTCGCTGGTGTCCAGGTCGAAGGCGAAAGGCTCGGGGAGGGTGAGGGGCTTTCCGAAGGGGACGGTGCAGCGCCGGCGGTAGTCGTCCTGCTTGGGATCGCTGAGCAGCGTGATCTCGGAGATGTCACGGTCTACGAGCAAGTAGAACGGGATGGCGGCGCGGGCGTAGCAGCGACGCTTGACCTCCCGGTCGGCCCTGGGTTTGGTGGAGGTCACCTCCAGCACCAGGGCGACGCCCTGGCAGGGCATCCACGAGTCCGCGCCTCGATACAGTTGCAGCGCCGCCGGAGCCAACGTGCCGTCCGGGATCACGTGGTCCTTGGGGCAGCCCTCCGCCTTCTTCAGTTTCAGTCCCTTGTTGCCGGAGAAATCCATCTCGGTCCGTGACCACTTGATCGTCTGCCGCACGATCCGGCTGATGTAGTGCTCGTGATCCCCGTCCGGCGGCGGTGTCACAACGATCTCCCCCTCGACGAGCTCCGCCCGGAAACCTTCCGGGGTGTCCAGGGCGAGAAAGCCCTCCAGCAGGACCTCTTCCTGCGTGAGCGGCTCGTGGGCCATGGCGGTCATGTCACGCCCCTCCTTCGGTCGCTCGCCAGACTCGGACATCGCCGGATCACCTGTCCGTGAGATCGGGAACCCTTCCCTCGATCGTGGCACATGATCACCGCCACCGTCGGGGCACGGCTCGCCCGGGGCGCCCCAGTACGCTGGCGCGGAGCCCCCTACGAAGGAGAAACGCGCGTGCTCGTCCTGCTGCCCCCGTCCGAAGGAAAGGCCGCGTCCGGTGGTGGCGCACCGCTGGAGCCGGCGTCGCTGTCCCTGCCGGGGCTCGCCGCCGCGCGGGAGGCCGTGCTGGCCGAGCTGGCCGAGCTGTGCGCGGGGGACGAGGACAAGGCGCGCGAGGTGCTCGGGCTGAGCGAGGGGCTGCGCGGTGAGGTCGCCAAGAACGCGGCGCTGCGCACGGCGGGCGCGCGGCCGGCCGGCGAGATCTACACGGGTGTGCTGTACGACGCGCTGGACCTCGCCTCGCTGGACGCGGCGGCGAAGGAGCGGGCGGCCGGGTCGCTGCTGGTGTTCTCGGGGTTGTGGGGGGCGGTCCGGGTGACGGACCGGATCCCGTCGTACCGCTGCTCGATCGGGGTGAAGCTGCCCGGGCTGGGGGCGCTGGGCGCCCACTGGCGGGTGCCGATGGCGGACGTGCTGCCCGAGGCGGCCGGGGACGGGCTGGTGCTGGACCTGCGGTCGGCGGCGTACGCGGCGGCGTGGAAGCCGAAGGGCGAGGTGGCCGGGCGGACGGCGAGCGTGCGGGTGCTGCACGCGCCGACCCGGAAGGTGGTCAGCCACTTCAACAAGGCGACCAAGGGGCGGATCGTACGGAGTCTGCTGACGGCGGGGATCGCCCCCAAGGGTCCCGGCGAACTGGTGGTCGCGCTGCGCGACCTCGGCTACGTGGTGGAGGAGAAGGCCCCGGCGCGGGCGGGGGCCGTCTGGACGCTGGACGTGCTGGTGGAGCAGGTTCACTAGTCGACGGCGGCGTTCGTCGTTGCATCATGTGCAATGACCTTTGCGCGTGTTGCGCGCCGGGGGCAGGATGAGGCGCATGACCTCACTGCTGCCCTCCCCTTCGGCTGCCTCGGTCCTGGGTCTCGCCCCCGTCGTGCCCGTCGTGGTCCTGCGGGACGCCGCCGACGCCGTACCGCTGGCGCGGGCGCTGGTCGCGGGCGGGCTGCCGGTCGTCGAGGTGACGCTGCGCACGCCCGCCGCGCTCGACGTGATCCGGGAGATCGCCGGCGCCGTGCCCGAGGCGGTCGTCGGGGCGGGGACGGTGATCACGCCGGAGCAGGTGACGCGGTGCCGGGCGGCGGGCGCGCGGTTCCTGGTGAGCCCCGGCTGGACGGAGGCCCTGCTGGCGGCGATGCGCGCGTCCGGGCTCCCGTTCCTGCCCGGGGTGTCGACCACGTCGGAGGTCGTGGCGCTGCTGGAGCGCGGGGTGCGGGAGATGAAGTTCTTCCCGGCGCAGGCGGCCGGGGGGACGGCGTATCTCGGGTCCCTGGCCGGGCCGCTCCCACAGGTCCGGTTCTGTCCGACGGGCGGGATCGGCCCGGACAACGCCGCGGAGTACTTGGCGCTGCCCAACGTCGGCTGCGTAGGCGGGAGTTGGATGGTTCCGGCGGACGCGGTGGCGGCCCGGGACTGGGGGCGGATCGAGGAGCTGGCGCGGGCCGCCGCCCGCCTCGGGGATACCGCCGCTTGCCTCGGGGACGCTGCCGCACCCCTGGGGGACACCGCCGCCCGCCTCAGGGACGCTGCCGCACCCCTAGGGGATGCCGCCGCACCCCTGGGGGATACCGCCGCACCCCTAGGGGATGCCGCCGCACCCCTCAGGGACGCAGGTGGGACGTGTCGTTGAGGAGGCGGAGGCTGGCGTTGCCGTCCGCGTAGTACGCCACGACCGACAGCGAGGCCGCCGACAGCTCCATCCGGAACAAAGACTCCGGCGGCGCGCCCAGCGCGAGCCGTACGAGGGTCTTGATCGGGGTGACGTGGGTGACCAGCAGCACGGTGCGGCCCGCGTACGCCGCGACCAGTTTGTCGCGGGTGGCGGCGATCCGGGTGGCGGTCGCCGCGAAGCTCTCGCCGCCGCCGGTGGGTTCGGCCTCCGGGTCCGCCAGCCAGGCGTTCAGGTCGTCGGGGTGGCGTTCGCGGACCTCGCCGAACGTCAGCCCCTCCCAGGCTCCGAAGTCCGTCTCGCGCAGCCCGTCGTCGACGGTGACCTCCAGCCCCAGCCGGGCGGCGACGGCCGCCGCGGTCTCCCGGGTGCGGGCGAGCGGGGAGGCGACGATGTGCTGGACGGTGCCGCGCCGGGCGAGGGCGGCGGCGACCCGTTCGGCCTGCTCCCGGCCGATGCCGGAGAGGGAGGGGTCGGTGCCGCCGCTGCCGGAGAAACGCTTCTCGGGGGTGAGGGGGGTCTCTCCGTGCCGCAGCAGGACGAAGGTGGCCGGCGCTCCGAGGTCGGGCGCCGAGCCCCAGCCGACGGACGGCTGCGCGGAGGCGGAAGCGGAGCCAGAGGCGGAAGCGGAGGCTGAAGCGGAGGCGGAGGCGGCCTGCGTCGCGGCAGCGGCGGGCAGGGTGGGGGCGGGGGTGGCCACGGTGCGGGCGGCACGGCGGTCGTCGGCCTTCGCGCCCGGTGTGGGAGCGGGGGTGGTGGCCGTCGTCGGACGCGCCTCGGCCAGTGCCGCACGGGCCCTGGCCGCCCCCGCGGCCGCGTCCCCGGGCGGACCGGACGGCTCGGGCGCCGCCGCGGTGGCGGCCGGCCGCGCCGGGGCGTCCAGGGCGGCCCGGGACGCCCCGGGGTCCCACTGCTCGCCCCGCTTGCCCGCGTCCATCGCCTCGTTGGCCAGCCGGTCGGCGTGCTTGTTGCGTTCGCGCGGGATCCACTCGTAGGTGACCTGGCCGGGCGGGAGGACGCGGGACGCCTCCGCGGCCAGCGGCTTCATGTCGGGGTGCTTGATCTTCCAGCGCCCCGACATCTGCTCGACGACCAGCTTGGAGTCCATCCGGACGCGCACCGGGGCCGACGGGTCGAGTTCGCGGGCGGCGCGCAGTCCGGCCAGCAGCCCGCGGTACTCGGCCACGTTGTTGGTGGCGACGCCGATGTACTCGGCGCGCTCGGCGAGCGTCTCCCCCGTCGCCGCGTCGATCACGACGCTGCCGTAGCCCGCGGGTCCCGGGTTGCCGCGCGACCCGCCGTCGGCCTCGACGATGAACTCCCGCACTCCGTCAGCCCCTTACAGCCCGGACTCGGAGGTGCGCACCAGGATCCGGCCGCAGTTCTCGCACCGTACGACGGTGTCGGGCGCGGCCTTGCGGATCTCGCTCAGCTCGGTGATGGCGAGTTCCTGGCGGCAGCCCTGGCAGGAGCGCGCGTACAGCTTGGCCGCGCCGATGCCGCCCTGCTGCCCGCGCAGCTTGTCGTAGAGCTTGAGCAGATCGGCCGGGACGGCGCCGGCGACGACCTCGCGCTCCTTCGTCACCGTGGCGGTCTCGCCGTCGATCTCCTCGAACGCGGCGTCCCGGCGGGCGGTCGCGTCGTCGATCTTCGTCTGGACGGAGGAGACCCGCTCCGTCAGCTCGGCGACCCGCTCCTGGGCGGCCTCACGGCGCTCCATGACCTCCAGGACGACGTCCTCCAGGTCACCCTGGCGCTTGGCGAGGGAGACGATCTCCCGCTGGAGGTTCTCCAGGTCCTTCGGGGAGGTGACGGCGCCGGAGTCGAGCCGCTGCTGGTCGCGGGCGGCGCGCTGACGCACCTGGTCCACGTCCTGCTCGGCCTTGGTCTGCTCGCGGGCGGTGTCGCTCTCCTCGGTCTGCGCGGCCACGAGCAGGTCGCGCAGCTGCGTCAGATCCTTGGTCAGCGACTCGATCTCGGCATGCTCGGGCAGCGACCTCCGCTTGTGCGCGAGCTGCTGCAGGCGGACGTCGAGGGCCTGGACGTCGAGGAGTCGGATCTGGTCGGCGGGCGCGGCGTTCAGTTGGGGGCTCCAGGTGAGGGGGAGTGAAGGGTCCAGGGGTCGGTGACCGTCGTGGAGACGTGGACCCGCAGGCCCCATCCGTTCCGGTCGGAGATCTCGTCGAGCTGGGCGGCGGCCAGCTCGCACCAGGGCCACTCGGTGGCCCAGTGCGCCGCGTCGAACAGCGCGAGGGGACGGTGGGCGCCGGCCGCCATGAACTCGGACGCCGGGTGGTGGCGCAGGTCCGCGGTGAGGAAGGCGTCGACGCCGGCCGCACGCACGTGGTCGAACAGGCTGTCCCCCGATCCGCCGCTCACGGCGACGGTCCGTACGACCGCCTCCGGATCGCCCGCCACCCTCAGTCCCTGCGCGGTCGCCGGGAGCCGCTCCGCGGCCCGCGCGGCGAACTCCCGCACGGTCAGCGGGTGGTCCAGCTCACAGACCCGCCCGAGCCCGCGCCGCCCCTCGGGGTCCGAGACGTCGGGGACGAGGGGGCGGACGACCCGCAGATCGAGCGCCCCGGCGAGCGCGTCGCTCACGCCCGGGTCGGCGGTGTCGGCGTTGGTGTGGGCGACGTGCAGCGCGATGTCGTTCTTGATCAGATCGTGCACGACCCGGCCCTTGAAGGTCGACGCCGCGACGGTCGTCGTCCCGCGCAGGTACAGCGGATGGTGGGTGACGAGCAGATCGGCGTCCAGCTTCACCGCCTCGTCGACGATCTTCTGGACGGGGTCGACCGCGAAGAGGACCCGCGCGATCTTCTGGTCGGGGTCGCCCACGACCGTACCGACCGCGTCCCAGGCCTCGGCCCGCTCGGCGGGCCACAGCTTCTCCAGCGCGGCGATGACTTCAGACAGACGGGGCACGGGGAAAAGGCTACCTGGCCGGTCCTCGGGGGTGCACCGGCGCGGGGTGGAGGGGGCCGGGCGGGCGGACAGCACAGCCCCCCGGCCCTCCGGAGGCGAATCGCTTCTGCACCACTCGTACGAGCGAAGCCCCCGTGCGCCGATCCCCGGCCCGGGCGCACGACCTTAGCTTCGTCACCGGAGGTGACCGAGCCATGACGGCCTGTGCAATCGAATCCACCGCGGAGGACGAGGAAGACGACGACCGGACGCCGCACGCGCCCTGCGTGATCACGGCGGACGGCGCCTACGCCGCCCGTCTCGCGCGGGACGGCGAGTCCTGGTACCCGGAGCGCTGGACGTTGGACGGCCCCGAGCCGTACGCCGTACCGCTGCCCGTCCACCAGCCGGAGGAGCCCGGCACTGACGTGCACCCGATGGGCGACGGCCGGGTCCTGATCCGGCGGCGGGTGCAGGGGCGGCACGCCTTCTCGCTGCTCTACCCGACCGGCCCCGGCACGGGAGAACTGCCGTTGGGCGCGGTGGAGTGCCCGGACGTGGGCACCCGGCTGCGCCTGCTGCCGCCGGCGCCGTGCGGCGAACGGGCGTACGCCCTGGCGGTGGGCCCGCGTTCGACGACGCTGTGGCTGGTCGCGGGCGGCGCGTTCGGCCCGGAGCACGTCACCGACCTGCCCGGCCGCTGCTCGGGCGGGGTGTGGCTGGACCGGACGGGACGCATGCTGGCGCTGGACCGGGAGACCGGCGGCCGCACGAAGGCCGTGGTGGTGGACCTGGAGCGGGGCGGCGAGGTGTCCCCGCTGCTGCAGATCACCGCCGACAGCGACGACCGTCTGCTGCTGGCGGACCCGGACAGCGGTCTGCTGCTGATCCGCTCGGACGCGCCCTCGCCCGGTGAGCCGCGCCTCGGCTGGGGCGTGCTCGGCAGCACGTTCCCGGTCCGCTTCCCGGAGTCGTTGCGGATGCCGGGCTGCGTCCTGACACCGTTCGCGATCCAGCCGGGTCAGGTGCTGCTGCCGGAGACGTGCGCGGTGGCGCTCCGCGTCGACGGCCCGTTCGGCAGCCGGCTCGGCGTGTGGCGCCCGGTGGAACGGCACCTGCGCCAGGTGGCGGCTCCCGAGGGCTGGCTGGCGGGCAGCGGCCTGTGGACCCGGGACGGCGTGCTGTGCCTGCCGTACGCGACGGCGGCGGAGCCGTGCGGCGTGGCGCGCGTGGCCGTGCCCCCGCGGAGCACGGCCGCGGAGCCGCGGGCCGCGCAGCCGCCGGCCTCCGCACCGGGCCCCCTCCCCGCCGAACCCCCCGGCCCCGGCCCCGCCCCCGCCGACGCCCCTGCCTCCGCCGCCGGACCCGGACCCGGACCCGGCCACGGTGCCTCCGCACCCGGTGCCCCCCGTCCCGTCCCGCTCCAGCAGGCCCCACTCGACCGGCTTGTAACGAATTAGCAGCGGTCGGCGCGGCCGCCTGCACCCGCCCCGAGGTACGCCGGATAAACTCTCCCGGCTGTAAAAGGATCATGTTGACGGGGTGAACACTTCCGATGAGTGACGCAAGCACCACGCCGCTGTCCGCCGACGCCCAGGAGACCGGTCACGGCCGTCACCGGGGCCCGGTCGCGGCCCAGGACGGCGAGTCCGCTCCCCGCGGCCGGCACCGCAAGCCGGCCGTGGAGAAGGCCGAGGCGGCTGCCTGACGGTACGCCGGGAGGCCCCGCCCGTCGCGAGACGGGCGGGGCCTTCTGCGTGCCGGGCTGCGCGGTCTGAGCTTCGCGGTCCGGGCTTCGCGGTCCGGGCTTCGCGGTCCGGGCCCCGCCGTCTGAGCTCCGCGGTCCCGGTTCCGCGTCCGGCTCCGGGCTCCGCGTCCGGCTCCGGGCTCCGCGTCCGGCTCCGGGCTCCGCGTTCCTCGTTCCGCCGGAGCCTCAGTCGTGTGTGACGAGCGTGTCGGTGAGGACCGGCGCGTCGTCCCGCTCCACCGCGCTCACCGCCGCCCGCACGGCGCCCGCCCCCCGCCACAGACGGACGCGCAGGGTCTCCCCCGGGTAGACGACTCCGGCGAAGCGGGTGGTGTACGAGCGCACCCGGGTCACGTCCCCGTCGAGCAGCGTGTCGACGACGGCCTTGAGGGTGATCCCGTAGGTGCACAGGCCGTGCAGGACGGGCCGCTCGTATCCGGCGCGCCGCGCGAAGTCGGGGTCGGCGTGCAGCGGGTTCCGGTCGCCGGAGAGGCGGTAGAGCAGGGCCTGGTCCTCGCGGACGGGCCGTTCGAGCACCGTGTCGGGGTCGCCGGCCGGTGGGACGGGACGGGCGGAGGGGCCGCGGTCGCCGCCCCAGCCGCCTTCGCCCCGTACGAAGATCCGGACGTCGTCGGTCCACAACGGGCCGTCGGCGTCGGTGACGTCGGTGCGCAGGACGAGGACGGCGGCGGTGCCCTTGTCGTACACCGCGGTGATCCGGCTGGTGGCGGTGGCGGTGCCCTCGGCGGAGACCGGGCGGTGCAGGACGAGCGACTGGCCGCCGTGCAGGACGCGGGCGAGGTCGACGTCGACGCCGGGCATGGACAGTGCCTCGATCACCCCGGGCGCACCGGCGCCGGCGACGGTGGCGAAGCTGGGCAGGACGTGCAGTTGTGACTCCAGGGTGTAGCGCAGCTCGTCGGGGTCGGTGGCGGGGCGGCCCGCGCCGATGCCGAGGTGGTAGAGCAGGACGTCCTCGGGGGTCCAGGTGATCTCGCGGGAGCGGGGCGCGGCGGCGAGCGCCTCGGCTGCGTCGATGGGCATGGGACTCCTGACGGTGGCGGCGGGCGTCGCGCGGCGGTGACGGTGACACCGAGCGGTGGGCGGCGGGAAGCGGGCAGCAGCGGGCGGTGGGGTGCGGGCTTCGGGCAGCAGCTAGCGGTGGGGTGCGGGCTTCGGGCAGCAGCGGGCGGTGGGAGGCGGGCGTCGGGCAGCAGCGGGCCGTGGGGTGCGGGCTTCGGGCAACGGGCGATGGACGGTGGACGGTGGGCGGCCGGCAGTGGGCGGCACGCTGGCATAGTGCCCGCATGCTCCTACCGATACGGATCAGCAGACGTGCGGCCGCACTGGCGGTGAGTCTCGCCGCCGTTCTCGTCACGGCCGGCGCCACGGCCGGCGCTCCCGCCGTGGCGGACGGCTCCGGGCAGGTGGCGTTGCGTCTGGAGGCCCCGGAGAGCTTCACCATGTACAACGCCGACGAGGGCGCGCGGGCCGAGAACGACGACTTCGTGGTGCCCGTCGCCGTGGTGCGCGGTGACGGGGGCCCGGCCCGCGACGTCACCGTCGTCGTGGACACCTCGGGGCTGGCGGGTGTCGCCCGCGCGGTGAAGGGCGGCTACGGGAACTGCGCGGGCGAGGGACCGGTGTTCACCTGCACGTACGGCACCCTCCAGAACGGCGACGGCGAGACCAACGCGCCCTTCACCCTGCACGGCCTGGACGGCGTGCGGCCGGGCGACAGCGGGACGGTGACGTACACCGCCACCGCCGGCAACGCCGCCCCCGTCACCGGCACCACCCGCATGGTCGTCGGCGGACCGACGCTGTACGCGCCCGGCGAGGAGCCGGCGGTGAGCGGGCTGGAGCCGGGCACGGCGGCGACGGTGACACCGGGGTTCGCCAACCACTCCGCGTTCCCCACCCCGCAGGGCGTCGCCCTCCAGGTCGACGTGACGGGCCTGACGCTGACGCCCCGGTACCGCAACTGCTTCTACGCGGGCTCGGCGCCCACCTCGGCGTGGTGCACGTTCCCGGCGGAGGCCACGGCGGGCGCCGCCTTCCGCACCGGCGCGCCGCTGGTGTACACGGCCCCGCCCGGGGAGCTGAAGGGCACGGTGACCTACACCTGGTCGGCGTCCCCGCAGCGGCCCGCCGGCCACACCGTGCGCGGAACGGGCGCCGCGCTCACCCTGGTCCGCACGGCGGACCGGGGCTTCGACAGCGGGCAGGGCACCCTCGGCGTGGGCACCACCGTGCAGGTCGACTACCGGCCGGTCACCGCGACGGTGCGGGGCCGGGTCGGCGACACGGTGGAGGTGCGGCTCGGGGTGCGCGACCTCGGCCCCGGCCGGATCCTCGACAGCGAGGACCTGGGCCGCTTCGAGGTGGTCCCGCCGGAGGGCACCACGGTCACCTCCGTCCCGTACACCTTCGAGGACTCGGGCGGCCGGTGGGCGTGCGACCGGCCGGAGGAGCCCGGCGGGGCGTTCGTCTGCGAGATCGGGCACGACCGGTTCTACGAGGTGCGGCACGAAGGGGGGACGACCGCCATCGGCTTCCGCGTCCGCATCGACCGGCAGGTCCCCGGCGCGCGGGGCACCATCCGCACGTACAACCCCTACGACCGCACTCCCGGCAACGACACCGCCGCCATCCCGCTCCGGGCGTCGCCCGCCCTGCCCTACCGGCCCCAGCGGGACGCCCGGCTGTGGGCCGCGGGGGCGTTCGCGGTGGCCGTGGCCCTGGCGGCCGCCCGCTGCTGCCGTCGCCGGGGGCGGCAGCGGCAGCAGCGGGCGGGCTGAGAGCCGCTCCCGGCCGCGACCCTTCGGATCGCGGTGGCCGTCGCCCCGGATCGCGGTGACCGCCGTCGCCCCTCGGTTCGCGGTGGCCTCAGCCGCCCCCTCAGATCCCGGTGCCCGTGCGCCGCAGCACCCGCAGCGAGCCGGTGTCCGAGACCTCGGTGAAGGCTCCGGAGGCCAGGGCGCGCAGGTAGACGCGGTAGGGGGCCTGGCCGGTGAACTCGTCGGCGGGGTGCGGGAAGACGTCGTGGATGACGAGCAGACCGCCGTCGGCGAGGTGCGGGGCCCAGCCCTCGTAGTCGGCGTTCGCGTGCTCGTCGGTGTGGCCGCCGTCGACGAAGACCAGGCCGAGGGGAGTGCCCCACACCTTCGCCACCTGCGGCGAACGGCCGACCAGGGCGACGACGTGCTCCTCCAGGCCCGCCCGGTGGAGGGTGCGGCGGAAGGTGGGCAGGGTGTCCATCAGGCCGGTCCCGGGGTCGACCGTCTCCGGGTCGTGGTAGTCCCAGCCGGGCTGCTGCTCCTCGCTGCCCCGGTGGTGGTCGACGGTGAGGGCGGTGACCCGGGCGGCGCGGGCCGCGCCGGCGAGCAGGATCGTGGAGCGCCCGCAGTAGGTGCCGACCTCCAGCAGCGGCAGGCCGAGCCGCCCCGCCGCCGCGGCCGCCGCGTACAGGGCGAGCCCCTCGTCGACGGGCATGAAGCCCTTCGCGGCCTCGAACGCGGCCAGGATCTCGGGCGCGGGTGCCGCGGTCATGGGGTCCCCCTCGGTCGTACGGGTGTGTCGGCGCCCCATGCTGTCGCACCCCCCGTCGGCGCTGCGACGGGGGGTGCGGCGAGCGAACTCCGAGGCCTGGGCGGTGCTCCTACGCGGTGACCGTCTCTCCCGGCAGCGCCAGGTCCACGTCGACCGGGCGGTCGTCGCCGGTGTGGGTCGCGGCGGAGGCGTGGGGGCCGTGGCCGGTGGCCCGGGCGGCGAGGACGTAGGAGCCCTGGGCGGGGACGGTGAGGGCGTAGCTGCCGTCCTCGGCGGACAGGGTGGCGCCGGCCTGCCGGCCGCGGCGGTCGATGAGGGTGACCCGGGCGCGGGCGACCGGGGTGCCGCCGGCGTCCAGGACGCGGCCGCGGAAGGCCCGCAGGGCGGCCTCGGCGCGCTCCAGGTTGGCGTCCTCCTCGCTGCTGGCGCGCAGCTGCGGCACGGCCGACGGGGTGCGGCCGGGCAGGAGGAGAGCCAGGACCAGGCCCACGGCGACGGCGGCGGTGGCGATCAGGAAGGAGACGCGGAAGCCGTGCAGGGTGGGGACGGCGACGCCGTTCACGGTGTGCGCGGTGTTGGCGAGCACCATGCCGATGACGGCGCTGGAGACGGACGTGCCGATGGACCGCATCAGCGTGTTCAGGCCGTTGGCCGCGCCGGTCTCGGAGGCGGGGACGGCGCCGACGATCAGCGCGGGCAGGGACGAGTAGGCGAGGCCGATGCCGGCGCCGAGGACCACCGCGATGACCAGGCTCTGCCAGGCGGCGCTCATCAGGCCGAGGCCGGCGCCGTAGCCGACGGCGATGATCAGCATGCCGAGGATCAGCGTGATCCTGGGGCCGTAGCGGGCGGACAGCCGGGCGTAGACGGGCGCGGTGAACATCATCGTCAGGCCGAGCGGGGCGACGAGCAGGCCCGCGGTGACCATCGACTGGCCGAGGCCGTAGCCGGTGCTGGTCGGCAGCTGGAGCAGTTGCGGCAGGACGAGCGAGACGACGTAGAAGCTGACGCCGACCATGATCGAGGCGAGGTTGGTGAGGAGGACCTCGCGGCGGGCGGTGGTCCGCAGGTCGACCAGCGGGGCCTTCAGGCGCAGCTCCATCACGCCCCACAGGACGAGGACGGCCGCCGCCGCGGCGAACAGGCCGAGCGTGGTGGCGGAGGTCCAGCCCCAGTCGCTGCCCTTGGTGATGGGCAGCAGGAAGAGGACGAGTCCGGCGGACAGGCCGAGCGCGCCGGGCAGGTCGAAGGAGCCCTCGGCGCGCGCCGGGGACTCGGGGACGACGAGGAGGGTGAGGGCGATGGCGAGGACGCCGAGGCCTGCGGCGCCGTAGAAGAGGGCGTGCCAGTCGCTGTGCTGGGCGATCAGTGCGGCGGCGGGCAGGGCGAGGCCGCCGCCGACGCCGATGGAGGAGCTCATCAGGGCCATGGCCGAGCCGAGCCGTTCGCGGGGCAGCATGTCGCGCATCAGGCCGATGCCGAGCGGGATCGCGCCCATCGCGAAGCCCTGGAGGGTGCGGCCGGCGATCATCGTGAGCAGGTCGCTGGTGACGGCGCTGACCAGCGCGCCGACGACCATCACGGCGAGGCTGAGGATCAGCATGCGCCGCTTGCCGTACAGGTCGCCGAGGCGGCCCATGATGGGCGTGGCCACGGCGCCGGAGAGCAGGGTGGAGGTCAGGACCCAGGTGGCGTCGCCGGGGGCGGTGCCCAGCAGCTGCGGCAGGTCCTTGACGACCGGGACGAGCAGGGTCTGCATCACCGCGACCACGATGCCCGCGAAGGCGAGCACCGGGACTACGGCACCGTTCGCTCCGCGTCGGGGCCGGTCGGTCGGCGTGTGCGTCATGAAGGGGGGCCTCCAGGCCTGAGGTGAGGTGAGACGAGATGAGGGTGGGATACGTGCATGTTGAACCACGTATGCATGAGCAACTATTCCGATGCTTCGGCACACTAACGAAATCTTGACCTTCTCTTGGGAGAGAGCGCCTGCCGCGGACCTGCCGCGGACCTGCCGCGGACCTGCCGCGGGCCTGCCGCGGGCCTGCTGCGGGCCTACCGAGGGCCTGCCGCGGGCCTGGCGAGCGCCTGCCGCGGGCCTGCCGGGCTACGGCCCGGGACCTACGCCCGAATCCCGATGCAAGGGGCGACAGAGCCCTGAGACCATGACGTCCATGCCCGAAGCGACCGACAGCGTGCCACCGCCCCGCCGCCCCGTCTCCCCCTCCTCCGCCTCCTCCGCCTCCCCCTCCTCCGCCTCCTCCCCCGCCTGGCTCGTCGTCGCGCTCGCCTGCGCCGGGCAGTTCCTCGTCGTCCTCGACGTCTCCGTCGTGAACGTGGCGCTGCCGTCGATACGGGCCGAGTTGGGGATGGGCGCCGCGGGTCTCCAGTGGGTGGTGAACGCGTACGCCATCTCCTTCGCCGGGTTCATGCTGCTCGGCGGACGGGCCGGTGACCTGTACGGGCGCAAGCGGATGTTCCTGGTCGGGCTCGCCCTGTTCACGGTGGCCTCGCTGGCCGGCGGGCTGGCCCGGGACGACTGGCAGCTGCTGCTCGCGCGGGCCGTGCAGGGGCTGGGCGCGGCCGTGCTGGCGCCCGCCACGCTGACGATCGTCACCGCCGCCGTCCCGGAGGGCGCGGCACGGGCCCGGGCGATCGCGACCTGGACCGCAGTCGGCGCGGGCGGCGGTGCCGCGGGCGGACTCGTCGGCGGCGTGCTGGTCGACCTGCTGTCATGGCGGTGGGTGCTGCTGATCAACGTGCCGGTCGGCGCGGTCGTCCTGGCCGGCGCCCTCGCCCGCCTGACCGAGAGCCGGGCCGGTGACGGCCGCCGCCTCGACCTGCCGGGCGCCCTGCTGGTGACGGCCGGGCTGGCCACCCTGGCGTACGGGATCTCCCGGACCGAGGCCGAGGGGTGGACCGCGGCGGCGGTGCTGGTGCCGCTGGCCGCCGGGCTCGCGCTGATCGCCCTGTTCCTGGCCGTAGAGGCCCGCACGGCGGCCCCGCTGATGCCGCTCGGGCTGCTGCGGCTGCGTCCGGTGGCGTCGGCGAACACGGCGATGTTCCTGACCGGGTCGGCCATGTTCTGCATGTGGTACTTCATGACGCTGTACGCGCAGAACGCGCTCGGTTACACACCGCTGGGGGCGGGCCTGGCACTGATGCCCAGCTCCCTGGCCATCGTCCTCGGCTCGAAGCTCGCGCCCCGCCTCATGCGGACGGCCGGGGCGCGCACGGTGGCCGCGCTGGGCGCGCTGGTCGCGGCGGCCGGGTTCGGCTGGCAGTCGACGATGACCGCCGACGGCGCCTACCTCACCGCCATCATGCTGCCGGGCGTCCTGATGATGCTGGGCGCGGGCCTGTCGGCGACCCCGCTCGCCGCGCTCGCCACCTCCGGGGCGGCGCCGGGCGAGGCCGGTCTGGTCTCCGGGCTGGTCAACACCTCCCGCACGATGGGCGGTTCGCTGGGCCTGGCGGTGCTGTCGACGGTGGCCGCCGCCCGCACCGACGGCCGCCCCACGCCGGAGGCGCTGACCGAGGGCTACGCGCTGGCGTTCCGCACGGGTACGGGGGTGCTGCTCGCGGCGGCGGCGCTGATGCTGGTGTGGCTGCCGCGGAGGCCGGCGACGGGCGCCCCGGTCGCCGAGGCCTCCTCGGCCACGGAGGGTTCCCGCACACCCGTGAAGTGAGCCGCCGGGCGGCCGGCCGGCACCCCCGCACACGACTCCCGCGCCGGGGACGGCAACGGCTCCGACGCGGTCCCGGGCCGGGGACGGCAACGGCTCCGACGCGGTCCCGGGCCGGGGCCCCCGTACCCACGACTCGTCCGGCCGTCGCCCCCGGGTCGCGCCGTACGGTCCACGACAGGGCCTAGGGTGGCACGCGTGTCGTACACAGGCCCGGAATTCGATCATCCGCTCCCCCGGCGCTCGCGGCTGCGCCGCCCCCTCGCCGTGACGCTCGCCGTGCTCGTGCCCGGCGCGCTGCTCGGGTGGCTGGGGTACGAAGCGCTGGGCGGGACCGGGGACGGCGGGGCGGGCCGGGTGACGGGGGCGGCGTCGGGCGGGCCGGGGGCGACGGCGGCCGGCGACGGCGACGGGAAGCCCGCCGCCTCCGCCTCACCGTCCGCCACGGCCACGGCCACGGCCACGGCCGCCTCCCTCGCGGGGAAGGTCGTCGTCATCGACCCGGGCCACAACCCGACCAACTTCCGGCACCCCGACGAGATCAACGGCAAGGTGGACGTCGGCACCCACCGCAAGGAGTGCGACACCACCGGCACGTCCACCAACTCCGGTTACAGCGAGGCCGCGTTCACCCTGGACGTGGCGCACCGGCTGAGCGCCCTGCTGCGAGGGCAGGGCGCCACGGTGACGCTGACGCAGGACGCGGACCGGCCCTACGGCCCCTGCGTCGACGAGCGCGCCCGGATCGGGAACGCCGCGCACGCCGACGCGGTCGTCTCGATCCACGCCGACGGCTCGGGGACCGGCAACCGCGGCTACCACGTGATCCTGCCGGGCGAGGTGCGCGCGGGCGCCGCCGACACCCGTGCCATCGTGGGCCCTTCGCGGGAACTCGGGAAGCTGATCGCCACGGACTTCGGGCGCGTCACGGGCAGCGCCCCCGCCAACTACGTGGGCGACGGCAGCGGTCTCGTCACGCGCGAGGACCTGGGCGGTCTCAATCTGTCAACGGTTCCCAAGGTGTTCATCGAGTGCGGCAACATGCGCGATAGCAAGGACGCGGCGCTGCTGACCAGCGGTGCCTGGCGGCAGAAGGCGGCGCAAGGGATCTCTGAGGGAATCGTGAGTTTCCTGCGCGGGTAGCGATCGGCGCACTGATCCCGGCGGACAGTCCGATCGTACGGACGATAGTGTCGTCCCTACGATCAGGGGCCGCCCCCGCGCTTCCCACCCGGGCCTGACGGCGACATGGTGACAGCGACGCCTCTACCGATGCGTGGACCGATGACGAGACGACTGACGAAGGACCTGAAGTGAATATCCGCTCCCTCACTCGAGGCGACGGCGTGGTGATCGGAGCAGCGGTATTGCTGTTCATCGCGTCGTTCCTGGACACGTTCGACGGCTCCGGTGACGACGTCCCCAACGCCTGGGACAACCTCGGCCTCCTGATGAGCATGTACATCGGCGGGATCATCGGGGCGGCGCTGATCGTCGTCGCCCGCGCGCTCCCGCAGCCGCGCAAGGTCGCCGGCCTCGACCTCGGCCAGCTGGGCGTCGCGCTGGCCGTCTTCGCCGCGTGGACGTCGTTCTGGTCGATCATCGACCCGCTGGGCGCGTTCACCGACGCCTTCGACGGCGCGGACATCGACACCGGCGCCGGCCTCATCCTCGGCCTGATCGCCGCCCTCCTGCTGGCCGCGGCCGCCATCGCCGGCCCGCTGGTGCCGGCCCTCCAGGCGGCGCTGATCCCGGCCCCGAAGCCGCCGACGCCGCAGCCCTACGGCGCCCAGCCGCCCGGTGGTTACGGCTACCCGGGCGCGCAGCAGCCGCCGTTCGGCGGGCAGCCGCAGCCGGGGCAGCCGGGGCAGCCGCCGTTCGGCGCGCAGCCGGGTCCGGCGCAGCCGCCGGCCCCGGACTTCTCGCCGTTCTGGTTCGCCGTGCCGGTGCCGCGTCCGCTGTTCGCGGAGGACGGCGCGCCCACCCCGATCGCCGAACTGGCGCCCGGCACCTGGTACCTGGCCGTCGAGCAGGGCGCCCAGGGTCTCATCGCGCAGACCCAGGACGGCCGGCGCGGTGTCCTGCGGGACACCTCCGGCATCCAGCGCGGCTGAGCCCGGCCCGCACCACCGCACCACCGCACGGCCCCTCGCCCGCTCGGGCGGGGGGCCGTCGCCGTACCACTCCGCGCGTCGCTGACTGACCGTCAGCACACCTCTGCCATAGTCGTCTTCAGAGAAAAATCGCGATCGGGTTCAGTGTCAGCTCGCCCCGCTCGCGGTTCCAGGTCGGCACCTTGCCGAGGCAGCGGGCCTGGAACTCGCCGGTGAAGTAGTCGGCGTTCTGGAAGCCCTCGCGCACCCCGGCCGCCTCGCAGACGATCCGCACCCGCGCGGGCGGCCGTCCGGTGCCGTACCGGGCGCTCAGCACGATGTCGCCGTTCTCCGCGCGCACGGCGGTGAACCGGCCGGTGACCGAGACGAACGCCGACGCGACGCCCACGGCGGTCAGCGGCACCCTGCCGTCGCCGCCCTGGTCGCCCAGGGAGTCCTCGAGCGCCCGGTTCGGGGTGACCACGCCGGTGGTGAGGTCGGCGTGCACGACGGCGTCCTCCTTGCGCATGGTGTCCATCAGCAGCCGGATCACCGTGATCGGCGTGCTCTGCTGGATGTAGGCGGTGACCCGCTCCTTGGTGACCTGGCGGTGCGCCCCGCCCGAGCCGCCGAGACCCAGCCGGGCGCGCAGCCCGATGCCGGTGTCGACGTTCATCCGGTCGGCGACCTCCGCCTCCAGCGCGTCGGCGAACCCGCCGTACTGGTAGAGGTCCATGACCCGTTTGTCGTGCAGGAAGAAGCACATGCCGTGGACGGTGCGCCCGTCGTCGCGGCGGCGGCGCGACCGGCCCAGGCGCAGCAGGGCGTGCCGGGCGACGACGGCCAGGGACGCCGCCGTCACCGCCCAGACGACCAGCCACGGCCACCACAGGCCCCACCACTGACTGTCAATGACACCCACGGATCTCCTTGAACGCGTCGGAGAGCGAGGAGAGCCCGGCGTCGACCACGCGGCCGCCGGTCGCCGTGGCGACCCGCTCCAGGGCGCCGGCGTCGGCCTCTCCGAACGGGACGGGAAAGGTGGGCACCGCGTCGGCCGCGGAACCGAGCCGGTCGTGCCGGCCCAGGAACTCGGCGTACGACAGGCCCGCGTTGTTCTCGCCGTCCGTCATCAGCACGACGGCGACGGGACGTTCGGGCGCGGCCCGTACGGCGTCGGTGGCGATGCGGTATCCGCGGTCGAGGGCCGACCAGACGGCGGTGGCGTCGTCGAAGCCGCCGTTCGCGACGATCCGGTCGAGGGTGCGCAGGTCGGCGTCGGAGCGGACGGTGACCGTGCGCTCCTGGAGCACCCGGCCGCCGAAGCGGACGACGGTGAGGCGCTCGCCCCGGTAGAAGCGGGCGAACTTGCCGGTGGCGGACCGGTCGGCGCCGCTCAGGCCCGCGAAGGCGGCCCGCAGGGCGGCGATGCGCTCGCCGCGCATGGACGTGGAGAAGTCCAGCACGAACACGACCTGGTCGCCGGTGGCGTGCACCGGGTCGCCGTAGTCGTCGACGAGCCGCTCCACGATGGACAGCCGGTCGGGGAAGGACAGGGCGTTGCCGACGGGCGCGCGCAGTTCGCGGGAGGGCTCGACGTCCTGGTTGACGGGCCGGCGGTGGGTGCGCCGCATCAGCTCGCGCTGGACGTCGGCGCCGAGCAGCCAGTCGACGACCTTGCCGTACGCCGCGCGCTCGCCGGGGTCGAGGAGGAGCAGCGGGAAGTCGGAGAGGACCATGCCGTCGTCCGGGTGGACGATCTCCAGGGGGCGGTCGAGCCGGCCCTGGGCGTTGAGGGTGAGCAGTTCGGACTCGTGGGCGATCAGGGCGTCGGCGGCGTCCTGGTGGTCGACGTAGGTGTCGATCAGTTCGCGCGAGCTGGCGCCGGTGAGGGTCTGGCCGGAGCGGAAGCCGCGCAGCCGGTCGCAGGAGACGTCCTCCTCCCGGAGGGCGCCGCCGGTGTCGGCGGCCGCGGTGGCGACGCCGACGAGCGCGGCCCGCCCGGTGTCGCTGCGCCGGGGGTCGGCCATGCCGAAGCGTACGGTGCCGTCGGCGGCGGCGTCCGCGAGGTCGGCCCAGGAGATCCGGCCGCCGGGGGCCCGTGCGCGCAGCGCGTCGGCGGTGTCCGGGGTGAGTCCGACGACGACGGGTGAGCGCATGATCGCGGTGGACTCGGGCCGGGCGAGGCGGCCCGCCGAGTCCTGGACGCGCAGGTGGAAGGAGCGGTCGGAGGCGAGCCAGGCCAGGTCGTACGTCGCCTTCTCGCCGGGGGCGGGCGGCTGGCCGGCGAGGTCGGCGGTCGCCGTGTAGTCCATCTCCAGCCCGACGCCGGTCTCCTCCTCCAGCCGGTCCAGCAGCGGTGCCACGTCCGCCAGTTCGGGGCTGGCCAGCACCCGCAGGGTGACCTGGTCGTCGTCCGCGGTGCAGGCCGGGGTGAGGGTGGTCAGCAGGGCGAGGGCGAGGACGGCCACGAGGGTGCCGGGACGCCGTGTCACGGGGTGTCCTGGGCGGGCGGCGGGCAGGTGCCGACGTGGTCGATGATCCGTTCCAGGACGTCCAGTTCGGGTTCGTAGGACTTGGTCTGGTCCCGGTTGGGGACGGGCTCCTGTATGCCGTGGTCGCGCAGGTGGTCGCCGAGGCGCTCGCCGGTGCCGTCCTCGCCGGAGACGCGGACGCGGAAGCCCAGTTCGATGGCCCGGTCGCGCAGTTCCTCGTTCTCCTGGAGCAGTCGGACCAGCCGGTCGCCCTGGTCGGTGAGGGAGATGAGCTGGGGCTCGGTGAGGGCGTAGGGCGTGGGGTAGAGCAGGACGCGGTTGGTGTCCTGCTTGTCGTGCTGCTCGTGGTAGGTGAGCTGGTGGGCCAGGTACTGGTGCTCGTAGAGGAGGGAGAGGGGCGCGATGCTCTCGCCGAGGTCGGAGAAGTAGCTGTCGGCCTGTTCGTCGGCCCACATCCCCTGGAGGTTGATCAGGGGTTTGATCTTCGCGGCGAGTGCGGTGACCGCGTCCGCCGCGAGCCGGGGGTCGTCGGTGTTCTGTGTGCCGGGGGTGCTGTTCCGGTTGGCGACGAAGGCGAGGAGGCTGAGGTAGGTGCCGGCGGAGTTGGACTCGCAGACGTCGGAGGTGCGCACCAGGACCCGGCCGCCGTTGCTGCGGCCGCCGTCGCCACTGCCGCCGTCGCCGCTGCCGCCGTCGCCACTGCCGCCGTCCCGGTCGTAGCCGATGCCGTTCCAGGTGTCGGCGCCCTCGACGCGGCCGTCGCCGTCCTGGTCGGCGGTGGTCCGGCCGTCCTCCCGGCCGTCGAGCAGGGTCATGAACGCGGCCATGTCGAGGTCGTAGTAGAGGGTGGGGCCGCCGTCGGGGTTCTCCTGCGGGGTGGCGACGCCGGCCTTCACCAGGGTCTCGGCGTAGGCGCGGAAGGTGCCGAGGACCAGGGGCGTGACGAACGGGCGGACCGAGCGGACGGACGTGTCCTGCCGGTCGAGGACGAGTTTCGCGGCGGGCTGCCCGGAGGGGAAGACGACGTCCATGTCCGTCAGGGACTGGGTGGCGATGCCCCGGGAGCCCAGGCGGTGGATGTCGACCCGTAAGCCGTGTTCGAGCAACAGCCGTTGCACTTCAGGGTCTTTGAAGAAGTCGGACTTGGAGGCCATCCGCGCCTCCAGGGTGGTGATCCGCTCGAAGGGGCGGAACGTGTTGCCCGAGATGGTCAGGGAGAGCAGGCCCGCCAGCGCCGGCACCAGCGCGACGAGGACCCGGCGGGGGACGGGACGGCGTCTGGCCTGGCGCGTGGTGAGCCGCGGCTCTTCCGGCGCGGGTCTTCCGGTGTGGGCTCGTGCGGTGTCGGACAACGGCCCTCCTGCCACTCAAGGGGCCAGGATCATCAACCACGTGTTCGAACGATGTCCCCCGGAAGGGGGAACTCCATACCAACGACGGGAAAACCGAGGCCCATGGGCGGCGGGAACCGGCGGGAACCGGCCGGGTTTCATCCCGCTTCGAACGGCAAACCGAACAGCATGTCACCTCGATATCGGAACGGTGCGAACCAGGCCGGTACGGTCATCGCCGTCGTGGCCGACGTCATGGCCCTCATCCTGGGCCTGTGGATCCTCATGTACCTGCTGGACGCCAACCGGGGCAACGACTTCGTGCAGCTCGTGCACGACGTGGCCCGCTGGCTGGCGGGCTGGTCGCACGACCTGTTCACGTTCGACGAGGCGTGGGCGCGGGTCGTCGCGGGCTACGGTCTGGCGGCGGTGGTCTACCTGTTCGTGGGCCACGCGATCGCCAACCGGGTCCACCGCCACTGAGCCCCGCGCCCGAAGGGGCGCGGGGAACTGCGCGACCGGCCACCGCGGACCCGCACCCGGCCCGCGGCGGCACCCCCGCGCTCCGAGGCGCACCCGCCGGGGGCTAGCCGCAGCAGTCCGGGTCCAGTCCCGCCGGCAGGCGCTCGCCGCCGAACACCGCACAGGTGGCCTCGTGGCCACCGAGCGCGGCGACCGCCAGCAGCAGGGAGCCGGCCGTCCACGTGGTCAGCTCCCGCGGCCAGATCGCCTCGTCCTCGAAGACGTAGCCGGTCCAGTACAGGCCCGACTCGGCGTCCCGCAGGTGCTGGATGGACTGGAGGATGTCCAGCGCGCGGTCGGACTCGCCCATCGCCCAGAGGGTGAGGGCGAGTTCGGCCGACTCACCGCCCGTCACCCAGGGGTTGGGCACCACGCACCGCACGCCCAGCCCCGGCACGACGAACCGCTCCCAGGACTCCTCGATGCGGGCCTTGGCCTCCGCACCGGTGAGCGCGCCGCCCAGGACCGGGTAGTACCAGTCCATCGAGTAGCGCCCCTTGTCCAGGAACCGCTCCGGGTGCCGGCGCAGGGCGTGCCGCAGCGCGCCCGCCGCCAGTTCCCAGTCCGGCTGCGGCTCCTCCCGCTGCTCGGCGATCGCCAGCGCGCAGCGCAGCGCCTGGTGGATCGAGGAGGAGCCGGTCAGCAGCGCGTCCGTGGTGGCGGTGCCGTCGTCGTCGCGCCGCCAGCCGATCTGGCCGCCGGGCTGCTGGAGCCGCAGCACGTACTCGACGGCCGCCAGGACGACCGGCCACATGCGGTCCAGGAACGTGTCGTCGCCGGTGGACAGGTAGTGGTGCCAGACGCCCACGGCGACGTAGGCGACGAAGTTCGTCTCCCGGCCCCGGTCGGTGACGTCGTCGAAGGCGCCGTCGGCGTAGGCCGCGTACCAGGAGCCGTCCTCGTTCTGGTGCCGGGCGAGCCACGCGTACGCCCGCGCGGCGGCCTCGTGCTCGCCCGCCGCGTCGAGGGCCATCGCGGCCTCGGTGTGGTCCCACGGGTCGAGGTGGTGTCCCCGGAACCACGGGATCGCGCCGTCCTCCCGCTGTACGGCGAGGATGCCGCGGACGGTCACGGCGGCCTGCTCGGCGGTGAGCACCCCGGGCAGGACCAGGTGTTCCGTGCGGGGAGTGGTCACCGCGCGTCCACGGCGGGGTCCACGTCGGGGTTCACGTCGGGGTTCGCGGCCGGGTCCACGGCGGGGTTCACAGCCGGGTCCACAGCGGGCAGGTGCGGCTTGGTCGCGTAGGCCACGAAGCTCTTGCCGATCAACGGGTTCAGCGCCTGCTCGGCGACCCGGGTGGCCAGCGGCTTCTTCATGATGTCCCAGACCAGCAGCTTGTGGTACGCCCGTACCGGCAGCGCCTTGTCGTTGTCGACGCCGAAGGCGCACTTCAGCCACCAGTACGGCGAGTGCAGCGCGTGGGCGTGGTGGGTGCCGTACGGCTTCAGGCCGGCCTCGCGGATCTTCGCGAGCAGTTCGTCCGCCTTGTAGATGCGGATGTGGCCGCCCTCGACCTCGTGGTAGGCGTCGGAGAGGGTCCAGCAGACCTTCTCGGGGCCGTAGCGCGGGACGGTGATCGCGATCCGGCCGCCCGGCTTGAGGACGCGCACCATCTCGGCGAGGACGCCCTTGTCGTCGGGGATGTGTTCCATCACCTCGGAGATGATGACGACGTCGAAGGACTCGTCGGGGAAGGGCAGCGCGAGGGCGTCCCCCTCCATGGCGGTGGCGGTGGCGCCCTCGGGGGCCTCGCCGGCCTCCTTCATCGCCGCGAACCACTTGGCGACCTCGCGGATCTCCTCGCCGTTCTGGTCCAGCGCCACGACCCGCGCGCCGCGCCGGTAACACTCGAAGGCGTGCCGGCCGGCTCCGCAGCCGAGGTCCAGGACACGGTCGCCGGGGGCGAGCGGGAACCGGGAGAAGTCGACGGTCAGCACGTGGCCCTGCTTTCACGATCGGATTCAACGTCAACGTCAACGTCAACGGCTTCGGAGGCGGTCGTGGCCGTGGGCACGCCGGTGGTCGCGGCCGTGCCGGTGGTCGCGGCCATACCGTTGGTCACAGTCGCAGCCGCAGCCGCGGCCGCAGCCGCCGTCGCCGTCGCCGTCGCGGGAGCCGTACGGCGCGTGCGCACGGCGGGGCCGGCGTCCGGCCCGGCCGGGCGCGGGGAACGCCCGCCGCCCGCCCGCTCGATGGCGGCGCGGTATCGGGCGACGGTACCCTCGGCGGCCCGCGCCCAGGTGAACCGCTCCAGCACCCGTTCCCGTCCGGCCGCGCCGAGGCGGGACCGCAGCGCGGGGTCGGCCAGCAGCCGGCCGAGGGCGGCAGCCAGCGCGCCGGAGTCGCCCGGCGCGACCGCGAGGCAGGTCTCGCCGTCGCGCCCGGCGACCTCGGGGATGGCGCCGCCGGTGGTGGCGACGAGCGGGGTCCCGGTCGCCATGGCCTCGGCGGCCGGCAGCGAGAAGCCCTCGTACAGGGACGGCACGCAGGCGACCTCCGCCGAGCGCACCAGGTCGACGAGTTCGGCGTCGGAGATGCCCTTGACGAACTCGACGGCGCCGGCGAGGCCGTAGCGCTCGACGGCCTGGGCGACGGGCCCCTCCTCGGGGCGCTTGCCGACGACGACGAGGTGGGCGTCGGGGTGCTCGGTGCGGACCTTGGCGAGCGCCTCGACGAGGAAGACCAGGCCCTTGAGCGGGACGTCCGCGCTGGACGTCGTCACGATCCGGCCGGGTATGACGGGCACCGACGGGTCGGGCGAGAACAGGTCGGTGTCGGCGCCGATGTGCACGACGTGGACGCGGTCCCCACGGACGCCGAGGTGGTCGACGATCTCCTGGCGTGAGGAGCCGGAGACGGTGAGCACGGACGGCAGCCGGCGCGCGACGCGCTTCTGCATGCGGGTGAAGGCGTACCAGCGGCGCACCGACCAGCGGCGCTGCCGGCTCTCGGCGGCGTCGAGCTCCAACTGCCGGTCGACGGTGATGGGGTGGTGGATGGTGGTGACGAGCGGGGCGCCGACGTCCCCCAACAGCCCGTATCCCAGCGTCTGGTTGTCGTGGACGACGTCGAACGCGCCGCGCCGGGCGCGCAGATGGCGGCGGGCGCGCAGCGAGAAGGTCAGCGGCTCGGGGAAGCCGCCGGTCCACATCGTGGCGACCTCCAGCGCGTCGATCCAGTCGCGGTACTCGTCCCGTCCCGGCGTGCGGAAGGGGTCGGGCTGGCGGTACAGGTCGAGGCTGGGCAGCTCGGTGAGGGAGAGGCGCCCGTCGAGGTCGTCGCCGAGGTCGTCGAGGACGGGGTACGGCTGGGAGCCGATGACCTCGACCCGGTGGCCGAGGCGGACGAGTTCGCGGGAGAGGTGCCGTACGTAGACGCCCTGGCCACCGCAGAACGGGTTCCCCTTGTAGGTGAGGAGCGCGATGTCGAGCGGTCGCCCGCCGTCCGCGGCGGGGGCCTGCCCAGGCCCCGCCTGACTGGCCTCAGCGGTCACTCCGGCCCCCTTCTGCCTGCACTGTCCCGCGAGACTACGACGGGACGTTAATCTAGAACAAGTTCCAGACTTGATCGTTCGGGAGGCTCTGAATCTACCGGCAGGTAGGGATGCGCGGAGCAGTTGATCAGGTGATTCACGCCACGGCCGGGCGCCCTGGAGTGCGGTGCGATCGCGGGCCCTCACCGACCGTCACGGAGCGGGACCCATGACCGGACCCATGACGGGACCCATGACGGGACCCATGACGGGACCCATGACTGCGGAAGTGACCGGACCCATGACCGCGGAAGCCAAGGGGGACAAGGTGGAAGCCAGTACCGCGCGCCCGGCCTCGCCGCCCCTCACCGAGCGGCAGGAGGCCCGCCGCCGGCGCATCCTGCACGCGAGCGCGCGGCTGGCGGGCCGCGGCGGTTTCGACGCGGTCCAGATGCGGGAGGTCGCCGAGTCCTCCCAGGTCGCCCTGGGCACCCTCTACCGCTACTTCCCGTCCAAGGTGCACCTGCTGGTCGCCGTCATGCAGGACCAGCTGGAGCACCTGCACGGCACGCTGCGCAAAAGGCCCCCGACGGGCGACACCCCGGCCGAGCGTGTGGCGGTGACCCTGATGCGCGCCTTCCGCGCCCTCCAGCGCGAGCCCCGTCTCGCCGAGGCGATGGTCCGCGCCGTCACCTTCGCCGACCGCAGCGTCAGCCCCGAGGTCGACCAGGTCTCCCGTCGGACGACGGCGATCATCCTCGACGCGATGGACCTCACCGCCGACCCGACGCCCGCACAGCTCTCCGCGGTCCGCGTCATCGAGCACACCTGGCACTCGGCGCTCGTCACCTGGCTCTCCGGGCGGGCCTCCATCGCCCAGGTGCGCGCCGACATCGAGACGGCGTGCCGGCTGATCGAGGTGACGGATCCGCGGGGGCACGACCAGGTCCGGTACCGGTGATTCGGGTCGTTTTCCGGCTGGTCGAGGTGGCTCTGGTCGGCTCGACCAGCCGAAAGACGATCCACATCACCGGCATTGCAGGCCAAAGGCACTTTCCGTGTTTCTGATCAACTCTCGGACAGCCCACCTCGTGACAGCGCGAGGCTAGGAGTTCTTCGCCGCGCGGGCCCGATAGGCCGCGACTGTCGTCCGGCTCGCGCACGCGTTGGAGCAGAACCGCCGTGTGCGGTTGCGCGACTGGTCCACGAAGTAGTTCCCGCACCCGGCCGCGGCGCACCGTCCCAGGGTCACCGCCGGATCCCCGGCGGTGACCAGGGCGAACTTGGCGGCGATCTGCTGTCCTACCCAGCGTTTGGCCGGGGCGCCGTTGCGGCTGAAGTGGATGTGCCAGCCGCCGAGGCCGTCATGGTCGGACAGGTGCATCTCCGGCGGATAGTCGCGCAGCAGGCGGTGTACGGCGTCGGGGTCGGTGCCGTCGACCATCTGCGCCAGGGCCGTGCGTACGAGCTCGGGAAGGTCGCCGTAGTCACCCTCCGGCGGCGGGACGATTTCGTGTTCTGCGAAGAACGCGGCGACCAGTTCGCCGTGTTGGTCGAGGGTTCCGGTATTGGCCAGCTCGACGGCCAGCCGCGTCACGTTCCCGATGTAGTCACCGTATTGCACTTGACCCCCTACATGGCTCCTTCGTACTGTAGGCGCCATGATATCTAACGACGCCTACATGGCCAGTCGTCTGCATCTGCTCGGGGAGTGGGACGCCGCGCTCGCCGTCCTGGGCCCGGACGCCGCGCCGGAGCTGCGCGCGGAGATCGCCGTCGACCGGTGGTTCTTCCGGAGGCAACACCACGCGGAGGCCGAGAAGGCGGTAGCGGCACTCGATCCCGCGTCACCGACCGCACAGCTGCTCACCGGACGGCTTGCCTACAGCCGCCTGCTGTTCCGGCGACGCGACACCTGCGCCGACGACCGCGCCGCGGCTGAGGCCGACGACCGCGCCGCGGCTGAGGCCGCCTACCGCGCGGCAGCCGAGGACGGCGACGAGATACTGAGCGCCTGGGCCGAGTACCACTGGGCCGTCCTGCTGGACAACATCGACGAAGACGCGGCCGGCGCTCTCCCGCGGTACGAGACGGCGCTCGAGGTCGCGACGAAGTCCGGCGACGGGCTCTTCGAGTCCTACATCATCCGCCACCTCGCGCCGCACAAGGAGCCTGCGGAGCGGCTGGCGATGCTGCGCCGCTCGCTCCATCTGCGTGCCGCGCTCGGCGCCCGCCCGCAGACGATCGCCGCGCAGGCGCTGCTGGCCGAGTACCTCCCCGAAGGCGACCCCGAGCGCGCCGAGCTCCTGCGGATCTTCCGCCCGGGCGCGGAAGAACTGCATATCGCCTGGCTCCTGTTCGAGGACTGAGCCGCCGAGCGCCGGGCCCCGGACGGAGCGCGCCGGGGCCGGCCCGAGGCCCCGGCCGCGTTGCCGCGTCCCCGCATCCCGCGTCCCCGCATCCCCGCATCCCGCACCGACTCAGGGCGATGACGATACGGGCCTCACGGCCACCCTCGGCCGCCACTCGGCCCGCGCAGCAGCGCTGCGCACCGGTCGTACGGGCCACCCTCGACGTCTCACAGCGAAGGGAGCAGTTCAGGTTGAGCGAGAGCAATTTCGGCAGGAGGAACGCGGCGGCCCCGGAGTCGTCGGTGTCCTCGCACTTCACGGGTTCGCCTCCGGCACCACCGCGGTTCCGTCCGGCCGGTTCCGGCGACGCCGATGCCATCGCACGGCTGCAGGTGGCCAACTGGCGCCGCCACTACCGCGGCGCGTTCTCCGACACGTTCCTGGACGGCGATCTGGTGGCCGAGTGGCGTACCGCCTGGTCCTCGCGTCTGTCCAGCCCGGACGGCACCGCGACGGTCCTGGCCGAGGACGACGCCGGGCTCGCGGGACTCGTCCATGTCGTCTTCGACGAGGACGGCCGCTGGGGCAGTCTCATCGACGGCCTGCACGTCAGCCCGCGCCGCCGTCGCACCGGCCTCGGCACCGAACTGCTGTCCCGCGCCGCCGAGGCCGTCACCGAACACGCGCGTGCCGACGCGCTGTACCTGTGGGTGCTCGAGCAAAATACCGCGGCTCAGGAGTTCTACCTGGCGCTGGGAGGCACCTGCGCGGAACGGGCCGCGGTGGCGGCCCCCGGCGGAGTCCCCTCCCGGCTCACCGGTTCCCCCGCCAAGCTCCGCTTCACCTGGCCCGACGCCACGGTGCTCGCCCGGCCGGAGGAGCGGCGGGGCCGACCGAACCCGGCCTGACGGAACGAACCCGCCGCCGCCCGCCCGCCCGCCGACACGCGACGCGGAACCGCCCTGCTTCCAGGGAGTGCCTTCAATTGCTCTCTTGAGTGGAGGCCGCGGGCTCGGACGCTCGGACTACACGTGCTCCTTGTGTGCTTCCAGCTTGTGGTAGTCGTCCCAGGCGTAGACGTACTGGTCCTCGTCCGAGTGGAACGACGCCACCTGGTGGTTCCAGAGGCACCGCAGTCGTTCCTTCCCGTTGACGGCCTCGAAGTCCCAGCCGACCGCGTTGCTCCAGTTGTAGAGCCCCAGGTAGGCGCTGCTGTTCACGGACAGGTAGTAGTCCTTCCAGTCGCCCTGGGTGACGCGGAAGTACGTCTTTTCCTTCTCGTGCGTGTACGCGTCGAACACGAGGCCGTCGCCGGACAGAATGCACCAGCCGTTTCCGTAGAGGCCCAGGTACCCCTGGGGGGTGCCGTTGTGAGCGAGTCTGATCTTGAACGGTCGCTCGCCCCGTACAAGTTCCGATGGCGCCGATTCGACGCTGTCGGCGAAGCTTCCCTTCGGGGCGCGGCTCTGCGGATTCATGGACGCTTACCTCCAGGTAGGTGACAAGGCGCCTAGCCATCCCATAGCGAACGATGACCGGCGAAACCTCTCCAAGAAACTTAGAACCGATAACCGGGTTCCGCATGTGGAGCGCCGCCACGAACGGCGACGGGGATGAGTTTCGCGAGTGAACTCGGCGATTATCTGCGGGACGACTGATCACGACTTGCGGGAACGGCCGGAAGGTCGTGCGCAAAGCGGCTCCGTTGTCTGCGGCAAGAGGAGGCGGTACCGACACGCGTACGGCTGCCCGCCGGGACGGCATTCACCGTCCGCCCCGGGGCCGACGTATTCCTGTTCCTCGACTCGCTCGGCAATGCGAACAAGGTCCGCAACTCCGGGATCGGGGTCGGCAGCACCGCAGAACGCCTCGGCGAGACGCGCCCGCTCGCCT
This sequence comes from Streptomyces sp. NPDC088812, assembly GCF_044750285.1. Lineage (NCBI taxonomy): Bacteria > Bacillati > Actinomycetota > Actinomycetes > Kitasatosporales > Streptomycetaceae > Streptomyces > Streptomyces sp. NPDC088812. Next base: position 211,234 of record NZ_JBIVJP010000004.1, on the reverse strand, counting down.
CGGTCGCCGACGACGAGATCGGCGGGTCCCGTCGTCGGATCAACTCGCTCTGCGGTCGAGGCGGGCGCGGTGCGGTCGTCGGGTGAGCAGGTCAGCCGATGACGACGCTTCCGGCAGGGGCGATGGTCGTTGTTCCGCTGCCGCCTCCCACGTGGGAGACGGTGTCACCCTTGCCGTCGGCCTCGGAGTACACGGTGAGGGGGACGTCGATGTCGTAGGTGATCTCGGCCTGGCCGCCGTCGATGTTGTAGCAGCCGTGCGGGTCGGTGTGGGTCTGGCCGTTGATGGTCACGGTTCCGGTAGCCACGGGATTCTCCTCTGGTGGTGGGGGCGCGGAGTGCGGGTCAAGGCCGCGGGCGCGCGCTTTCGATACACCGAGTACCGCCATTGAAGGTGTATAGGCGGAGCAAGGCATTCCATCCAGAAGCACACCGGCGCACGAAACTCGCAGCATTCTGCGCTCCCCCAAACGGGTGAAGGGCAGGAGCGAGGATGCCCGTAAGGGTAGTTTAGTGCGGGATGAAATTGAATTCCGGGGGAGGCATGGCGGCCCCTCTGGAGGTCGGCCGCCTTTTTCTGTCCAAGGGCTCGCGGAGGATCAACATGCGGGCTTGATCTCCCTCGGGGCCTGGCTGCCGTATGTATCGAGGTGGGCGGCCACGTCCGTCGGGGTGTGGAGTCTGGCGAGTTCACCGGTTCCCCCGCACCGGACTGAGAGTCCGCGCCGAACTCGACCCGGGCACCTACTTCACCGGGGGTAAAGGTCACCGACGCCGAGATCGATGCGCTCCCGATGAGCCGGCACCGTTTCCACGGCGGCTGGAACTGCACGCTCCACCCCGTCGGGCCCCAACCGGCCGACGGCCGCGAGGAAGGACCGCGAGCCGCCGCCGTGATCACCGCCGAGCAGCCCAGGCGCCCGGACGGACTCATCACCTCTCGGCTCCGCGACCCGGAGCTGAGCGCACCGGAAACGGGCCGTGCGAGTGCACGGGAAACCGGCCGTGCGGGCACACGAAAAACCTACGAGACGGGTTCCCTTCGCCGGTATTGCCCGGATCAGGTAATGGGGGTCGCCGTCCGGCTCGACTACCGCCTTCCGGCCTCTCAGCCCGACCGTCGATGTCGGCCACCGGCGGATGCCGTGACGTCCCGCCACGCCGTCTCGCCGAAGTCGGCTACTCCGGTCGAACTCCCTCACTCGCCTCGTAGGCCACTACCAGGATAGAACGCCCATAGTGTGATGCAACCCCCAAAGAAGAAGATTTTTAGAGTGGTCGGCAGGACACAATGAACCGTCCTACCGGGAAAGGCATCCGCCGATGAATGTCCGCCACAGCGCAGCGGCCCTGGCCGCCACCGCGATGATCGCGGCGGCGGCACCCGCCACGGCCGCCAACCTGCCCCCGTCCACGTCACCGCCACCGTCGCCGTCGCCGTTGGTGGCGATCCCCGCCGGTGTGCACGGCGGCACGGACCTGGTCGCCGCACTGAACGCGACAGACCCGGCACCGGCGACGACGCAGACGTCGGACAACCCGAGCGAGAAGGAGAAGGACTCCGACGACGGCTACGGCACCTGGTGGACCGTCGGGGTCTTCCTCGTCGCCGGCATCGGCATCGGCTTCCTGATCAGCGGCCGCCGGAAGCAGCCGTGATCCGCCGCGCCACCGCCGTCCCCCTTGCCGTGCCGCACCCCCCGGGGCCGTGAGCACGCGTGCGCGGCGCGTGAGACGAGGGCCGCGGACCGGTGAAGCACCGCACATGACGCACGTCACCTACGATCCGGCCTAGTTGGACAATTCGGACGTCATGCACATGGAAATCAGGCCTCTGACCTGCACTTTGAGAGCCAGCTCACAGCCGCACCAGGCAGAGCACATGCGGCCACAACTAGTAAAAGGGGTCATTGCGGACACCCGCCCGCCCTGCTTCTCTGGATGACGTCGCACGGCGCCGACAAGCCCCCGGGCCTCGGCGCCACGGCATGCCAGCCACCCACCGCACCTCACGCGGTCCGGCCACGTACCGCGTGATTCCGGCACGCCCCGCGACGTCATCGTCCCCGAGGAAAAAGGTTCTCCGTGTCCGTCTCCGTCATCCGCCGCATCGCCTCCCCCAAGAAGACCCTCACCGCCGTCGCCGTGGCCGCCGCCACCGCCGGCATGGCCCTGACCGCGGCGCCCGCCCAGGCGGCCCCCGCCATGGCCTCCGCCTCCCAGGCCCAGGCGATCGCGCACCAGATGATTCCGGACGCCGCGCAGTTCAACGCGTTCAGCAAGATCGTCCAGCACGAGAGCAACTGGGACGTCGACGCCACCAACGCCTCCTCCGGCGCCTACGGCCTCGTCCAGGCTCTCCCCGGCTCGAAGATGGCCTCGGCCGGCTCCGACTGGAAGACCAACGCCAAGACCCAGATCAAGTGGGGTCTCGACTACATGAACTCCCGCTACGGCAGCCCGACCGGCGCCTGGTCCTTCTGGCAGGCGAACGGCTGGTACTGATCCCGGCCCCACGCCCCCACTGACGCGAAAGCGGCGGTCCCCGATCCCCGGACCGCCGCTTTCGCCTTTTCCGTCACCTTCGCGGCTTTCCGCCCCGCTCGTGATCAACTGGGTGGATGACCCCCGAGCCCTCGGCACCGTCCGCGCCCGACCCCGAAGCCCGCGGTCTACGTCTCGTGCCCGTCCTGCTCGTCCTGACCCTGGCCAGCGGCCTGATCGACGCCGTCAGCTTCCTCGGCCTGCACCACATCTTCGTCGCGAACATGACCGGCAACGTCCTGGTCGTCGGCTTCGCCGCGGCGGGCGTCCCCGGCTTCTCGGTCCCCCACTCGCTGACCTCGCTGGGCTGCTTCCTGGCGGGCGCCGTCGCCGGGGGCCGCGTGGTCCACGACGTCGGCTCGCACCGCCTGCGGGCCCGCCTGACACTGGCCGTGGAGGCAGCCCTGCTGGCAGCCGCGGCGGGCGTCGCCCTCACCGCCCCCGACGACGCCCGCGCCACGATCTACACGGTGATCGTCCTGACCGCCTTCGCCCTGGGCCTGCGCACGGCGACCGTCCGCAACCTCGGCGTCCCCGACCTCCCCACGACGGTCCTCACGATGACCCTGACCGGCATGGCCTCCGAGTCCCACGCGGGCGGCGGCCACGGCACCCGCTTCGGCCGCCGCGCCACCGCCGTGGCCGCCCTGTTCACGGGCGGCCTGCTCGGCGCCTGGCTCCTCCTCCACCACGGCCTGGGGGTGCCCCTACTCCTGGCGGCACTCCTGTCGGGCGCACTGGCCTGTACGGCGTCGGGCCGTCCCTGAGCACCCCGGGGCCAATTACTCGCCGGCGGTCCCGGCCCACGCGACGAACGCGGTGAAGACGGCGGGTCGAAGCGTGAGGACCGGGCCCGCCGGAGACTTGGAGTCGCGTACGGCCACAGTGGCGGGGGTCTCGGCAACTTCGACGCACTCGCCGCCCTGATCGCTGCTGTAGCTGGACTTACGCCACTGAATCGCCTTGTTCTCCATAGCGTTCCTCCATCACTCGCCGGATCAGCTCCGCCGAGTCCTTGAGGGAGAGCGCGGCGGCCCGTAGATGATCGTAACGGAGTGAACAATCCTTCACCGTGGCCGGGTTGGCGGACGGATGTCCACTGCCATACCCCTCGGTGTAGAGGATCGTCGGATCACTCGTGAAGCGGAAGAGAGTGAATGAGCCTGTCAGCCCGGCGTGCGCCCCCGCCGAGAAGGGCAGCACCTGAATGTTGATCCGCGGGTTCCGCTCGAAGGACACAAGGTGGGCGAGCTGCTCCCGCATGACCTCCCGATCACCGATCTCCTGGCACAACGCCGCCTCGCTCAGCACCGCCCAGAAGATGGGCGGCTCCGCCTTCTCGAAGATTCGCTGCCGGGCGAGCCGTACGGCGGTGCGGTCGTCGAGGTCGTTCTCGTCCAGCGCTCCGAGAACGGCACGCACGTAGGCCGGGCTTTGCAGTAGACCGTGCACCATGTGCATCTGGAAGGCGCAGATTTCGATCGCCCGAGCCTCCAGCTCGGCCACCTGCCTGAACCAGGCCGGAAGTTGACTGCGAAGCACCAGCTCCAGGAGCCGCGAGAACAGGCCACCGGCCCCCAGAGCGGCATCCACCCGCTCACTGAACTCGACGGTCGGGACCTTCCTGGCGGTCTCGATCTGGCCCACCAACGACCCGGTGTAGTTGAGGATGTCGCCGAGTTGCCGCTGGCTGAGCCCGGCGGACTCCCTCAGCCGCCGCAGCTCGAAGCCGTAGTAGTCGAGCGGTGAAGCTCCCGGGTCGAGGACGTTGACGTGGGTCACGCGAGGCCCCTCTCACGCAGCGCTGCTCACGCCTGAACGGGTTGTATTCAAGCGGTAGCCCAGGGTAGTAGCGGCAGGTCACGCTCGTACCGTGAACGAATACTTTCCCTCCGTCCTCGCCTCCCCCGTCCCGATCCAGCACCGTCTGACCCTCACGGCCGGCGAGCACTCGGCCCGCCACGTCCGCCGTGTCGCGCGAGGGCACTTGGAGGACTGGGACCTGCACCACCTCACGGAGGCGGTGCAGTTGGCGCTGACGGAACTGATCGCCAACGTGGTCCGCCACGTCCCGGACCGCCGCTGCGAGGTGCTGATCCGGAAGCGGGAGTCGGGAGTCCGGGTGGAAGTGAGGGACGGCGACAACCGGCTCCCGCGCGCGGCAGCGGAGCCCGACCCGACCTCGGAGAGCGGCCGGGGCCTGTTCCTCGTGGCCGCGGTCACGAACACGTGGGGAGTGTCACCGATGCCCGGGGGCGGGAAGACGGTGTGGTTCGAGTGCCTGCCGGAAGAACCGCCACCCTGTGCGGCGCCCGTCCGGTGACGTCGCCTCAGCGGCACCCGGCTAGCGGCCGTCCCGCGCCCACGGCCGCAGCTTTCCCGGGTTACGGACGGCCCAGATTCGGCTGACGCGGCCGTCGGAGACGTCGAACGAGGCTACGGTCAGGACGACGCCGGCGCGCTGGGCCACCAGGCCCGGCACACCGTTGACCGACCGCTCCAGGAGTTCGAGCCCCGGAGCCCTGTCGGCGATGGCGACCATGTATTGGGCGATGCGGGCGCCGCCCTCGACCGGGCGCAGGACGGTACCGACCATGCCGCCGCCGTCGGCGGTCATCACGGCGGCCGGGTCGAGGAGTCCGACCAGGGCCGCGATGTCCTTCCTCTCCCATGCCTCTTTGACGTGCCGCACCACGTCAGCCTGCCCGGCCGCCGTCACCGGGGCGCGCACGACGCCGATCCGCCGCCGGGCGGAGGCCGCCAGTTGCTTGCAGGCAGCGGGGGTCCGGCCGAGGACGCCGGCGATTTCGGCGAAGGGGTAACGGAACACGTCGTGCAGGACGAACGCCACCCGCTCGGCGGGCGTCATCGACTCCAGGACGACGAGGAAGGCCATGGTCACCGATTCGTCCAGGACGATCTGGTCGGCGAGGTCGGTACCGTGGCCGTGGTCCCACTCGGCGCGGTCGGGCAGCGGCTCGGGCAGCCACGCACCGACATAGCGTTCACGCCGAGCCCGCGCCGAGCCGAGCAGGTCCAGGCAGATACGGCCGGTCACCGTCGTCAGCCAGGCGCCAGGCGCCACGATCTCCTCCTGCCGACTTCGCGGAAGCGCGTACCAGCGCGCGTAAGCCTCCTGCACGGCGTCCTCGGCCTCGGCCAGTGAACCGAGCAACCGGTAGGCGACATTGATCAGTTGCCGCCGCTCACCGGCTGTCTCATCGGTGCTCGTCCCAGCCATCCCCATGCTCCCGACCGCCGCCTCGCCTTACCTTTCGCAGGCCCGCGTCGTCGGGCTGGTGAGACCTTATCGATCTACTGCTTCCGGGCGGAACAGGAGAACCGTGACATGGCCACCCAGGCGACGGCACAGCGCAGCTTCTCGTTCCTGCGGTACGCGATCGTCCTGCAGACCCTGACCATCTTCCTTCAAGCGGTCTCCGCCGGACTGCTGCTGACCGCGTCCTACGGAGAGACGCTGCACAGTGTCGGAGCCCGTGTGATGTACGGGGCGTCGATGCTGTACGTGCTCGCGGCGGTGCTGGCGTGGAAGCCGGGCGGCGGCTCGCCCCGGCCCGTCTGGCACGCGTCCGGTTTCCTCCTCCTCGCCTCGGTCCAGGTCGTCCTCGGCATCGCGCACGTCCCGTCGGTCCATCTCCCCCTGGGGGTGCTGATGTTCGGGCTGAGCGTGCTGGCGCTGACGGCCCGCAACGGGTCGGGGTCATGACGGCGGTCAGCCCCGCTGCGTTCCAGCCAACCGCTCCACCTGCCGCCGGATCAGCTCCCGCGGGAACCTCGCGTCGCCCGCGGCCTCCACCTTCGTGAAGGTCGCCGTGAGGGTGCCGATGCGGACGACGACGTGTTCGCGGTGCAGGACCAGGCCGTCCTTGGTGGGCGTGGTGGTGCGGAAGGCGAGGGCCTCGTCGCCGAGGCGGGGGGCGTTCGCCGGCGTGACCTCGGTCGTGTACGGGCCGTCGTAGGAGACGCCGCTGTAGGACGAGCAGGTCCCCAGCGACGACCGGAGGCGGCCGAAGGCCTGGCGGGCGCCGTCGCCGTCGTAGGAGGCGAGGGTGGAGGAGCCGCCCCAGAGGTCGTACTTCCAGTTGAAGACCTGGCGTACGACGGTGGGGGCGCCGGCGGCGTTCACCGCGGCCAGGACGGTCGCGCAGGACGCGTTCGAGACCGGCGGGGCCGCCGGTTCGCTCATCCCGGGGCTGGGTTCCTGGACCGGGGTGTCATGGACGTCGGGCACCTCGCCGTCCTTGAAGGCCAGGGCCCTCAGCTCGTCGTAGGGGACGGCGGCCCCCTTCTTCGCCTCCCCCGCGCCCGTGTCCTGGCCCGAGCAGGCCGCCCCGGACAGCACCACGACAGCGGCGGTCGCGGCGCCGGCCAACACCCTCCGCACGTTTCCTCCGAACATCAGTCCTCCCGCACAGGAGGTTAGACGCCTCGCGTGACCTGAGCACGACCAGAGGGGCCCGGTCAGGCCCGGTCACACCTGGTACGGCCCGGCCGGGCGGTGATCAGCTCGGGGTCCGGTCCTTCTCCGGCAGCGCCGGGGCGGCCACGGCCTGCCTCGGGATCGCCGTCGCCCGTGCCCGGGGGCCCTGGAGCAGGTAGGCCAGGCCGAAGCCGGCCAGGACGACGGCCGCGCCGCCCGCCGCGTCCAGGACCCAGTGGTTGCCGGTGGCGACGATCGCGGACACCGTGAACAGCGGGTGGAGGAGGCCCAGCGCCTTCATCCACCACTTCGGCGCCACGAGCGCGATGACCAGTCCGCACCACAGCGACCAGCCGAAGTGCAGCGAGGGCATGGCCGCGTACTGGTTGGTCAGGGCGGTCAGGGTGCCGTAGTCCGGCTGGGAGAAGTCCTGGACGCCGTGGACCGTGTCGATGATGCCCAGGGCGGGCATCAGGCGGGGCGGGGCCAGCGGGTACAGCCAGAAGCCGAGCAGGGCGAGGAGCGTGGCGAAGCCGAGGGAGGCGCGGGCCCAGCGGTAGTCGACCGGGCGCCGCCAGTACAGGACGGCGAGGACGGACAGCGGCACCACGAAGTGGAAGGACTCGTAGTAGAAGTCGAAGAAGTGGCGCAGCCAGTCGACGCCGACCACCCAGTGGTTGACCGTGTGCTCGATGTCGATGTGCAGGGCGCCCTCGAGGTCGAGGACCTCCTGGCCGTGGGCCTCCGCGCGCTCGCGGCCGCCGGTCGCCGCCAGCCGGACCTGCTGGTAGGCCGCGTACGTCACGCGGATCAGCAGCAGCTCCAGGAGGAGGTTGGGGCGGGTCAGGACGCGGCGCAGGAACGGCAGCAGGGGGACGTGCTTCCAGCGGGCCGGGACGGGGGCGGCGTACTCGGTGGGGACGGGTGTGCGGTAGTGCTCCGACGTCCGGGAGAGGAAGGGCACGACCGTCGCCGCGGCCACCGCCGCGAGCAGCACCGCGTTGTCCCGGACGGGGTGCAGGGCGGGCACGTTCGGCAGCATCATCCGCGCGGGGAGCGTCATCACCAGGGCGACGGCGACCGGCCAGACGTAGCGGTCGGAGGCGCGCCGGCCGACGCGGCCGACGACGGCGAGGAGGACCCACAGGAGCTGGTGCTGCCAGGTGGTCGGGGACACGGCGACCGCCGCGCAGCCGGTGAGGGCGACCGCCAGCAGCAGCTGGCCGTCGCGGGCGTAGCGCACGGCCCGCCGCACGCCGAGCACGGCGACCGTCGCGCCCAGCGCCAGGAAGAGGACGATCTCCAGTGGGCCGGACAGGCCGAGGCGGAGCAGGGCACCGTGCAGGGACTGGTTGGCGAGGGCGTCCGCCTGGCCGCCGAGGCCGACGCCCGCCATGTGGTGGACCCAGTAGGTGTACGAGTCGTGCGGCATCGCCGCCCAGGCGAGCAGCGTGGCGGCGGCGAAGGTGCCGCCCGTGGTGAGCGCGGCCGGGCGGCGGCCGGTGAACCAGAGCAGGGGCACGAAGAGGAGGACCGTCGGCTGGAGCGCCGCCGCGACGCCGATGAGCACGCCGCCCGCCCGCTGTCCCCGCACGACCAGGCAGCCGAGCAGGACCAGCAGGACCGGGATGATGCTGGTCTGGCCGAGCCAGAGGGTGTTGCGCACCGGCAGCGACAGCATCAGCAGCACGATCGCGACGGGCGCGGCGAGCAGCGAGGTGCGTCTGCTGACCGGCTGCGGCAGGGCGCGCGCCGCGACCAGGCCCAGCGCCACGACCAGCAGCAGCGTGCCGAAGGTCCAGCCCCAGCCGAGGGCCTGCTCGGCGGCGCGCGTGAGGGGTTTGAGGACGAGCCCGCCGAAGGGGGTGCCCGTGAAGCGGGTGGAGTCGTAGAGCGAACCGTTGACGTGCAGGACGCCGTCCGGTCCGACCCAGGTCTCCAGGTCCGTCAGCCGCTCTCCGCTCGGGGTGCCGAGGACGACGGCCACCTGCCGGACGGCGAGGACCACCGCCACCAGCCACAGGCCGAGGCGGGCCACGCGCAGGCGCGCCCTCGCCGTGTCGGCCGTCGTCGCCCCGAAGGGTTCCGCCGGCCGTCCGCTGTGCTCCGCATTCGCCACGCCTCGTCGGCCTCCCGCCCCGTTCGTCCCACGCGTCACACGCGTGAGGTGTACTTTGCGAACCCTATGAGGCTCGCACCACCCCCGGACAGGGACGCAGGCCACCCTGTTCTCACCTGACGTCCGCTCTCCTTTTGTCCGGAAGACGATAGTGCGCCGGGGGGAGGGTTGCCTCCGCGGGGTGCGATCTGAGTCACAGCGCGGACGGAGCCGAACGGAACCGGATCTTCGCTCGTACCGTCGTAGGTCCACAGGCGGTGACCAGTGACGGAGGGGCTGCGCGACATGGTCGGTTTCCTGCGGGAACGACACGAACGCGGGGTATGGCGGGGGGTGTCGCGGAGGGTGTGGCAAGGGGTGTCGCGGAGGGCGTGGCGGGGACGGTTGGCGGTCCTGCTCCTCGCGCTCCTCGCGACCCAGCTCGGCTCCCTCGTCGCCCCCGCCTACGCCTGCGGCTGCGGTGCGCTCGTCCCGGGCGACGAGCGGCAGGTCGCGGTGCGCCGGGAGGTCTCCGCGGTGCGCTGGGACGGGGAGCGGGAGCAGATCGTCATGGGGCTGTCGGTCACGGGGGACGCCGACCGGGCCGCCTGGATCATGCCGGTGCCGAACCGGGCGGACGTGCGGCTCGGCGACCCGGAGGTGTTCTCCCAGCTGACCGAGGCCACGGCGCCCGAGGAGCGCACCCGCTACCACTTCTGGCCGCAGGACGGCGACTGGCCGCTGACGACGGGCGACGGCGTCGCGGGGGCGGCCCCTCCGCCGCCGGGCGCCGCGCCCGGGGTGGGCGTGGTGGGGCGCGAGCGGCTCGGGCCGTTCGACGTGGCCCGGCTGACGGCCACCGACCCGGCCGCCCTGGACGGCTGGCTGGGCGACAACGGCTTCGTCTTCCCGCCCCGTCTGGAGACGGCGCTCCAGCCGTACGTCGACCGGCGCTGGGAGTACGTGGCGGTACGGCTGGCCCCGGAGACCGCCGGCACCCCGCTCCGCGGTGACCTGGAGCCGCTGCACCTCAGCTTCGCCAGCGACACCCTCGTCTATCCGATGCGGCTGTCCCGGCTCGCCGCCACCCCGCAGTCGCTGAGCCTGTACGTCCTGGCCGGCCACCGGATGGAGCCGGTGTCACGGATCGGCGGGGAGCGGCCCCGGGTGACGTTCGCGGGGCGGATCGGCACGACGGCGGGGCCGCTGGGCGAGCTCGCGGACGGCACGCCGTTCCTGACGGCCCTCGTGCAGGAGTTCCCGGTGCCGTCGTCGATCTCGGCGGACCACGAACTGCGCCGTACGGCGAAGGACACGGCGTTCCGGCAGGTCGTCTACGAGAACCGGCTGCTCACGGTGGGCGGGGCGCCGGTGTGGCTGCTGACGGTCGCCGGCGTGGCCGCGGCGCTGGTGACGGGCGCGGTGGTGCTCGGCGTGCGCCGGGGGCGGGTGCGCCGGGGGTACACGGGGGCGCGACGGCACCGGGGCGCCCGGCCCGCGCACCCCGTGGCGCCTCCACCCGCGCGGTCGGCGGCGCCTCCCCGGCCCGCGGCGCCTCCCCGGCCCGCGGCACCGCCCCGGCCCACGGTGCCCCCTCGGCCGCCGGTGCCGCCCGCCTCGCCGCCCCCGGGCCCCCGTACCGGCTGAATCCGCCTTGCGGACCGAACGGCCGCATTGGCCCGGCCGGGGAAACCCATGAGGCGCCCCGGACGGGGAACCCGGGCGCAACCGGCGCCGTTGGCATAGTAGTTAGCGCTCCTAACGGGATGATCCACGCAGGCCACGGTTACGTCAGGTACACGAGAGGCAGAGCGCATGAGCGAGTCGCACGTCTGGGACGCCGTCGACGCCTACTTCACCACCCACCTCGCCCCGGACGACGAGGTGACCGCGGCCGCGCTGCGCGACAGCGAGGCCGCCGAGCTCCCGCAGGCCAACGTCACGGCGACCCAGGGCAAGCTCCTCCAGCTGCTCGCCGAGATCCAGGGGGCGCGCACGATCCTGGAGATCGGCACGCTCGGCGGGTACAGCACGATCTGGCTGGGCCGCGCGCTCCCGGCGGACGGCCGGCTGATCTCGCTGGAGTACAGCCCGCGGCACGCGGAGGTCGCGGTCCGCAACATCGCGCGGGCGGGACTCGACAAGCTGGTGGAGGTACGGGTGGGCCCGGCCCTGGAGTCGCTGCCGCGGCTGGCCGACGAGAACCCGCCCCCGTTCGACCTGGTCTTCATCGACGCCGACAAGGTCAACAACGCGCACTACCTGGAGTGGGCGCTGCGGCTCACCAGCACGGGCAGCCTGATCGTCGTCGACAACGTCGTCCGGGGCGGCCGGGTGACCGACGCCGCCAGCGACGCGGGGGACGTCCTCGGCACCCGGTCCGCCATCGAACTCATCGGCGCGCACCCCAGGTTGAGCGGTACGGCGATCCAGACCGTGGGCTCCAAGGGGTACGACGGGTTCGCGCTGGCCCGCGTCCTGGCGTGAGGGCCGGGCCGGGCCGGTGAGGGCTACGCCTCGTGGTAGAAGCCCACGTTGACGCTGCGCGGCCCGGTGCGGTCCACGACGATGATCTCGCCGGCGCCGCCGCGCGGCAGCTGCACGGTCCCGCCGTAGGCGATGGTCTGGGCGTACTCCCCGACCACCAGCCGCACCTCGGAGGACGGGTCCGGCTGGGAGCCGCGCAGCCAGGTGACCTGCCAGACGCCCTCGGGGCCGCACAGGAACTCCAGGTGGACCCGGGAGACGAACAGCCAGTCCTCGGGCGTCACGAGACGGCAGACGGACTTGTCCCGGCCCACCCGCAGCACGGCCCCCGGGTCGCTGGGCGCGTCGGCCATGAGCATGCCGGCCGTGGCACCCTCTTCCGTCCCCGAGACGGTGGCCATGGTGAGTTCGAGCACGTGCGCTCCTCGTGAGGTGTCCGACGGTTGCTGTGTGACCTTTGTGCAGCGGCCGCATACTAAATCGCCCGGGGCCGTGGCGTCCGGCACAATGGACGCATGACCGAGCGAAAGCCACCCGGCGTTCCGTTCGAGTCCTGGGTGGACAAGCAGATCCGGGACGCGGAGCGGCGGGGCGAGTTCGATCAACTCCCGGGTGCGGGCAGGCCGTTGCCCCCTGAGATCGAGAGTTCGTACGACGAACTGTGGTGGGTCCGGCGCAAGATGGCGCGCGAGGGGCTCTCGGTGCTTCCGCCGGCGCTCGCGTTGCGCAAGGAGGCGGAGGACGCGCTCGCGGCGGCGTACGCGGCCCCTTCGGAACGCCTCGTCCGGAAGATCGTCACGGATGTCAACGTCAAGCTGCGGGACATGATGTTCAAGCCGCCGCCCGGCCCCCCGCTGGGTATGAAGCCCTACGACGTCGAGACGGTCGTACGGGAGTGGCGGGAGCGCCGGGCGGCGGCCGAGGGCACGCGGGCCGAGTAGTACGCGGGCCGAGTAGGCCACGGGGCACACGGGCCGGCAGGCCGGGCCGGGGCACACGGGCCGGGCAGGCCGGGCCGAGGAGCGGGCCGTGCACCGGCCGCGCGGGCCGTCAGATGTGCAGCAGCCGTTCCGTGAGCTCGCGGTAGTCCCGCAGGGCCAGCCGGAGCTGCTCGGTGTCGGCGGTCGTGTCGCGGTCGCCCCGGGTGTCGTCCGCGAGCTGCCAGGAGCCGCGCAGCGTACGGCGGCGGCGGTTCATGGCGTCGGTGAACGACGCGGTCAGCTCCTCCAGGACGTGGTCCGCCTCCTCGACGGCGTCGTGGGGACGGTCGACGAACTCCGCGACCGCGTGCTGGATGCGCGCGGTGAGCTTGTCGCACTGGTCGCCCGGGAGCAGGGAGGAGGCCGACGACGCGGTGTGCGGGGCGGCGGCCTGGCCGGTCCGCTCGGACCGGCCCGCCGGGGCGGCGGTACCGGCCTCGGTGGCAGTACCGGCCGCGGTGGGCGATCCCGGCTCGGTGCCGCGGAGGGCGTGGGCACCGGTGCGGCCCTGCTCGCCGGACGCGTCGCCGCCGCCGTACGGCTCCGGGTCCTGGCCGGCGTACGCGTCCCGGCCGCCGTAGGCGTCCTTGCCGGCGTACGCGTCCTGACCGGTGTCCGCGTCCTTGCCCTCGTACGCGCCCGCCCCGGTCCTCGTCCCGCCCCTCATCGCGTTCCCCTCTCCGGCGCCACTGGCCTCACGGGCGCTCCTGATCTCCCTGGCCTCGCGGGCCTCACGGGCGTTCCGCGCCTCCCGCACGCCGCCGGTCGTCTCGTCCCGGGCGTCACCGCTCATCTCGGCGAAGGCGCCCCGCCGTTCCGCGGCCGTCGCCGGCGCCTCCTGGCCGCCGCCCACTACGGACGTGCGCTCGCCGCGTTCGATCCACTCGGACTGCTGTTCGGCGCGGCGGTCGGTCCGCCCGGCCTCGGCGTCCCGCTGCTCGGGCCGCGTCCCGCGTCGTTCCTCGCCGCTCGGTGTCACGTCGGGCATCCTTCTCACCCCTGCTTCGTCTGATGCCGGTGGAAGCCCCACGGCATGTGGTGGCCCTCGCGGGCCTTGGTCTCCCGGCTCGCCGGCCGGGTCAGTGCGTGGCGGCCTGAGCCGGACCGGCCGTCGGTCAGCAGGTCGTCGAAGAGGGCACGGGCCTCGACCAGGGCGGACCGCAGGTCCTCGGTGCCGGGTGCCTGGCCGCTGCGGGCGCCGCCGTCCGTGTGGAAGCGGGCGACCTGGTGGACGCGCCGGTAGCCGTGCACGTGGCGCGCGTGGTGCACGCTGAGCGCGGCGACCTGCTCCTCGTACTGCGTGCCGGCCGGGAAGCCCCGGGCTCCGGCCACGTCGGCGAGCAGTCGGTCGGCCTCGGCGACCGCCTCGCGGGGCGAGTCGACGAAGCGCTCCTGCGCGGCCGTCCAGGCGGCCTCGAACCGCTCGCGCTCCGCGGGCTCCAGCGGCCGCTCGTGCAGGCCGCCGTGCCGCTCCACGAGGGTGCCGAGTTCCCGCTCGGCCGCCTTGACGTCACCGTCGTGCCGGGCGACGGCCCGGTCGTACTCGGGCCCGAAGCGCTGCTTCAGGCTGCGTCCTGACTGCGACCCTCGGGCCCGCACGGCCAGGACGGCCGCGACGGCGATGACGGCCGCCACGATCACGATCAGAGCGATGATCAGGCCTGTGGACATGGTTGCCTTCCGGTGTGTCGGCCCCTCGGGCCGGTTCACGATTCGGGTTGCCCGGACGGCGCCGGACAAACGGCACCCGGCCTTCGGCGCCCTTTCCGCCAAGTTCAAGATCGGCCGTTACGCCTACGACGTGAAGACGGGGCGACTGTCCACGGTCGTCGAGCCGAACCAGCCACCCGCTACGACGGGACCGCCACCAGCCACCCCGTCGGACTCCGCCTGCGCGCTGCCGTCATCGGGATCCGCAGCCTCCGGCCGACGTGATCCGAATCTGACACCGGACACCTAGTTGCGCGCCAGCAACGCCTGCGAGAGCGCGTCGGCGGTGACGCGCACAACGGCCCGGAGCTGCGCCGGGCTCACCCCGGCCCTGCTCATGACGGCGAGGGACTGGTTCACGGCCGCCACGTGTTCGGCGAAGGCCTCGGCGTCCTGGTCGGTCATGCGGCCGGCCTTCAGCGCGGCGCGCAGACGCGAGCGCTGGAAGCCCAGCGCCTCCTTCGCGCGGGCCGCGACGCTCGGGCTCAGCACCGGGATCGCCATGGCCGACTGGGCGACCAGGCATCCGTCCGGCAGTTCGGGATCGGCGATGCGCTCGAGGGTGACGTCGAAGAACGCGCGAACGGCGGCGAGGGGCTCCGAGGCGGCACACGACAGGGCGGCGTCGTACGCGTCGCCGTAGCGCGCGGCATAGCGATCCAGGCAGCGCAGGAAGAGCGTGTCCTTGTCGCCGAGCGAGGAGTAGATGGAGCTGCGGTTCAGGCCGGTCGCCCGGGACAGATCGTCCACCGAGGTGTCGGCGTAGCCGGCACGCCAGAACTGGATCATCGCGGCGTCAAGTGCCGCGTCCATGTCGAACTGCTTCCTGCCTGCCACGTGGCACTTCCTTGCCGGCATGTCGATGTCTGGGCTGCGCTGCGCTGCGCACCATCCTATCTTGAACCAATCAGTTCAAGATGTGTTAGCGTCCAAGCCTGGTGACGGCCGGGCGTCGGCCCGCTCCCCCGGCCTTCGGCCGGGGGGACCCCCGGAGCACGCACCTGACGCCCCAGGGCCGCCCTTCGGGCGACGCGACGACGGGCAGGTGACGACAGGGCCTGCTCCTCGGGCGAAGTGCCGGAACCAGAACACCTGACACCGACGGAGGATCCCTGTGACCGACCCTGCGACCAGCGCTCGGCACGGCTGCGAAAGCAACCCTGTCCGCGATCTGCCCCTGCACGACCTGGCGGGATTCACCCACTGCTGGGTCGACGCCGACGGCGTCCGTCTTCATGCCGTCGAAGGCGGCCGGCCGACCGGCCCGGCCGTTGTCCTGCTCGCCGGATTCCCGCAGACCTGGTGGGCGTGGCGAAAGGTCATGCCCAGCCTCGCCGGCCGGTTCCACGTCATCGCGATCGACCTGCCGGGGCAGGGCCACTCCGAGCGTCCGGAGCGCAGCTACGACACGCACACGGTCGCAGCGCATGTCCACGCCGCCGTGAAGGCTCTCGGAGTGTCGACCTACTGGCTGGTCGCCCACGACATCGGCGCCTGGGTCGCCTTCTCCCTCGCACTCGCATACGAAAGCCACCTACGCGGGGTCGCTCTGCTCGACGCCGGAATTCCCGGCATCACCCTGCCCGAGGCGATTCCCACCGACCCGGACCGCGCGTGGAAGACCTGGCACTTCGCGTTCCACCTCGTGCCCGACCTGCCCGAGACACTGCTTGCCGGCCGCGAACGGGACTATGTCGGCTGGTTCCTGAGAACGAAGGCCCTCTCTCCCGACACGTTCGACGACGCCGAACTCGACCACTACGCGGAGGCCATCGCCGCCGACGGTGGCCTCCGCGCCTCCCTCGCCTACTACCGGGACGCCGCCGAGTCGGCGCGCAAGAACCACGAGGCGCTCGAGCGGCAGCACCTGACGGTGCCCCTCCTCGGAATCTCCGGCAGCCATGGCTCCATCCCGGACATGGCGGCCTCCATCAGCCCATGGGCCGACGGCGCCACCGGAGTCGTCGTGCCCGACGCGGGGCACTTCATCCCCGATGAGCAGCCCGAAGCCGTCGCTGCCGCTCTAGCCGATTTCATCCTCGCCGGCGACTGACACCGGTCCTGTCCCGTGCGGTCCTCGTGCGCTCCTCGGCCGTTCGG
The DNA here is from genome assembly GCF_044750285.1 of Streptomyces sp. NPDC088812. Classification (NCBI taxonomy): domain Bacteria; kingdom Bacillati; phylum Actinomycetota; class Actinomycetes; order Kitasatosporales; family Streptomycetaceae; genus Streptomyces; species Streptomyces sp. NPDC088812. Next base: position 194,875 of record NZ_JBIVJP010000004.1, on the reverse strand, counting down.
ATGCGCAACGTCCACCGACCAGGCCATGCGGGGGATGCCCGCGCGCCCGGCGTGTCGCCCGTTGTCCGGTCGACACCCCGGCGGGTGGCGCCCGTTCGCTCCTCACCCGAGCCGTACGACCGGCCGCATGTCGTGGGGCTGTTCGCGGTCCGATCCGCAGAGTTCCTCGTTCAGTTCCGTCACCAGGCGGGTCAGGTCGGTGGGGCGGTCGGGGCCCCACCAGTCGCCGAGGAGTTCGGCCAGCGACTCCTCGCGGGCCCGGGCCAGGCGTCCGGCGACCTCGTGGCCCCGGGGGGTCAGGAGGAGGTCCAGTCCCTCACGCCGGGCGAGGCGGCGCTCCTCGATCTGGCGGGCGGCCTCCAGCACCGCGGGCAGCGGGACGTTGGTGCGCTCGGCGAGCATGCCGGGCTCGACACTGCCGTACCGCTTGATCCGCAGCAGCATCCAGCTCGCGGCCGGGAGGAGGTCGTAGCCGGCCCGGTCGGTGATCTTGCGGTAGATCTCGTGGCGGCCCTCGCGGGTGCCGAGGACGGACAGCGCCCGGCACACCTCGTCGTACGACGACCGCTCGACGGGGTTGCTGGCGAGGGTCTCGGTGCCGTCCGGTGCGGTGACCGAACCGCGCAGCCGGTCCTCCCGCAGGAACCAGGCGAGGACGAAGCCCAGCAAGGCGACGGGGGCGGCGTACAGGAAGACGTCCGTGATGGCGGACGCGTACGCGTCGAGGACCGGCGGGCGCAGGGCGGCCGGCAGGTCGCCGACGAGGCGCGGGTCGGCCTCCAGCGCGCCGGCCGAGACACCGGGCGGCAGGTCGACGCCCCGGAAGGCGTTCGCGAGCATGTCGCCCAGGCGTCCCGCGAAGACCGTGCCGAAGATCGCGACGCCGAAGGACGCGCCGATGGAGCGGAAGAAGGTCGCGCCGGAGGTGGCGACGCCCAGGTCCTCGTAGGACACCGCGTTCTGCACGATGAGGACCAGCACCTGCATCACCAGGCCGAGGCCCGCGCCGAAGACGAGGAAGTACGCGCTCATCTCCGCGGTGGAGCTGTCCGCGTCGAGCTGGTGCAGGAGGAGCAGGCCGAGGGCCGTCACGCCGGTGCCCGCGACCGGGAAGACCTTCCAGCGGCCGGTGCGGCTGACGATCTGCCCGGACACCGTCGACGACAGCAGCAGACCGGCCACCATCGGCAGCATGTACACGCCCGACATGGTCGGCGAGACGCCGTGCACGACCTGGAGGAAGGTGGGCAGGTAGGTCATCGCGCCGAACATCGCGAAGCCGACGATGAAGCTGATGACCGCGGAGAGGGTGAAGGTGCGGATGCGGAACAGCTTCAGCGGCAGGACGGGTTCGGCCGCCCCGCGCTCCACGGCCACGAACACGACGGCGAGCACGACGCCCAGCACGGCGAGACCGGCGATCTGCGGCGATCCCCAGCCCCAGGTGGTGCCGCCGAGGGAGGCCACGAGGACCAGGCAGGTGGCGACGGCGGCGATGAGGAAGGTGCCGAGGTAGTCGATGACGTGCCGCGTCGCCGTGCGCGGGACGTGCAGGACGGTCGCGATGACGGCGAGCGCGACGACCCCGACGGGGAGGTTGACGTAGAAGACCCAGCGCCAGCTCAGATGCTGGGTGAACAGGCCGCCGAGGAGGGGGCCGAGGACGCTGGTCGCACCGAAGACGGCGCCGAACAGACCCTGGTACCGGCCGCGTTCACGCGGCGGCACGAGGTCACCGACGATCGCCATCGACAGCACCATCAACCCGCCGCCGCCCACGCCCTGCACCGCCCGGAAGGCGATGAGCTGCGGCATGTCCTGCGCCGTTCCGCACAGCGCCGAACCCAGCAGGAAGATCACGATCGCGGTCTGGAACAGCCTCTTGCGCCCGTACTGGTCGCCCAGTTTCCCCCACAGCGGCGTCGCCGCCGTCGACGCCAGCAGGTACGCCGTGACCACCCAGGACAGGTGCTCCAGACCGCCGAGCTCGCTGACGATCGTGGGCAGCGCGGTGGACACGATGGTCTGGTCCAGGGCGGCCAGCAGCATGCCGAGCAGCAGCGCGCCGATGGAGACGAGGACGTTGCCGGAAACATGCTCCTGTCGCGGATCGCGTGGATCCCCGGTCCTGGCGTGCGCGTCCAAGGCCATGGATGCCTCCCGAGGCTCACGTGACATCTTTCCATCGTGATCGGTGTGTCCCGTTATGGCCTCCCGAGTCCTTTCGGAACCGGCCGTTCCGGGGGTCGCGGGCGAGAAGTTGTGTGGAGGATCTGCATAATCTCTGAAGTTCGCATGGGGAGGGACGAACAGGTGGACGAACCGATGGGGCGGCGCGAGCGACCGCGGCCCGGGCAGCACGGGCATCCGTGCCCGGAGTGCGGAGCGCTCCGCGCGGCGGACAACACACCCTCGTGCGGCTGCGCCCTGCGGGCGTCCGAGGCCCTGCGCGACACCCGCGAGGCGGAGGCGGCCGCGGCGGAGGACTTCGATCCGCTGCGGATACGGCCGTACGTCGAGCTCGTGGAGAGCGCGGAGGGCGCGGAGGGTGCGGAGAGCGCGGAGGGCGCGGAGGGCGCGGAGAGCGAAGAAGGCACAGAGGGCGCAGGGGCCACGGGGGGCGTAGGGGCCACAGGGGGCGTAGACCGCGTCGAGGGCCCGACGGCGGGTGCCGGACGTGCGACGGCGGACGCGTCGGACGCGGCCGCGCGCTCGGCCGCGCGTGCGGGCGCGGGCGTGGGCGTGGGCATGGGCATGGGGAGCGGGCAGGACGGGCGGAACGGACCGGGCGGGGGCGGCACGGACAGCGCGGGGGCCGGTCAGATGCCCGGGGCCGGCCAGGCACCCGGGACCGGTCAGACACCCGGGGTCGGTCAGACACCCGGGGTCGGTCAGACACCCGGGACCGGCCAGGCACCCGGGGTCGGTCAGACACCCGGGGTCGGCCGGGGTGCGGCGGAGGCGTCCGCGCCGGCCGACGTGACCATGCCCCTGCCGCGGGTCACCGACGGGGCCGCGCCCGTGCCGCCGCCCTCCGGCGCGACCGCGCCGTCGCCGTCGGCCTCCGGCGCGACCGGGGCTCTCCCCTCGGTCACCGACGCGACCATGGCCCTGCCCCCGGTCACCGACGCGACCGTGCCCGTGCCGTCCGTCTCCGAGTCGACGATGACCCTGCGGGCGGTGGATCCGGCCGGCCGCCGGGAGCCGTCGGCCGCGGCGCTGCCAACGCCCCTCGCCCCGGCTGTCTCCGAGCCGAACGCCACCGACCTCAGCCTGTTCGAGGCGGTGGACGCCGACGGGCACACCGTGCACGTCCCGGCCGACGAGGAGCGGCCGCACGGTCGGCGCCGGCGGATGCTGCTGGTCGCCTGCACCGGTGCGGCCGTGGCCGTCGTGGCGGCGGCCGGGTTCGCGAGCGGGCTGTTCTCCTACGAGACGCCGAGCCGTGACGGCGCCGCCCCCGAGGACGTGCGGGTGGCCGTACCGGACACCTCGCGGAGCACCGCGGCGGCGTCGGAGTCGGCGAGCCGCTCGGCGTCCCCCTCGGCGTCCAGCGCCTCCCCGTCCCCGTCCGAGAGCGAGAGCTCCTCGCCGTCGCCGTCGGCCTCGAGCGCCTCGCCGTCCGCGTCCGAGACGGCCGAGCCGAGCCCGAGCACGCCGACCGCTCAGGCCACGGGCTCCCTGACCCCGGAGAGCGGCGCCGACGAGGTCGACGAGGCCGACAGCAGCCCCGCGGCCACCGTGCTGCGGCGCGGGGACCGGGGGCCCGAGGTCACCGAACTCCAGCTGCGGCTGAAGCAGCTGTACCTCTACAACGACGACGTGAACGGCGTCTTCACCGGCAGGGTCGAGGAGGCGCTGCGGAACTTCCAGTGGTCGCGGGGGATCCAGGGCGAGGAACTGGGCGTGTACGGGGCGGCCACACGGGCGAAGCTGGAGGCGGTGACCGAGGAGCCGTGAGGCCGGCCGGTGCGGGCCTCAGCCCCGGCACCCGGCATCCGGCATCCGGCATCCGGCATCCGGCATCCGGCATCCGGCATCCGGCATCCGGTGACAGTCTCAACCCCCGGACCCCGGCGACGGCCTCAACCCCACACCCCGGCGACGGCCTCCCCCACACCCCGGCGACAGCCTCAGCCCCCGGACCCCGGTGACGGCCTCAGCCCTGCACCCCGGCGACAGCCTCAACCCCCGGACCCCGGCGACAGCCTCAGCCCCCGGACCCCGGCGACAGCCTCAACCCCCGCACCCCGGCGACAGCCTCAGCCCCGCACCCCGGTGACGTGGATCCGGACACCCTCCGCGGCGGTCTCCACCCGCACCCGGGTCAGGTCCCGCACCACCACGTCCGGCCGGTGCGCCACCGCCCGCGGCCCGACGCCGACGACCCGCATACCGGCCGCCCGCCCGGCGGCGATCCCCGCCCCGGAGTCCTCGAACACCACGCACTCCGCCGGGTCGACGCCCAGCTCGGCCGCGCCCTTGAGGAAGCCCTCCGGGTGCGGCTTGCTGGCGCCCACCGACTCCGCGGTGATCCGGACCTCCGGCAGGGGGAGCCCCGCGGCGGCCATCCGGGCCGTGGACAGCGGGACGTCCGCCGAGGTCACCAGCGCGTGCGGAACGTCCCGCAGCGAGGCGAGGAACCCGGGCGCCCCGGGGACCGGTACGACGCCCTCCAGGTCGGCGGTCTCCTCCGCCAGCATCCGCGCGTTGTCCGCGAGGTTCCGCTCCATCGGCCGGCCGGGCAGCAGTACGGCCATCGACGCGTATCCCTGGCGTCCGTGGACGACCTTCATCACCTCGTCGCCGTCCAGACCGTGCCGTTCGGCCCAGCGCCGCCAGACGCGCTCGACGGCGGCGTCCGAGTTCACGAGGGTGCCGTCCATGTCGAGGAGGAGGGCACGGGCGGTCAGGACGGTGGCGGACGCGGCGGCCGGCATCGGCGACTCCAGGCAGGGACGGGGGACGCTCAGGCCGGTCCCCCGGGGGAAACAAGGCGGCCCCGCCCGCCGGTCAGGGAAAACGGGCGGGAGCCACTTTGTTTCCCCACGGTACAAAACAATCGGGGCCGCACGCCACTCCCCCCGGAAAGCGTTCACTTTCCGTTCCGCTCCCCCGCCCGCCGCCACCCCGGCACACCGGCCGCCGCCACCCCGACACACAGCCCGCCGTCAGCCCGGCACACCAGCCGCCGTCACCCCGGCACACCGGCCGCCGCAGCACGGCCACCCGGTACCGAGCGCCCGGAGCCGAGTGCCCGGAGCCGAGTGCCCGGAGCCGAGCGCCCGGAGCCGAGCGCCCGCCCCCGAGCACCCGATGCCGAGCGCCCGGCGTCTGCGGCCTCACCCCGCGATCGCCTCCCACAGGCTCCACACGCCGAGGCCGAGCATCAGGACGGCAGCGATCTGGGTGATCAGCTTCAGCGGCACCCGCTTCATCAGGGCCTTGCCGCCGACGATGCCGAGTCCGGCCACCGCCCACAGGGCCAGGACCGCGCCGAGGCCGACGGAGAGCGGGTCGTCGTAGCGGGCGGCGAGGTTCGCCGTCATGATCTGGGTGAGGTCGCCGAACTCGGCGACGAGGATGAGCATGAAGCCCGCCCCGGAGACCTTCCAGAAGGACTGGTTCTCCGGCTTGCGGATCTCCTCCTCGCCCTCGTCCTTCTTCATCAGCAGCACCGCGGCGCCGCCCAGGAAGAGCACACCGGTCAGCGCGTGCACGATCTGCTGCGGGAGCAGGGTGAGCACGCTGCCGGCGGCCACGGCGAGAACGACGTGCAGCGTGAAGGCGGCGGCGACGCCGGCGAAGACGTAGGAGGCGCGGTAGCGCGTGCCGAGGACGAGGCCGGCGAGGGCGGTCTTGTCCGGCAGTTCGGCGAGGAAGACGACGCCGAAGACGAGCGCCGTCACGGTCAGGCTGATCAAGGGTCCTCAATCGGTCGGGGCCGCCCCACCGAGAGTGCTGCTTCCTTCGCTCGAAGACGCCTCGGCACGGCAGCACACATGGCACCCGTGCCGTACGGCACAGGTGTGCACTGCTTGCCGAAGGTCTCGCTGGCCGACCCGTCCACGGGCCTGCCTCCGGGCGCCGGCTCGGCCGTCCCGGGGGACGGGCTGAGCAGTGTGTCGACGGTCCGGCGAAGAGCTACTCCCCTTCTGCGCCGCCCATCCTACGTGACGTTCGGGCCGGTCCGGCGGGGGTGAAAGTCATGTCACACGTCTTGTCTTGTCATGTACGCGTCACTAGTTTCTTACCGCGCGCACATCCCCCCGCAACGAGGCGCCACGAGCATTCACTCGCTCGCACCCCAACGCCCCACACCCCCCAGGGAGTTCGCATGTCACGCATGTCGAAGGTCTACGCGCGTCGACGGGTCAGCATACTCGCGGCGCTCACCGGCCTCATAGCCTCCGTCGCGCTGTTCAACTCCCCGACCGCCTCCGCGGCCCTGCCGACGCCGGTCAGCGCCGCCACCGCCCGCACGTACCTCGCCTCGCTCACCGTGGCCACCGAGGACCGCACCGGCTACGACCGCGACCTCTTCCCGCACTGGATCACCCAGTCCGGCACCTGCAACACCCGCGAGGTCGTCCTCAAGCGCGACGGCACGAACGTCGTCCAGGACTCCGCGTGCGCCGCCACCAGCGGCAGCTGGTACTCCCCCTACGACGGCGCCACCTGGACCGCCGCCTCCGACCTGGACATCGACCACCTCGTGCCGCTCGCCGAGGCCTGGGACTCCGGCGCCGACTCCTGGACCACCGCCCAGCGCCAGGCGTTCGCCAACGACCTGACCCGCCCGCAGCTCATCGCCGTCACCGACAACGTCAACCAGGCCAAGAGCGACCAGGACCCCGCCACCTGGATGCCGTCCGTCACGTCCTACCGCTGCACCTACGTCCGCGCCTGGGTCCAGGTGAAGTACTACTACGGCCTCTCGGTCGACTCGGCCGAGAAGAGCGCGCTGACGAGCTACCTCTCCGCCTGCTGATCCCGGCCCCGCGCCCCTGAGGTGCGTGCGGTGCACGCCCCCGAAGGGGCGCGGGGAACGGCGCGACGAGCCACGGACCACCCGCACCCGGCGACGCACCGCACCGCCACCTACGGAGTCCCCCGGCGCCGTACGGCCGGATTTCGGCGTCGGGACCTCGCCCGCGGCCGCCGTCGTTCCGTACCGTACGGATCGACGGAGGAGGCGATCACGTGGCCGGACTACGGCTGGGACCCCTGCTGAGGTACACCGACGGCTCGTCCGCGACCATCTGGGTCGAGGCGAGCCGTCCGTGTGTCGCGGAGGTGCGGTGCGCGGACGGCGCCGGCGGCACGGCCGGCACCTTCCAGGTGGCGGGGCATCACTACGCCCTGGTCCCGGTGACCGGGCTGACCCCGGGCACCGCGACGGCGTACGAGGTCCTCCTCGACGGCACCCAGGTGTGGCCGCCGCCCGACGCGCGCCTGCCGCCGTCCGTCATCCGCACCCCGGCCGGCGACGACGGGCTGCGCGTCGCCTTCGGCTCCTGCCGGTGGGCTGCGCCCCCGGCCGACGAGCAGGACCCGGTGGGCCCCGACGCCCTGGACAGCCTGGCCGCGCGCATCGCCGCCGACCCGGAGGGGGAGCGGCCCGACGTCCTGCTGCTGCTCGGTGACCAGGTGTACGCCGACGAGACCTCCGACGCGACCCGGCGGCGCCTGGCGACCCGCCGCGACCCGGCCGAGCCGCCGGGCGGCGAGGTCGCGGACTACGAGGAGTACACCTGGCTCTACTACGAGTCCTGGCTCGACCCCAACGTCCGCTGGCTGCTGTCCACCGTCCCCAGCTGCATGATCTTCGACGACCACGACGTCATCGACGACTGGAACACCTCCGCCGCCTGGCTCGCCGACATGCGGGCCACCCCCTGGTGGCGCGAGCGGATCCTCAGCGGCCTGATGTCGTACTGGGTCCACCAGCACATCGGCAACCTCTCCCCGGCCGAACTCGCCGCCGACCCGCTCTTCGCGACCGTACGGGACGCCCCCGACGGCACCGACGCCCTGCGCGACTTCGCCTACCGGGCGGACGACGACCCCGCCTCCGTGCGCTGGAGCTACCGGCGCGACTTCGGGCGCGTCCGGCTGCTGATGGTGGACAGCAGGGCCGCGCGCGTGCTGGAGGAGGGCGGGCGGGCGATGCTCGACCCGGGCGAGGCCGCGTGGCTGCGCGAACAGGCCCTGGACGGACCCGGCTCCTACGACCACCTCCTCGTCGGCTCCTCGCTCCCCTGGCTGCTGCCGCACCTGGTGCACGACGCCGAGGCGTGGAACGCGGCCCTGTGCCGGGGGGAGCGGGGCCCGCGGTGGGCGCGGTTCTCGGAGAAGGTGCGGCGGGCGGCCGATCTGGAGCACTGGGCGGCGTTCCCCACCTCCTTCACCGCGCTCGCCGAGCTGCTCGCCGCGGTCGGTTCGGGACCGCAGGCGCCGGCGAGCGTGCTCGTCCTGTCCGGGGACGTGCACCACGCGTACGTGGCCGAGCCGCGGTGGCGGGCGGCCGCTCCGGACGCGCGGGTGCTCCAGCTCACCTGCTCGCCCGTGCACAACTCCATCCCCCTGTCGATGCGGCTCGGTTTCCGCGTCGGCTGGAGCGCCCCGGCCCGCGCCCTCGGACGCCGGCTCGCACGGCACGGGCGCTGCCCCCGGCCGGTCGTGGACTGGCGCAAGACCGGCGGGCCCTGGTTCGGCAACCAGCTCATGACCCTGACGCTGAACGGGCGTTCGGCCCGGCTGCGGCTGGAGCAGGCGCGGGAGAAGGGCGGGCTGACAACCGTGGAGGAGTCCGACTTGACCTCCTGAGCGGGACAACCGGGGCCTGTGGGACGCGCGTTGGCTTCCGTGGGTGCCGGGGGCATGATGAGGCGGACCGTCCGCTTCCCGAGGGCCCACCGAAGCCCGCGGAGGCGTTCGACGGCTCGCTCCATTGCGCCTCACACGCCCGGGAGTCATCCCTTTGTCCTCAGTGAACGCGGTACCGGCGTCCCCCCTCGACACCCCGCGACCGGCGTCGGTCGCCGTGGCCCTGGTGGGTGCCGGGCCGCGCGGCACGAGTGTGCTGGAACGCCTCTGCGCGTCCGCCCCGGAGCTGCTCCCGCCCGGGGTGCGGCTGACCGTCCACGTCGTCGACCCGGCACCGCCCGGACCGGGCCGGGTGTGGCGTACGGCGCAGTCGCGGGAGCTGCTGATGAACACCGTGGCCTCCCAGGTGACGCTGTTCACCGACGACAGCGTGGACTGCGCCGGCCCCGTCCGGCCCGGCCCCAGCCTGCACGAGTGGGCGGCCGGCACACTGGGCCCGGACGACTACCCGACCCGCGCCGACTACGGCCGCTACCTGGAGTGGGTGTTCGCGCGGACCGTCCGCCAGGCCCCGCCCGAGGTGCGGGTGGAGACGCACGCGGCCCGCGCGGTCCGGCTGGACGACGCCGTGGACGGCCGTCAGGCGCTCACCCTGGACGACGGCCGGATCCTGCCCGGACTGGCCGCCGTGGTCCTCGCGCAGGGCCATCTGCCGGTCGTCGCCGACGCGGCCCAGCGGCGTCACGCCGCCCACGCCGGCCGGCACGGCCTGCGCCACGTCCCGCCGGCCAACCCGGCCGACGTCGACCTCTCCGCCCTCGGCGCCGGCGAGCCGGTGCTGCTGCGCGGACTGGGCCTGAACTTCTTCGACCACACGGCCCTGCTCACGACCGGGCGCGGCGGCCGCTTCGTCACCGCCGGCCGGGGGCTGCGCTACCTGCCCTCCGGCCGCGAGCCGCGCCTGTACGCCGGCTCCCGGCGGGGCGTGCCGTACCAGGCGCGCGGCGACAACGCCAAGGGCCCCTACGGCCGCCACGTCCCGCTCGTCCTCACCCCGGAGGTGATCTCGGGGTTCCGCAAGCGGGCGGACTCCGGTGACGCGCCCGACTTCCTCGCGGAGATATGGCCGCTGGTCGCGAAGGAGGTGGAGACGGTCTACTACACGGCCCTCCTCGGGGACCGGGCTTTCACCGACCGCTTCCTGGACGTCCCGCACGGTGACCGGCGGGAGGCCGCCGTCCTCGACGCGTGCGGCGTGGCGCGGGCCGACCGCTGGAGCTGGGAGCGGATCGCGCGGCCGTACGCGGGCCAGGAGTTCACGGACCCGGGGCGGTGGCGGGAGTGGCTGCTGGCGTATCTGCGGCGGGACGCCGAGGAGGCGGCGCGGGGCAATGTGCGCGGGCCGCTGAAGGCCGCCCTGGACGTGCTGCGCGACCTGCGCAACGAACTGCGGCTGGTCGTGGACCACGGAGGGCTCCCCGGCGCCTCCCGCCGGGACCACCTCGACCGCTGGTACACGCCGCTCAACTCCTTCCTCTCCATCGGCCCGCCCCGCCGCCGCATCGAGGAGCTGGCCGCGCTGGTGGAGGCCGGGGTGGTGCAGGTGCTGGGCCCCGGGCTGGAGGTGCGTGAGGAGGACGGGGCCTGGCGGGCGCACTCGCCGGACGTGCCGGGCTCGGACGTGCGGGTGACCGTCCTCGTCGAGGCCCGGCTTCCGGAACCGGACCTGCGGCGCACCGCCGACGGCCTCCTGGCCCGGCTGCTGCGGACCGGCCGGTGCCGCCCGCACACGGTCGACGGACACGTCACCGGAGGCGTGGACGTGACCCCGCGGCCGTACCACCTGATCGACCGTCACGGCCGGGCCCACGCACGCCGTTTCGCCTTCGGCGTGCCCACGGAAGGGGTGCACTGGGTGACCGCGGCGGGCGCCCGCCCGGGAGTCGACTCGGTCACGTTGTCGGACGCGGACGCGGTGGCGAGGGCGGCCCTGCGCGCGGCGGGGGCGGAACCGGAACCGGCGGACGCCGAACCGGCGGGGGCGGACGCCGAACCGGCGGGGGCGGACGCCGGTCCGGCGGCGGACGGCCGGCCATGGCCGAATGTTGAACTTGCAAGCACTGATTAGGTAGGCCTAACGTGGGTCGCTCATTCGGTACCGCCGTCCCCCACCGGCCGGCCCGTCCCCCGGACCGGCCGCCCGACCGACACCGAAGGAGCACCCCCCACATGTCCGCTCGTCTCGACCCCGCACGCCCGTACGCGATCGGTCTGTACCGCATCGTCGTCGGCCTGCTCTTCGCCTGCCACGGCGCCGCCTCGCTCTTCGGCGTCCTCGGCGGCGCCTCCGGCACGGACGGCGGCACCGTCGACGCCGGCACCTGGCCGGGCTGGTACGCGGCCGTGATCCAGCTGCTCTGCGGCGGCCTGGTCCTGCTCGGCCTGGGCACCCGCGCCGCCGCGCTCCTCGCCTCGGGCTCCATGGCGTACGCCTACTTCACGGTCCACCAGCCCGGGGCGCTGTGGCCCATGGAGAACGGCGGCGAGTCCTCCGCGCTGTTCTGCTGGGCCCTCCTGCTGCTGGTCTTCACCGGCTCGGGCGCGCTCGGCCTGGACCGGCTGTTCACCCGCCGGTCGCGGCCGGCGACGGAGCGGCGGGAACCGGCCGCGCGGAAGGCGCCGGTCGGCGCCTGAGCCGCCACGACGCGCGAGCGGGCGCCCTCCGTCGGCCACGGAGGGCGCTCCGCCCGGAGCGCCGCCCGGAGGTGGAACGGCTTCCGGAGCACCCCGTCCCGCTCGAACGGCCCGCCCCCGCGATCGACCGGGTGAACGAGCTGTGCCGACCGCACGAGCCCCCGGTGAAACATCTGTCACACCCCCGGCGTACGCTGAATGGCTGTCATCGGCCGCACCTGCCGCTCCCCCGCGACATCGCGGCACGGTCGGGCCGTACGGGGGAGACACGGGGAGTCAGCGGTGTTCGAAAGTGTGGGGGCGTTGGTCGGCGCTCCATGGATCTACGCGCTGGTGGCCCTGTCGGTCCTCCTCGACGTGTTCCTGCCGGTGCTGCCGAGCGGGGTGCTCGTCATCACGGCGGCGACGGCGGCGGCCGCGGGCTCGGGGGCGGCGACCGGACTGGTCGCGCACGAGGTCCCGGACATCCTGGCGCTGATCCTGTGCGCGGCGACCGCCTCGGTCCTGGGCGACCTGGCCGCCTACCGGCTGGCCCGGCGCGGCGGCGCCCGCCTGGACCGCGCGATCTCCCGCTCCCGGCGGCTCACGACCGCGCAGGAACGTCTCGGCGGGGCCCTCGCCCGGGGCGGCGGCGCACTGGTCGTCCTGGCCCGCTTCGCCCCTGCCGGCCGCTCGGTCGTCTCGCTCATCGCGGGCGCCGCCCACCGCCGCGCCCGCGACTTCCTGCCCTGGTCCGCCCTGGCCGGCCTCTCCTGGGCCGCGTACAGCGCCGCCCTCGGCTACTTCGGCGCACACTGGCTGGGCACGACCTGGCTGGCCACGGGCGTGTCCCTGCTCGCCCTGTTCGCCGCGGGCGCGGGGGCGGCGTACCTGATGCGGCGGCAGCCCGCCTGAGCCCCCGTCCGGCCGGTCAGGAACAGCCGGTCACGAGCGGCCGGTCAGGAACGGCCGGTCAGCAGCGGCCGGCCAGGAGCGGGCGCTCCGCAGGGCGTGACCACGCCCCGCGCGCGCCACCGCCCCGGACGCCACCGTCCCGCGCGCGCCACCGACCCGGAGCCGCGCACCGAAGCAGCGCACCGGCCCCGGCCGGCCCGCCCCTTCGGCCCCCGCGCGGGGACGCCGGCCCGGTCGCCCGGGTTCACGCGCCCGGCGCCACGGACCCGCGCCCTGCGGGCGCGCCCCGGACCTCCAGCCCGCCCAGCAGCTCGGCCGTGGCCCCCGCGATCGCCTCGACCGCCTTGTCGAACACCTCCCGGTTGTGCGCGGCGGGCGCCCGGAAGCCGGACACCTTCCGCACGTACTGGAGGGCCGCGGCCCTGATCTCGTCCTCCGTGGCCTCCTCGGCCAGCACGGGCGGGCGCAGTGTCTTGATGCTCCGGCACATGCCTCCAGTCTCCCCCCTGGCCCCCGTCGACGTACCGGTCGGTGCTCGTGCTCGGGCGCCCCTTCGGACGCTCCGGGCCGGTCTCCGCCGCCCGGGAGCCCGCGCCCGCTCAGCGGACCGGCTCGCCGATGCCCAGCAGGTTCCCCTCGCTGTCCCGGAACCAGGCGGCGCGTTCCCCGCGCGCGCCCTTGCTCGGGTAGTGGCCGTCGATCGCGGCGATGCCGTCCTCCGTCCGGAAGCCGGGCACGTCGACCTCCTCGAACGTCACACCGCGCCGCCTGAGTTCCGACACGGCGGTGTCGACGTCGTCGACCTCCCACCCCATCTGGGTGAAGGTCCCGGGCGAGGCCCCCGTCGACGTGAACAGGGCGAACTCCGTGCCCCCGCACCGGTACAGCAGTCCGCCGGGCCGTTCGTCGACGGGCTCCAGGCCGAGCCGCTCGGCGTAGAAGCGCCGCGCCCGGTCCAGGTCCCGCGCCGGGAGCCTGGTCGCCACTCTCCCTCGGGCGAGGATGTTCTCTTTGTCCGCGTTCATACCTCCACTGTGCCGCGCGCCCCGGTCGTTGGAGACCCCCGCCCGAACACATGAACCCCGTCGAAGCGAGTCGCGACCCAAATTCGAACAGGCGTACCATTGCCGGGTGGCTACGACCTACGACTTTCCCAGCGACCTGCGCGCCGGTCAGGAGGAGCTGCATCAGGTCCGGGCCGAGCTGTCGGCCCTGCTGAAGCGGCTGCCCTGGTCGGTCGAGCCGTTGGACGGCTTCAGTGACGACGGCGGCTGGCGCAAGGTGGAACGGCCCGCCTCACCGGGCTGGACGGCCGACGAGCAGGCCGAGGTGGAGAAGCTCCGCCGGCGCGAGCACGAGCTGGCGGTGTTCGTGAGCGGCCACCGTTTCTGGGCGGAGGTCGCCGCGGGCGACCGGGTGGCGGCCCGTATGCGGCTCAAGCACGCCCACGAGACCCCGCCCGGCGCGGAGGACTAGTGCCGCGGCAGTAGCCGGCGCGGCCTGCGGGCGGAGGGGACAGGGCAGGGGCCGGGGGACAGCCGGGCGTCGGGCAGGGTCGCGCTCCCCGCGCCCCGCCCGTACGGGACACGCGAAAGGGCCCCCGGAACTTCCCGGAGGCCCTCGCGCGTCATCTGGTGGGCGCGGACGGTTTCGAACCGCCGACATCCTGCTTGTAAGGCAGGCGCTCTACCCCTGAGCTACGCACCCAGAACGAGTCGACAGCCTACCTTGCCCGGGGCACTGCCCCGCAAACCCGTATCGGGGGGTTGTCCCCACCCCGGATACGGGAGCGCACCGGATCGTGCGGCGGACGGCCGCTGCCTACCGTCGAAGGCGTCAGGAACAGCGGCGTCGACGCGGACCGAGCGGTCCGTCCAGGGGGAACCACCATGATCCGTACCACCGCTCCGGCACACGCGGCGCGCGGGGCACGCGCCGCCCTGGTCACCGGTGTCGTCATGGCGCTCGCCGCGACCGCGACCGCCTGCGCCTCCGCCGGCGACGACGAGCACCCCGACCACCGGTCCTTCGCGCTGCGGGGCGACACCCTCACCATCGACTCCGACGACTCGGCGCTGGAGATCGTCGCCTCGGACGCGCACCCGACGGGCACGGTCCGGGTCACCCGGTGGTTCGACGGGTCGGTCGCGATCGGCGACGGCCCGAAGGTGTCCTGGTCGATGAAGCACGACCGGCTGGTGCTGCGGGTGCGCTGCTCCGGCCTGATCGCCGACTGCGCGGCCGAGCACCGCCTCGAGGTGCCCCGGGGTGTCGCCGTCACGGTCGAGGAGGACGACGGCAGCGTCCGCGCGTCGGGCTTCCGGGACGCCCTGAGCATCCGCACGGCCGACGGCGCGGTGCGGGTCACCGACTCCAGCGGCCCGCTGGACCTGCGCAGCGACGACGGTTCGGTACGGGCCGAGGTCTCCTCCCGCCGGGTGAGCGCCCGGACCCAGGACGGCTCGGTCCGCCTCGACCTCGGCGTCGTACCGGACCGGGTGGAGACGGCCTCCGACGACGGGTCGGTGACGATCGCGCTGCCCCGGGCGACCTACCGCGTCACGGCGAGGACCGACGACGGCGCGGTGGACGTCTCCGTGCCCCGGGCCGACTCCAGTGCGCACGTGGTGTCCGCGCGGACGCAGGACGGCAACGTCACGGTGCGGAACGCGAACTGACCGGCCCGTGTGTTCGTCCCTTACCGGTGGGACAATGACACCGGGCAGGGCCGATGACAGCACGGGAGAGGGATGTGACGGCGACACCAGCACAGCCGTACTCGCCGTCGGTGCCGCGCGCACGCCTGCGCGTGCTCGGGGACACCCTGACCCTGCTGGCCGCCGTGCCGCTCGTCGCCGCCCTCGCGCTGCCCGCCGCGTTCGCCGGCGGCGGCACCCGGCGCTGGTTCGGCGGCCGGGCGGAGAGCCAGCGGGCGGAGGCGCAGGCCGCGAAGGACGCGGCGGCGGCCGCGTTCTACGAACTGGACACGGCACAGCGCGACCTGCGGATCTCGATCGAGACGATCACGGCGGTCGACGACTCGCCGGCCGCCCGGCGCGCGGTCGCCGACTTCGAGGGCATCGGCCGGCGCATCGACGAGGTGAGCCACCAGTACATCCAGGCCGTCGACGCCCATGACCTCGACCGGGACGACCTGGAGGCGTCGGCCGCCACCCGGGCGCGCGCCGAGCTGACCCGGGCCAAGGACGAACTGGAGCGCGTGAAGCGGGAGCTGGACCGGTTCGCCGAGGGGCTCGGTCCGCTGCTGGGCAAGGCCGAGACGCAACTGGCCCGGCTGGCGCCCGCCGTCGAGCGGGCCCGGCAGGCGCTGCTGGCCGCGTCGAACGCGCTGGACGCCGCCCGGGGCACGGGGCTGAGGGCCGACGACCTCGCGGCCCGGCTCGCGGCGCTCGCGCCCGAACTGACCAAGCTGAACCAGGGCGCCGGGCAGCACGGTGTGCCGCAGACGCTGGAGCGGGCCGAGCGGGTCTCCCGGGAGGCCGAGGCGATCCGGACGGAGGCCGGGCGGCTGCCGGAGCGGGCCGCGGAGATCGACCACCGGCTGGTGTCGCTGCGCACCCGGGCGCAGGCGCTGACGACCCGGGCCGGGCAGGTCGAACCGGTGCTCAGCGAGCTGCGCCGGCGCTTCACCGCGGCCTGCTGGCAGGACCTCCAGCACGTCCCCGACCAGGCCGTGGAGCACATACGGCAGGCCGAGGCGAAGCTGGCCGGGGCACGCGACGCGCGGGACGCGCAGCGCTGGGCGGACGCCACCGCGCTGCTGTCGACCGCGCGGGCGCTGCTGAACTCCACCGACGAGGCGGTGTCGGCCGCCGGGGACCGGCTGACCCGGCTGAACGCCGTGCAGAAGGACCCGCGGCAGGAGATCGACCGGACCCGGTTCGCGATCCGGGACGCGCAGCGGCTGGCGATGGCGGGGCGCAGCACCCCCGACCCGCGGGACGCGCGTCCGCTGGACGATTCCGTGGCGCGCCTGGAGCGGGCGGTGGCCACGCTGGAGGGACGCCACCCCGACTACTGGCACTTCCTGACGGAGACGGAGGCCGTGCGGCACACGGTGGCCGGTGTGGTGGCCCGCATCCGTGAGGAGCGGGGGGCGGCGGCCGGCCCCTGAGCCGTCACTGCCGTCACTGCCGTCGCCGCGGCGCCGGCGGCGCTGCCGTTGCCGCCGGAGCACACCGGGCGGATATTGGGAAGGACGGCCGGGCCGCGTCCGTACGGGCGCGAACGGCCGCCGTGGGCACCTCACACCCTCAGGGAGGCGACGATGGCCACCCACGCAGTGCACGGCAGGCAGCGGAAGCGGATCGACTTCGACGAGCACCTACCGGTCGACCACCGCCTGAACCGGGTCTACCGGATCGGCGCCGGTGTCATGGGCCTCGGACTGCTCGTCTTCGGCATCTTCGGGATCCTGGACCGGATCGGCTTCTTCGACACGGGCGGTGACACCGTCTGGGGCCTGAACACCAACGGCGCGCTCAGCTGGCTGTCGGTCGCCGTCGGGCTGCTGCTGCTCGTGGGCATGGTGATCGGCGGGAACGTCGCGTCGACGCTGAACATGGTCCTCGGCGTCCTGTTCATCCTCAGCGGCTTCCTGAACATGGCCCTGCTGGAGACGCCGTACAACTTCCTCGCCTTCGAGATCCAGAACTGCATGCTCAGTTTCGTGATCGGCATCCTGCTGCTGGTCTTCGGGATGTACGGCAGGGTCGGATCGGCCCTGCCGCACGACAACCCGTACTGGCGGGCCCGCCACCCCGAACTCGCGGAGCGGCGGGACGTTCACCAGGAGCGGCGCAAGGAGTTCCCCGCCTGACCGGGCACGGGCCCGGTCAGGTGCGGTAGGCGTAGTACGCGGCCGTGGGGTACGACGCGATGATGCTCGCCACCGACCTGCTGTAGGTGTTGGTGGAGTGGTACGTCACGTACGGCACGCCCTGGCTGCGGGACGTGACGATCATGGTGTGGTCCTTGGAGCCGTCCTTGTCGAAGTCGACCTGGAGCACGTCGCCGACGTCCAGCTGGTAGACGTTGGCGAGGCTGGTCGTCCGCTTCGAGTTCTGGGCGAACCAGGACCACTCGTTGACGCCGACGAACGAGTCCGACTGGATGTCGGCGTTGCCGAACCACTTGGTGTAGTCGTACACGTAGCCCGGGACGTGCTTCCAGCCGCCGGCCTTCAGGGCCTGGCTGACGAAGTTGGTGCAGTCGCCGCCGGCGCCCGCCCCGTTGAAGTCCGGGTAGGCGGTGTTGTAGGTCGACCAGTACTTCTTCGCGTACGCCGCCATCGCCTGGTAGTCCAGGCCGCTCGCGGTGAAGTTCTTCGCGTCGGCCGCGGCGGGGTACGTGGTCGACGCCTTGGGCGCCGACGGCGTGGTGGTCGCGGCCGTCGTCGCCGTCGGCGTCGCCGCGGTCATGGGCTCGACGGTCGGCTCGGCCGGCTGGTTCACCGCGAGGTAGCCCTCGTCGGTGTCGCGGACGGCGGTCAGCTGCCAGTCACCGTTGCGGTCGGCGGTGAACGTCAGCTCGTGGTGCGCCTGGAAGCCGGTGGTGTTCGGCTCGTCGCCGCGGACCTTCTGGTAGGTGAGCGTCGTGGTCTCGGTGACCGCGACCTTGGCCTTGCGGCCCTTCACGCTCGTGGCGTCCAGGGTGACGGTGGTGCTGCCCTTGGTGTACTTCTCGCCGAGCTTGGCGAGCCGTTCCTTGCGCCGGTCCAGCGAGGACAGGGCGGCGTCCTCCTTGCGGGCCTGGCCCGAGGACATGCGTACGTCACCGGAGAAGCCGTCGGTCAGCGGCTCCTCCCGGCTTCCCTGCCCGCCCGCGACCAGGGCGTCGGTGCGGTCGGTGAAGACCGCGTCCGCCAGCCGCTGGAAGGTGGCCTTGGTCTTGGCGTCCACCGTCGGGTCGTCGACGACGGAGGCGCCCGCGCTCCAGTTGGGCAGCAGTGCCACCCCGGCGACGACCGAGGTCGCCGCCGCCCCGAGTATCGCGGCACGCCGCCGCGTACGGCTCAGTTTCCTTGACTTCACTGATGTTTCCCCTCTTGCCCCGGCGGAGGGATGCCGGGGAGAGGGCATCCTTGCATGGTGCGCACGGCCGTTGTGAAGAGGGAGGCGCCTGTGGGCCGAGGACGTTACTGGAACGTCATTCCCCGGCCCGCGCCCCCCTCGGCGGTCACTGCACGACGGTCGACCAGTCCGGCGACTGCGCCGGGTCCAGGGTGCGCAGCCGCTCCAGCGTCTCGGGCGTCTGCACGTCCATCCAGTCGGCCAGTTCCTTGAAGGAGACGCACTTGACGTCCTTCTTGGTGCACACGTTCTTGATGACCTCGTCGACGGCGTTCATGTAGATGCCGCCGTTCCACTGCTCGAAGTGGTTGCCGATGAACAGCGGGGCCCGGCTGCCGTAGTAGACGCGGTCGAAGCCGGCCATGTAGGTGTCGGTGGTCTCCTGCTGCCACTGCGCGTACATGGCCGAGTCGCCCTCGGTCTCGCCCGCGGACTGGTTGTAGAGGAAGTTGAAGTCCATGGACAGACCCTGGTAGTCGCCGTTCTCGTACGGCAGCATCTGGAGCGGGAAGTCCCAGATGCCGTTCTTCTTCGTCGGCCAGATCTGGAAGTCGCCGGCGGAACTGGCGTCGTAGCGCCAGCCGTAGCTCTTGGCGGCCTTCAGCAGGTTCGCCTGGCCCTCCAGGCAGGGGGCGCGGCCACCGGTGACCTCCTTCTCGAAGTCGAAGGGCAGCGGGTCCATGTCGGTGTAGCCGGTGTTGGTCTTCCAGTTCTCGACGAAGGAGTAGAACTGGTCGATCTCGCTCTTCCACTCCTCGACGCTCCAGTCGCCGCCGCCCTCCTCCCCGCAGAAGTGGCCGTTGAAGTGGGTGCCGATCTCGTTGCCCTCCTCCCACGCCTTGGCGAGGTCCTCGAGCGTGGTGCGGATGTGTTCGTCGGTGGGGAAGCTGATCGCCGCGGAGCCCTTGGGGTGCTGGGGCGGGCTGTAGAGGTCGGCCTTGCTCTTGGGCAGCAGGTAGATGCCGGTGAGGAAGAACGTCATGTGGGCGTCGTACTTCTTCGCCATCTCCCGGTAGTGCGTGAACAGCCCGTCGTCGCCGGCGAGCGCGCCGTCCCAGGAGAAGACGACGAACTGGGGCGGTTTCTCACCGGGCTTGAGCGGTTCGGCCTTCAGCTGGCCGTCCTGCGGGCCGGTGTAGGAGGTGGAGCCGTCCCCCAGGACTTCGGTCTTGCCGTCCCATTCCGGCTCCTCGGACGCCGCCGCGGTCGTCTTGTTGTCCCCCGAGGACGCGGTCGGCGTGGTGTTGTCCGTGCGGTTGAGCACCAGGTAGCCCGCCGTCAGTGAGGCGACGACGAGGAACGCCGCCAGGGTCAGGAACCCCGGGTGGAAGGCGGTGCTGCGGCTGCGGCGCGTTGCCCGGGCCTTGCGGCGGCGGCCCGACGGTGGCTTCATTGCGGCTCATTCTCCAGGCGGTTGGGGAGGTGGCCCGCTCGGTGGTCAGCCGAGCGGGTTCATGGCACCGGACCAGATGTCGTAGGGGACGCTGTCGTCACCGGTGCCCGCGATGCCCTTCAGCGGCAGTGGTTCGAGGCTCTCCTCCAGGTCGATGCGGTAGACGACGACGGCCGTGGAGACGGACGAGGCGGTGCCCACGTACCAGGCGGCCGTGTCCTTCTCCGTGGTCCCGGCCTTGCCCGCCACCGCCGCGCCGGCCGACGCGGCGTCGGGGTGGGCGGTGCGGAAGGAGTCCGTGAGCGCGCTGTTGACCTCCTCGGCCACGTCCTGGCCGACCGCGCGGGTCGGGTCGGGCAGGTCCAGGCGGACCTTGGTGCCGTTGTGGGTGATCTGCCGCACCGAGTAGGGCTCGGTGTGCTTGCCGGCCGCGGCGAAGGTGGAGTAGCCGCTGGCCATGCGGATGGCGCTGGGCGTGGAGCTGCCCATGGACAGGGCGGGGACCTGCGCGCCGATGCTGGAGGACAGCAGTCCGGACGCCTCGGCGGTGGCACGCACCTTCTCCAGGCCGACGTCCATGCCGAGCTGCATGAACGGGGTGTTCACCGACAGCGCCAGGGCCTCGTGCAGCGTGATGTCCCCGTACGACTTGTCGCCGTCGTTGCTGGCGGACACCTTGCGGCCGCTGCGGTCCCAGTACGGCCCCTCCGGTGTGGTCACCGGCACGTCGTCGTCGCCGTCGTAGACGGACTCCCCGGTGACCGGGGTCGCCTCCCCGTCGCGGCTCTTCTGGACGCCGTGTTCCAGTCCGGCCGCGTACACGAACGGCAGGAACGCCGTACCGGCGGGGACGGTGGTGGCGTTGGACTCGTTGTAGCCCTGCGTACGGTGGTCGGGGCCGCCGTACACGGCGAGGATCCGGCCGTCGTCGGCCACCGACGCGGCACCGTAGTGCGCGGTCTTCGCGGTCTCCGGGTCGTCCTTGAGGGCCTTCTTGCGGGCTGCGGTGACGGCGTCGGTGAGCTCGGTCTCCAGGTCCTTGTCGAAGGTCGTGTAGATCTGGTAGCCGCCGAGGTCGAAGTCCTTGTCGGAGATCTTCGCGGTTTTCTTGGCGTACTGCGAAGCCAGCTCGACGAGGTAGTCGCTCTGCTCACCGGTGTCGTACAGCGGATTGCTCTTGAGCGGCTCCGGGAACTTCTTGTACGTGGCCCGCTCGGCCGCGGACAGCTTGCCGATGACGACCATGCGGTCGAGGGTCCAGGACCAGCGTTCCACAGCGCGGGCGCGGTTGGCGCTGCTCAGGGTCGGGTCGTACAGGCCGGCGCCCTTGAGGAGGGAGGCGAGGAAGGCGGCCTCGCTGGCGTTGAGCTTGCTGACGTCCTTGCCGTAGTAGGCCTGGGCGGCGCGCTGGATGCCGTAGGTGCCGCGGCCGAACCAGCTGGTGTTGAGGTAGCCCTCGAGGATCTCGTCCTTGCTCATCTGGTTGTCGAGCTTGAGGGCGATCATCGCTTCGGTGAACTTGCGGCTGACCGTCTGGTCCTGGTTGAGGTAGACGTTCTTGACGTACTGCTGGGTGATCGTGGAGCCGCCCTGGGTGTCGCCCTGGCCGATGGTGCGGATCAGGGCGCGGCTGATGCCCTTGAAGGAGATGCCGGGGTCGCTGTAGAAGCTCTCGTTCTCGGCGGCGAGGACCGCCCAGCGGACGTCCTCGGGGATGTCCTCCAGCGGCATCGCCTGCCGCTGCACCCAGCCGGTACGGGCCATGGGCGTCCCGTCGGCCCAGAAGTACACGTTGTCCTGCTGGGTGGCGTACGTGTTGAGGTCGTCGGGGATGTCGGTGGCCGCGTAGGCGACGACCAGGAAGAGGCTGCCGAGGCCTATGGAGGCCAGCGCACCGCCCAGCCACTGCCGCCAGGAGGGCAGCCACCGGCGCCAGCCGGTGCGGCCCGGCCGCGGGTACTGCGGCCGCATACGGCGGACGTGAGGCATGACACGTGCGAGCAGGGGGGCGAGGACCGCGGTCAGGGGGGCCAGCCGGGCGGCCACGGGGGCGAGCACGGGGGCCAGACGGGCGCCGAGCGAAGGCTTGGGCGCTTTGCGCCGTTTTCCCGATGTGCGAGACCCGCTCGCCGTCTCCGGCCCACCGGAGGAGTTGGAGACGTCCCCCTTGTCGGGTATGCCCTGTTCCGGTACCCGCAGTTGCATGGTCTCGTCCGCCTTGAAAGGCGTCGGAACCTTCAACTGCATGGTGGCGTCCGGCTCCTGGGGCTCCTCCCCCTGCCCCGCCTGGGTCACGATGTGTCTCCCTCCGCACTGACGTATTGCTCGCGTAGGCAGACGTACAGACGAACGAGGGTCCGACATGGTTGCCGTTGACGCGGCTGCAAACCCTGAATCCCCCCGACCTCGCGGTTCTCGCGGCGCTCTCAAATTACCAGCGCTCTTCGCAAACTCTCCACATAAGAAATCGACAGAAGTGAACACCATCGAAACGGACGGGCCCACATCGTCGCAAAGGCGGATTAGCCTGTGAGCATGCCTCGCTACGAGTACCGCTGCCGGACCTGCGGCGACACCTTCGAACTGAGCCGTCCCATGGCCGAGTCCTCCGCCCCCGCCGACTGCCCCGCCGGTCACGGCGACACGGTCAAACTGCTGTCCACAGTAGCTGTGGGCGGCACCGTTTCCGCCCCCGCCCCCACACCGGGCGGCGGGGGCGGGGGCGGGGGCGGAGGCGGCTGCTGTGGCGGGGGCTGCTGCGGCTGACGGCACAGCCCTCAGCCGGTGCCGGGCGGGTGGCTACCTTTCGCGGGCCTCCTTCAGGAACTCGCGCAGGATGCGCTCGCCCGCCAGGACGCCCCGCTCGGGCAGTGCCGTGATCCGGGGTGCCGTCCAGGCCGCGTCGGCGAGTTCGCCGTGGCCCGGGCGCCACCCCCGGTCGCCCGCCAGCAGGAGGTCGGCGTCGAGGAGGGAGTCCCCCGCCGTCAGCGTCAGCTCGGCGCCCGTGCGGCGGGCCACCTCGCGCACGGCCGCGCTCTTGGTGAGCGGCTTCGGCACGGCGTAGAGCTTGCGGCCCTGCACCGACACCGTCCAGCCCCGGTTCTCCGCCCAGACCGCCAGCTCCTTCACCCACTCCTCGGGCAGCAGCTCGCGCTCCACCACGAGGTAGGCGAACAGGTCCTCGGCGATGCGCTGCTTGCGCAGCCACAGCGGGTCGGAGCAGGCCGCGAGGTGCGCCTGCACCTCCGCGAGCGGCGCGCACTCGTCGGCCAGCCGCGCGGTCACGGCCGTGTGCCAGTCGTGGTCGGACACGCCGTCGACCAGCAGATGGCCGCCGTTCGCGCAGATCGCGTACTTCGGCGCGGGACCCGGCAGGTTGATCCGCTGGTATTGCTTGCGCGTCCGGGTGGTCGTCGGCACGAACACCGCCGCGTCCCCGAGCTCGGTGAGCAGCCCCGCCGCCGTCTCCGTCAGGTACGACAGCGGCCGGCTCTCGTGCACCTCCACGCACAGCAGCCGGGGGGCTGGGGGTACCTCCCGCGCGAGCTCGTTCGAGCGTGGGGGAGCGTCCGGCGTGGTCAGCGCGAGGGCCGCCGCGGAGTAGATGAGCGTCCGGTCGAGATCGCTCGCCACCAGGACCGGCATCAGACCGCCACCGCCTTGCCGTCGGCGCCCGTCGCACCCCGCGTGTACCGCGGGTGGATCAGCCCCACACAGGTGTACGGCAGCTCCCCGACCTCCTCCACCGGTACCCCTCTCTGCCCGGCCAGCAGCCGGACGTGGTCCAGATCGGCGCCCGCCCCGGCCCGCGCCAGGATCTTCCACGGCACCCGGCGCAGCAGCACCCGGGTGGTCTCGCCGACGCCGGGCTTGACGAGGTTCACGTCATGGATGCCGTACTCCTCGCTGATGCGCTCCACTGCCGCCCAGCCTTCCCAGGTCGGCGTGCGGTCACTCACCAGGAGCTCCTTCACCGCGACGTCCACCGCGTCCCCGACCTCCGGGAACCGGGCGGACACCGCGTCCAGGAAGGCGCCCGAGACGTCCGCGCCGAGGAGCTCGCGGTAGAACTTCGCGCCGTGGAAGTCGTCCGGCCCGACCAGGTCGGCGCGCAGCACGGTCCGCGATATCAGGCCCGAGACCGTGGAGTTGAGGCAGGCGGAGGGGATGAGGAAGTCGTCGCGGGTGCCGTACGTGCGCACGCAGGAACCCGGATCGGCCAGCACCGCGATCTCCGGACTGAAGCCGGCCGCGCCGCCCGCGGCCTCGAACTCCTCGATCGCGGCGGCCAGTTCACGGGTGATCGCGCCCTTGCCGGTCCAGCCGTCGACGAAGACCACGTCCCGCGGGTCGTGGTGGGCGGCCAGCCAGCGCAGCGCGTTGGCGTCGATGCCGCGGCCGCGCACGATGGAGACCGCGTAGTGCGGCAGGTCGAGTCCGTGGCGGTACCGGGCCCAGCGGCGCATGAGCACGCCGACCGGGGTGCCGGCGCGGGCGAGGGAGACGAGGACCGGGCGGGGCACGGCGGTCTCCCCGTCGGCCGGGGGCCGGGAGCGGGGGAGCTCCGCGATCACGGTCTCGGTGACCACGCCGACCGCCTGCGCGATCCGCGCCGCGGACGTCTTCAGGGCCGCGTGGAACAGCTCCTGGTACTGCTCGCTGGGCTGGTACTCCACCGGCAGCGACTCCGCGTAGTGCGCGCCGCCGCTCTGGATGGCCTCCTCGCGCTCCTCGGTCGGCGCCTCCAGCGTCACCTCGGAGAGGTCCTGGAGCAGCCAGCCGACCTCGTCCGGCGCGTACGAGGAGAAGGCGGGACCACGGAGGGGCTCGGGCAGCATGGCGGTTCCTTCTCCAGGCAGGGCGTCGGCGTACAGCGGCTCGGGGACGTACGAGGGGACGACCGCGAGGACGACGTGCGGGGTGTGGGCGGCGAGCCGGGACAGCAGGCCCCCGGCGCCGTGCAGGTGCGGGGTGTCGGCGACGGAGTCGACGACGGCGACGACGGCGTCGAAACCGCCGCCGGCGACGTTGTAGGCGTAGCGCTCGCCGGGGCCGTCGGCCGGGTCGTCGTGCGCGGGGAAGACGATGCGGCTGCGGATCGCGTACCCCGGGTCGTCGACCGCGAGCACGGGAGAGCGGGTGGTCGTGGAGTAGCGCACCTCGGCGGCCACGGCCCGTTCCAGTTCCCGTGCCAGCCGCAACGGCGCGTACATCAGCTCCTCGAAGCCCAGCACCAGCACCCGCCGGGCGCCGTCGGGCAGCGCCTGCGCGAGCCGGGCGGCCATCGCGGGCAGCGCGGCCTCCAGCCGGGCCCGGTGGGCGGGGGTGAACCCGTGGCGGCCGCCGTCGGGCAGTCCGCGCGGCCAGCCGAGGTCGACCCGGACGCACCGGCCGTACGGCTCGGCGTCCGCGGCCGCCGGGCTCTCGTGCCGGGCGACCAGCTCCTGCCCCTTGCGCAGGACGCCGTCCGGGAGGGTCACCGTGCCGGAGGCGGCCGCCACCAGGTCCACCCGGGCGCCGATCTCGCGGGCGAACTCCCGCAGCCGGCCCGCGTCGGCCGGGGAGCGCATGTCGACCAGGGCGACGACGACGTACCGCCGCCGCGGGTAGCGCTCGTGCAGGTCGCGGATGGTGTTCAGGACGGTGTTGCCGGTGGAGAACTCGTCGTCGACCAGGACCAGCGGGCCGTCGCCGACCAGCAGGGCCGGGTCCTCCGGCAGGAGCAGGTGGGACGTGGCGTGCGAGTGGGACTCCTCGAAGCCGCCGGCCCGGGCGACCCCGGGCACCGGGCGGCGGGTGGAGTGCAGGCAGGGGGCCGTGCCGAGCCCGTCGGCGACGGAGTGGCCGAGGCCGGTGGCGGTCTCCGCGTACCCGAGGACGACCGCCCGGTCGGCCTCCTCGCCCAGCAGGTCGCGCACCCGGCGGCCCAGGGCGACGCCGTGGCCGTACACCACGGACGGCGACTGCGGGACGTGCTTGCCCAGCACGTTGGAGACGAGCAGGTGCGCCCGCCGGGGGTTGCGGCGCAGCGCCAGCCCCAGCAGTCCGGTCAGCTCGTCGTCGCCCGTGAGCCGGATCCCGAGCCGTTCGGCGACCCAGTTCCCGGACCAGACCCCGTTGTTCATTGCGTTGTTCATGCGTCCCTATGTCGTGAGGCGATGGCGTGGGGCGGGGCGTCAGGCGGGTTCGGCCGGGATGCCCGCGGCGAGCAGGTCGACGAAGCTGACGTCCTCGTGGGCGACGCCGAAGACCTCCGCCCGCAGCATGGTCCGCTCGGCCCACGCCCGGTGCGGCTTCACCTCGTTCATCTTGTTCGTGTACGCCGACCTCAGCACCCCTCCGCCGCCTCGCTCCGGCCGCAGGATGTCCGCCGCGTCGCTGTACTCCTCGTGGCTGACGACGGACAGCGCGTGCACCGCCGGTACGTGCGAGGGGTGGATGCAGGTCTTGCCGAGCAGGCCGTTGGCGTGGTCGAGGGAGATCTCGCGCAGCAGCCCGTCCATCGCGTGCGCGATCAGCTTCTCACGCAGCTCCACGGCCTGTCCCTCCAGGAAGGGGCTGTGCCGCAGCATCGGCTTGAACATCCGCTCGGGGACCCGGAAGTACTCCCACACGGGCCCGGTCACCGTGAACCCGCTGCCGTCGGCCCGCCCCAGCATGTTCACCACGTCCGCGATCACGGAGGCGACGATCTGCACGTCGTAGGCGGTCATGTCGGGGGCCCGGCGCAGGCCGTACGCGGAGCAGAAGTCGGTCACGCCGAGGCGCAGCGCGAGGACCCGGCTGCGGTACTTGTCGACCGCCCGCGCGATGCCCTCCAGGGCGTCCACGCGTGTCTCCCGGTACATCAACTCCGGGGTCTCCAGCACGGGCATGCCGAACAGGCGGCGCCCGCTCGACGTCTCGGCCCCGGTCAGCGCCTCCAGGAAGGGGATGCCGCGCTCCTCGGTGAACTTCGGGAACACGAAGCCGCTCAGCAGCCGCACGGCCGGTCCGAGGCGCCGGACCAGGTCGGGGATCTGCTCGGGCGTGCGCACCCGGATGAAGAGCAGCGGCAGCTGTACGTCGTCACGGGCGGCGAGGCCGGTGAACTGCCGGACCAGGTTCTCCTCGCCCCGCTCGACGTCCTCGTCGCCGATGGAGTCCTCCAGGCACAGCACCATCGACACGACGCCGCGCCCGGCCTGCTTGAGGACGTCCTCGGCGAGCCGGGGGCGGGTGGCCGGGCTGTAGAGCGTGGCGCCCAGCGCCGCGGCCAGCAGCCGGGCCGGGGAGTCGGCGTCGAAGACGCACGGCTCACGGTGGAACAGGCGCTCCCGCACCTCAGGGGCGAGGTGCCCGAAATGACGCATATATCTCCCCCGTGGTGCAACGTAAGACTGTGGATTCGGTAAGCGGTGGCCGGTAATAGTACGTAGAGACCCGTGTCAGGGGTTCCCACTGGTCATGAACTCCAGGTAACGGGGACCGGCACAGCTGTGCCGGGCGCCGTGTACCCGATGTACCCCGCGTTGTCGTGAGCAGAACCGAGAAGGCAGGATGGCCGCATGACGCACGCGATGCTGAAGGGGTCGAACGTCCCGCTGGAAGCCACCACGGTGCGGGCCGTGCTGCGTTGGACACCCGGGCAGGGAGTGCCCGATGTCGACGCCTCGGCGCTGCTCCTCGGCGCTGACGGCCGGGTGCGGTCCGACGAGGACTTCGTCTTCTACAACCAGCCGCGGCACCCCTCCGGGAAGGTCTGGCGGCTCGGCAAGAAGCGGGTCGCCGAGGGCCTCACCGACACGATCCAGACAGATCTGAGCGGTGTCGAGTCCGGCGTCGGCCGGATCCTCCTGGTCGCGTCGGCGGACGGCGTCGCCTTCGACCGCGTCCGTTCCCTCGGCATCCTGCTGTACGACGCGGCGGTCGCCGACGGCGCGCCCCTGGCGACCTTCGACATCCGTCCGGAGACGGGTGAGGAGACGGCGCTGATCTGCGGTGAGCTGTACCGCCGCGGGGACGGCTGGAAGTTCCGCGCCCTCGGCGAGGGCTACTCCAACGGCCTCAGGGGTCTGGCGAACGACTTCGGCATCTCGGTGGACGAGTCGGAGGAGGCGCAGTCCGCCGACCTCTCGCCCCGCCCCGCCCAGCCGCTCCCGCCGGAGCAGCCGACCACGGCCGTTCCCCAGCAGCCCCCCGCCACCTACGGCTATCCGGCGAACCTTCCCACGCACGGCTACGGCTATCCGGACGCCGCCCGGCCCACGGCGGCCGTGGCGCGGGAGTTCCGGATGCCGCCGCAGGGACCGCAGTTCATCGGCCGCCAGTGACCTGAGGAGCCGCGGGGCCCCGGGGGACGTCGTCGGCGTGCGCGGCCGGGGGCCCGCAGGCCCCCGGGGACGGGAGCGGCGCCGGTGCGGTCACCGGTCGGCCTTCGTCTTGTACCCGCGCCCCCACTGCAGCCCCCATCCGTACAGCCGGTCCAGCTCCCCCTGGAAGCCGTACACGAACTTCACCTCGCGCCGTACCACCATCTCGCCCTTGACGTTCTCGATCATCACCACCGCGCACGAGCGGGCCTGCGGATGCCGTTCGTCGAGGCCTATCTCGATCCGCGGCCCGTTGCTCGGGTACAGCGTGACGATGGCGTGCGTCCGGTCGAACGCCGGCGTCTGGTCGTAGATGTAGACGAAGACCAGCAGCCGCTTGATGGCGTCCCGGTGGTCGAGGTTGACGTACATCGTCTCGCCGGAGCCGGACCCGAACCGGTCGTCCCCGGTGAGCTTCACGTACGGCGGCGCGTTGACGTCGCCGAGGAATCCGCCCAGCGGCTGGACGACCCCCTTGGTGCCGTCCTCCAGCTCGTACAGGCAGCCGAGGTCGAGGTCGACGTTGACCATGCTCTGGCTGTGTCCCATGACCTCCGGCGGGCGCAGCGCCTTGAAGGGGTGGCGCAGCAGGCTCTCCCGCGGGGAGCCGCCGATGTCGGAGGTGCGCATGCGCCAGGTCAGGTTGATGCGCAGGTGGCCGGTGGCGGCGTCCTGCTTGGTGAGCGAGACCTGGCTGTGCCGTTTGGTCAGCTCGATCGCGTTGGTCGCGGCGCTGCCCGAGTCGAAGTCGGCTGTCCGACCGGGCCAGAGTCCGTCGAAGAAGCCCATTCCCGCCCCCTGTTGTGCTGTCGAAGACCGGCGGGGCGGCCCGAGGACACGTCCTCGACGGCCGCCCCGCACAGAGCGTTCCTCACCGGGAAGCTGATCACACCCCGGAGGAGACCTCGGTCTTCTCGTCCGAGCCGGTTCCGCCCTCGGTGGCGGCGAGTGCCTTGTTGCGGCGGACGGAGGACCAGAAGGACCAGGCGATCAGCACGACGCCGACCAGGCCGGTGATGATCTCGCTGATCTGGTACTGGATGGTGACCAGCAGGATCATGGCGAGGGCGCCGATGGCGTAGTGGGCTCCGTGTTCGAGGTAGACGTAGTCGTCGAGGGTGCCCTGGCGGACCAGGTAGACCGTCAGCGACCGCACGTACATGGCGCCGATGCCCAGGCCGAGGGCCATCAGGACGATGTCGTTGGTGATGGCGAACGCGCCGATCACGCCGTCGAAGGAGAAGGAGGCGTCCAGGACCTCGAGGTAGAGGAACATGAAGAACGCGGCCTTGCCGGCCAGGACGACCGCGGAGCGGGGCTTTCCGCTGCGTTCGGCCTCTTCCTCGGCCTCGTGCTCGCGTTCCTCCTCCTCTTCCAGCTTGTCCTCGAAGAAGCCGGAGAGGCCGCCGACGATCATGTAGGTGATCAGGCCGGCGATGCCGGAGATCAGGACGGTCTCGGCCTTGTCGGCGTGGGCCCCGCCGTGCTGGTGGGCGTGGGTGGCGAAGGTCATCGAGGAGATCAGCAGGACGATCAGCGCGATGCAGACCGACAGCATGTCGACCTTGCCGAGCTTGGCCAGCGGCCGCTCCAGCCAGGCGAGCCACTTGATGTCGCGGTCCTCGAAGACGAAGTCCAGGAAGATCATCAGCAGGAACATGCCACCGAACGCGGCGATCGACGGATGGGCGTCCGTGACCAGCTGCTGGTAGCGGTCCTTGTCGGTCAGGGCGAGGTCGACGGCCTCGATCGGGCCCATCGAGGCGCTGACCGCGACGATCACGACGGGAAAGACCAGCCGCATGCCGAACACGGCGATGAGCACGCCGACGGTGAGGAAGATCTTCTGCCAGAAGGCGTTCATCTTCTTCAGGATCCCGGCGTTGACCACCGCGTTGTCGAAGGACAGCGAGATCTCCAGGACGGAAAGGATCGCCACGATACCGAAGGCGGTCCACCCCCCGTAGAAGACCGCCGCGACGAGGCCGAGCGCGGTGACCGCGAACGACCAGCCGAAGGTTTTCAGTACCACTGGCTACCCAATCCTGTCTGGGGGTCCCCCCAAGCGCAGCTCGGGGGAGGCTTTCCCCTGAGCTGTACCCGGCTTTACGAAACGTTGACTCCGAAGTCTAGAGCGATGCCCCGCAACCCGGACGCGTACCCCTGTCCGACCGCACGGAATTTCCATTCGCCCTGGTAGCGGTAGAGCTCTCCGAAGATCATCGCCGTTTCGGTGGAGGCGTCCTCGCTCAGGTCGTACCGCGCGAGCTCCTGGCCGTCTGCCTGGTTGACGACGCGGATGAACGCGTTGCTGACCTGGCCGAAGGTCTGGCCGCGCTCATCGGCCAGGTGGATCGAGACAGGGAAGACGATCTTGTCGCACCGGTCCGGCACCTGGGAGAGGTCGACCAGCAGCGACTCGTCGTCGCCCTCGCCCTCACCCGTGAGGTTGTCGCCGGTGTGCTCCACGGAGCCGTCGGGGCTCGTGAGCTGGTTGTAGAAGACGAACCACTCGTCGCCCAGCACCCTCCCGCCGGTGCACAGCAGCGCGCTGGCGTCGAGGTCGAAGGGGGCTCCGGTGGTGGAGCGCGCGTCCCAGCCGAGGCCGACCATCACCTGAGTGAGGTTCGGCGCGACCTTGGACAGGGAGACGTTTCCTCCCTTGGCGAGTGTGACGCCCATGATGCTGGTCCTCCCCGTAGGTCTTGCCTCTCCGGTTGTCCTGCGCGTCCGGCGCCGCCCGTAAACGGTGCGGCACCGGACGGTGAGCGGGTGGGCCCGGCTCAGACGTTGACGCCGAAGTCCTGCGCGATGCCGCGCAGGCCCGAGGCGTACCCCTGGCCGATGGCACGGAACTTCCACTCCGCGCCGTGCCGGTACAGCTCGCCGAAGACCATCGCGGTCTCCGTCGAGGCGTCCTCGGAGAGGTCGTACCGCGCGATCTCCGCCTCGCCGGCCTGGTTCACGACGCGGATGAACGCGTTGCGCACCTGGCCGAAGGACTGCTGGCGGTTCTCGGCGTCGTAGATCGAGACCGGGAAGACGATCTTCTCGACCTCGGCCGGCACGGCCGCGAGGTTGACCTTGATCTGCTCGTCGTCGCCCTCGCCCTCACCGGTGATGTTGTCGCCGGTGTGCTCGACGGAACCGTCGGGGCTCTTGAGGTTGTTGAAGAAGACGAAGTTGGCGTCGCTGGCGACCTTGCCGGAGTTGTTCAGCAGCAGCGCGCTCGCGTCCAGGTCGAAGTCGGTGCCGGTCGTGGTGCGCACGTCCCACCCCAGACCGACGATGACCGCGGTCAGGCCCGGGGCCTCCTTGGTCAGCGATACGTTGCCGCCCTTGCTGAGGCTGACTCCCACGAGTCCTCCATTGGTGTTCAGGGGCGGGGAGCCCCGCCGTGCGTCGGATATCGGATCAACGATTCGATCCTAGTGACGGGTTCCCGCCCCCCGCAGGCCCTGCAACCGAAGAATCACAGGGTGTCGGCCCCGGCCCGGGATCAGAGGGTGTCGAGTGCCGCGACGTACTCGCCGAGGTCGCGCGCGTCGGGCAGCGCGTTGACGACGGTCCAGCGCACGACGCCCTCCTTGTCGATGACGAAGGTGCCGCGCACCGCGCACCCCTTGTCCTCGGCGAACACGCCGTAGGCCCGGGAGACCTCGCCGTGCGGCCAGAAGTCGCTCAGCAGCGGGTACTCCAGGCCCTCCTGCTCGGCGAAGACGCGCAGGGTGTGGACGGAGTCGTTGGAGACGGCGAGCACCTGGGTCTCGCGGTCGGCGAACTTCGGCAGGTTGTCGCGCACCTCGCACAGCTCGCCGGTGCACACGCCGGTGAAGGCGAAGGGGTAGAAGAGCAGCACGACGTTCTTGCTGCCGCGGAAGTCGGACAGCTTCACGGTGGCGCCGTGGTTGTCCTTGAGTTCGAAGTCGGGGGCCTTGTCGCCGACCTGGATCGCCATCGTCGTGAACCCTTTCGCTGGGCTTCGCCGGAACCGTTGCGACGCGTCCGGGACGGGGGACCGCCCGGGCGCGCCGGGAACCACCCTACGCAGCGGTCACGGCGCACTCGCGGACGGGCCGACGTGGCGTCGGCCCGTCCGCGGCGATGGGACCGGGGTTCTACCTCGACGAGGTCACTTCTTGGGCTTGGCGGCCTTCGGCGTCACCAGCCGGCTGCCGCTCCAGTCCTTGCCCACGCTGACGCTCTTGCTGGCCGACAGACCCGCCGTCGTCGAGGCTTCAGAGATGTCACTCGGTTCCACGTACCCCGTCCGGCCGGTCTTCGGCGTGAGGAGGAGGATCGAGCCGCCTTCTTCGATGTACGTGGTGGCGTCCACCAGCGCATCCGTCAGGTCGCCGTCCTCGTCGCGGAACCACAGCACCACGGCGTCGGCCACGTCGTCGTAGTCCTCGTCCACCAGGTCGCTGCCGATGACTTCCTCGATGGACTCGCGGAGCTCCTGATCGACGTCGTCGTCGTAGCCGATCTCCTGGACCACCTGCTCGGGCTGGAACCCCAGCCTGACGGCAGGGCTCGTCCGCTCCTCCGCGTGGTCCGCGGTCGCGCTCACGGGTTGCCTCCTGATCATGTTTCGGGAATAACTCAGCCACGCGCGTGCGCGAAGCATTGGCCGTAGTCCACACGGGCGGGGCGGATCGCGCAAGTACCCGGCGGTTCAGACCGCCGAAACGGTGACGATCCGGGCCGTGTCGACGCAACTCCAGCCACACGATCGGGGCCATTGGTGACATACACCACACCTATCTGCCCTGTTTGCACGATTGGGAACCGTCGGTGGGTACGAGATTCGAACAACTGCCGGTTACCTCTCGGTAGAGGTGACGATCGCGCCCGCGAGGTACACGATGGGGGAACGGTGCAGGCAGACGGAGAACCCAACGAAAAGTAAGGGAACAGCGTGGCTTCCGCATCCGATCGCAACCCGATCATCATTGGCGGCCTTCCGAGTCAGGTTCCTGACTTCGACCCCGAGGAAACCCAGGAGTGGCTCGACTCCCTCGACGCCGCCATCGACGAGCGCGGCCGGGAGCGGGCCCGCTACCTCATGCTGCGCCTGATCGAGCGGGCCCGCGAGAAGCGCGTGGCCGTGCCCGAGATGCGCAGCACGGACTACGTCAACACGATCCCCACCAAGAGCGAGCCGTTCTTCCCCGGCAACGAGGAGATCGAGCGGAAGATCCTCAACGCCACCCGCTGGAACGCGGCCGTGATGGTCTCGCGCGCCCAGCGGCCGGGCATCGGCGTGGGCGGCCACATCGCCACCTTCGCCTCCTCCGCGTCGCTGTACGACGTCGGCTTCAACCACTTCTTCCGCGGCAAGGACGAGGGCGACGGCGGCGACCAGGTCTTCTTCCAGGGCCACGCCTCGCCGGGCATCTACGCGCGCGCCTTCCTGCTCGACCGGCTCGGCGAGCAGAACCTGGACGCCTTCCGGCAGGAGCGGTCGAGGGCGCCCCACGGGCTGTCCTCGTACCCGCACCCGCGGCTGATGCCGGACTTCTGGGAGTTCCCGACCGTGTCGATGGGCCTCGGGCCGATCGGCGCGATCTACCAGGCGCGGATGAACCGCTACCTGCACGCGCGCGGGATCGCCGACACCTCGAAGTCCCACGTGTGGGCGTTCCTCGGCGACGGCGAGATGGACGAGCCGGAGTCGCTCGGCCAGCTGACCATCGCCGCCCGCGAGAGCCTGGACAACCTCACCTTCGTCGTCAACTGCAACCTCCAGCGGCTCGACGGCCCGGTGCGCGGCAACGGCAAGGTCATCCAGGAGCTGGAGTCGGTCTTCCGGGGCGCCGGCTGGAACGTGATCAAGCTGATCTGGGACCGCACCTGGGACCCGCTGCTGGCCCAGGACCGCGACGGCATCCTGGTCAACAAGATGAACATCACGCCGGACGGTCAGTTCCAGACGTACGCCACCGAGACCGGCGGGTACATCCGCCGGCACTTCTTCGGGGACGACCAGCGGCTGCGCGCGATGGTCGAGAACATGACCGACGACCAGATCCTGCACCTGGGCCGTGGCGGTCACGACCACCGCAAGATCTACGCCGCGTTCAAGGCGGCCGTGGAGCACACCGGCCAGCCGACGGTGATCCTGGCCAAGACGGTCAAGGGCTGGACGCTGGGCCCCAACTTCGAGGGCCGCAACGCCACGCACCAGATGAAGAAGCTGACGGTCGACGACCTGAAGCGCTTCCGCGACCGGCTGCACCTGCCGATCTCCGACCGGGAGCTGGAGAGCGGGCTCCCGCCGTACTACCACCCCGGGCGGGACTCCGAGGAGATCCAGTACATGCACGACCGGCGCAAGGGGCTCGGCGGGTACGTCCCGACCCGTGTCGTCCGCGCCCGGCCGCTGGCCCTGCCCGACGACAAGACGTACGCGACCGTGAAGAAGGGCTCCGGCCAGCAGTCGATCGCCACCACCATGGCGTTCGTCCGACTGCTCAAGGACCTCATGCGGGACAAGGAGCTCGGCAAGCGGTTCGTGCTCATCGCGCCGGACGAGTACCGCACCTTCGGCATGGACTCGTTCTTCCCGAGTGCGAAGATCTACAACCCGCTGGGTCAGCAGTACGAGTCCGTCGACCGCGAGCTGCTGCTCGCCTACAAGGAGTCGCCCACCGGGCAGATGCTGCACGACGGCATCTCCGAGGCCGGCTGCACGGCCTCGCTGATCGCGGCCGGCTCGGCCTACGCCACGCACGGCGAGCCGCTGATCCCGGTGTACGTCTTCTACTCGATGTTCGGCTTCCAGCGCACCGGCGACCAGTTCTGGCAGATGGCCGACCAGCTGGCGCGCGGTTTCGTGCTGGGCGCGACGGCCGGCCGCACGACGCTGACCGGTGAGGGCCTCCAGCACGCGGACGGCCACTCCCAGCTGCTCGCCTCCACCAACCCGGGCTGCGTCGCCTACGACCCGGCGTTCGGCTTCGAGATCGCCCACATCGTGCAGGACGGTCTGCGGCGGATGTACGGCGAGACCGCCGACGGCCGGCCCGGCGAGGACGTCTTCTACTACCTCACCGTCTACAACGAGCCCATCCAGCACCCGGCCGAGCCGGCGAACGTGGACGTCGAGGGCATCCTCAAGGGCGTGTACCGCTTCAGCGAGGGCACCTCGGGGGCGGTCCCGGCGCAGATCCTGGCCTCGGGCGTCGCGGTGCCGTGGGCGGTCGAGGCGCAGCGCATCCTCGCCGAGGAGTGGAACGTGCGGGCCGACGTCTGGTCGGCGACGTCCTGGAACGAGCTGCGGCGCGAGGCCGTGGCGTGCGAGCGGCACAACCTGCTGCACCCGGAGGAGGAGCAGCGGGTGCCGTACGTGACGCGCAAGCTGGCGGGGGCCGAGGGTCCGTTCGTCGCCGTCTCCGACTGGATGCGGTCGGTGCCGGACCAGATCGCGCGCTGGGTGCCGGGGCCGTACCAGTCGCTGGGTGCCGACGGCTTCGGGTTCGCGGACACGCGCGGCGCGGCACGGCGGTACTTCCACATCGACGCGCAGTCGGTGGTGGTGGCGGTGCTGACCGAGCTGGCGAAGGAGGGCAAGGTCGACCGGTCGGCGCTGAAGCAGGCCGTCGACCGGTACCAGCTGCTGGACGTCGCCGCGGCCGATCCCGGCGCGGCGGGCGGTGACGCGTAGCCGCCGGGAGCGGACGGGCCGAGGGGTGGGGGGGGGGGGGGGCCGCCCCCCCCCCCCCCGGGGGGGCCCCCCCCCCCCCCGGGGGGGGCCGGGGGGGGGGGGGCCCCCGCGGCGGGGGGGGGGGGGGGGCCCCGGCCCCCGGGGGGGGGGGGGGGGCCGGGGGGGGGGGGGGGGGGGGCCCCCCCCCACCCCTCGGCGGGTACGGCTCCCGGCACCTGCGGTGCCTGCCTGGCTGGGCGGCCCCGGCGAGCCGTCGAGGGCCGGGCCGATGCCCGCCGCGTTCTTTCGCCCCGCCGCCCTTGCCCGTCCCCTCCCCCCGGGGGCTCCGCCCCCGGACCCCCGGCCTTTGCCACCCACCACCCGTCTCGGTGGGTGGAGAGGCGAGCCCCTCAGCCCGTCCGGCGATTGAGGACGAGGCCCGTTCAGGGCCGACAGCGGGGGTCCGGGGGCGGAGCCCCCGGAGACGGGACGGGAAAGGGCGGCGGGGGCGCCTCGACGCCCCGCACCGCCCGGTGGGTCAGAGCAGCCCGCCTCCCGGCCCGGCCGCTCCCGCGAGCCAGATGACCGCCAGGAGCGTGTCGATGGCGCCCAGGACGACGGCGACCAGGGCCGGTACCGGGCGGGGACCCGCCCAGGTGCGGCCCATGGCCAGCCAGCCGCAGACGATCGCCGCCGGACCGAGCACGATCCCCAGCGTGAAGAAGCCGGCGACCGCGCAGACGAGGCCGATGATGCCGAGCGTGGCGCTGTCCGGCCCGGTCCGTGACCACGTCCGGCCACGTGAACGGGGGTACCTGCGTGTGCCGCCACCAAAGCCCGTCATCGTCGACTCCCTCGTCCTCAAGGTTGCTTCGATGGTTCGGGTATCCCGTCCCGCCGGTCCCATACCCCCGTGGCCCCGGGGCCGGCGGCGCGCTGTCCCCCTCCGGCAGCGCGCCGCAGCCCGGGCCGCCCTCCCATCCGGAGGGCTTGACCCACTGTGACCTGCGACACGTGCCGGGGGCGAGGGACCTTTAGCGTTCTCACCCTGATAGGGGAACTTCCTTGAAGTTCCGTCAGATGTGACCGACCCCGGCGCCCGCCTCCGCGTTCTCGCCGCGCTTGGTGAGCAGGGCGACGAACACCGCCACCACCGCGACGCCCGCCGCGACCAGGGACGCGAGGCTCATTCCGGAGATGAAGGTGTCGTGGGCGACGTCCGTGATCTTCGCGGCGATCGCGGCCGGGGTGCCCTGCGCGACCGGCGCCACACCGACCTGGACGGCCTCGGAGGCCTGGTCCAGCTGCTCGGGAGTGAGCTCGGGCAGGCCCGCGTCCTTCCAGTTGCCGGCCAGGTCGCCGTCGACCTTGGAGGCCATCACGGCGCCGAGGACGGCCGTACCGAGGCTGCCGCCGATCTGCATCGCGGCCTGCTGGAGACCGCCGGCCACGCCGGAGAGCTCCATCGGCGCGTTGCCGACGATGACCTCGGTGGCGCCGACCATCACCGGGGCGAGGCCGAGACCGAGGAGGGCGAACCAGACGGACATGATGCCGCTGCCGGTGTCCGTCTCCAGCGTGGACATGCCGAACATGGCGATCGCGACGCAGAGCATGCCGCCGGCCAGCGGGACGCGCGGGCCCAGCTTGGTGATCATCGCGCCGGCGAGCGGCGAGCCGACGATCATCATGCCGGTGAGCGGGAGCAGGTGCAGGCCCGCGTCGATCGGGCTCATGCCGTGCACGTTCTGGAGGTAGAACGTCACGAAGAACAGGCCGCCCATGAAGGCGATGGCCATGAGGACCATCAGCACGACGCCCGCGGACAGCGCGACGGAGCGGAACAGCCCGAGCGGGACGAGCGGCTCGGCGACCCTCGTCTCCCAGAACGCGAAGGCCGCGAAGAGGATCGCGGAGCCCACCAGGAACGCCCAGGTCCGGCCGTCGCCCCAGCCCCACTCCGGCGCCTTGATGAGGGCCCAGACCAGGCAGAACATGGCCGCCGACAGCAGGGCGATGCCGAGGATGTCGAAGGAGCGCGGAGCGTTCTCGGCGCGGTGGTCGAGCAGGATCAGCACGCCCAGAGTGAGGGCGACGACGCCGACCGGGACGTTGATGAAGAACACCGACTGCCAGTTGACGTGCTCGACGAGGACGCCGCCGAGGATCGGGCCGCCGGCGGTGGAGGCGCCGATGACCATGCCCCAGATGCCGATGGCCATGTTGAGCTTCTCGGCCGGGAAGGTCGCGCGCAGCAGGCCCAGCGCGGCCGGCATCAGCAGCGCGCCGAAGAGGCCCTGGAAGACGCGGAAGGTGACGACCAGCGCGATGCTGTCGGAGAGGCCGATCGCGCCGGAGGCGGCGGCGAAGCCGACGACGCCGATGAGGAAGGTCTGGCGGTGTCCGAAGCGGTCACCGAGCTTGCCCGCGGTGATCAGGGAGACCGCGAGGGCGAGGAAGTACGCGTTGGTGATCCACTGCACCTCGGCGAAGGTGGCCCCGAGATCGCTGGCGATCGCCGGGTTGGCGATGGCCACGATGGTGCCGTCGAGGGCCACCATCATGACCCCGACGGCGACGGTGATGAGCGTGAACCACGGGTGCCCGCGCAGCCCGCCGGCCGGCTGCTGGTCCGCCGGAGTGAGAGGCGCCCTGCCTCCCGGGCCCGACGGGTCGACGGTGGTCTGACTAGTCATACGATCGAGGCTAGTGACAGCCACTGACAGTTGACAAACCAATTCACAAGTCGGTAACTGTCACGTCACCCGCCCCTCGCTCGCGCCGGCCGGACCGGAAAGACCGGACGGACGGGGGCGTACGGAAGGAAGACATGCTCGTGGTGGAGACGTCGGCGGCGATCGGCCTGCGCGAGCGCAAGAAGCGGCGCACCCATGACGCGCTGCTGCGGGCCGCCCTCGAACTGTTCACCACACAGGGGTACGAGCGGACCACCGTCGACGAGATCGCCGGCGCCGTCGACGTCTCGCAGCGCACCTTCTTCCGCTACTTCGCCGGCAAGGAGGAGGCCGCGCTCGCCCTCACCGAGATGACGGTGCGGCGCTTCGTGGAGGAGGTGCGCGCCCGCCCGCGCCACGAGCCCCCGATGGAGGCGCTGCGCCAGGCCGTGCTGAACGGCTGGTACTCGATCCACGAGGTCATCGAGTCCGTCGCGTCGGTCGAGCTGTACCTGCGCATGTACCGGGTGATCGAGTCGACCCCGGTCCTGCTCGCCGCCCATCTGCGGCGCTCGGCGGAGATCGAGGAGGCGATCGCGCGGGTGCTCGCCGAGCGGGAGGGGCTCGACGTGGACGCCGACCCGCGGCCGCGGGTGGCGGTGGCCGTCTTCGGCGGGGTGATGCGGGTGACGGAGCGGCGGTGGAGCCTGGGCGAGGACTTCAGTGTGGACGGCATCCGCGCGCTGACCGCGCGGTACCTCGACCAGGTGGGACCGGCCCTGCTGGGCAGCTGGCGCACGGTGTGAACGACGGCCGTGCGCGGGCCCTGAGGGTGGTTATGACCATCGACACGCCTACCGAAACGTGATCCCCGTCACTGACGCCTCTCGAGACCTTCCCGTTCTCCTAGTGTGTCCTTTCAGTGACTTCCTTCGACACCTCCCCACAGCTGAACCTGTGGCGCGCGCTCCTCGCGCTGGCCGTGGTGTTCCTGATGCTGGCGACGACCGGCTGGACCGCCGTGCGGCAGAGCCGGGAGACCGGCGCCCTGCGCGCCTCGCTCGCGGCCTGGGAGGACGGCCGGATCGGCGGACGGCGGCTGCCGGACCCGCACACCGCGCCCGACCGGCTCGCCCGGTTCTTCGCCTCGCTCACCGCACCGCAGCGGACCGCGCTCGCCCGCCGCTACCCGCTCGCGGTCGGCAACATGAACGGCGCCCCCCTCGAGCTGCGCTACCGCGCCAACCGCATCGCGCTGCGCGCACAGGCGCGGATCGAGCGCGCCCGGGTGCACGACAGCCGGCTCTCGCCCGCCGGACAGCACGAGGCCGGCCGGCGCCTGCACCGTTTCGAGGCGATGAGCAGCCCCGACCGCGAGATCCTCGCCTTCGACCCGGAGGGGGCCGGCCGGGCCGCCGAGGTCTTCGGCGACCTCGGCCGGGCCGAGCGGATCTCCGTCGTCGTCCCCGGTGTCGACACCGCACTGCTCACCTTCCAGCGCACCTACCGCCGGTACTCCGCGCCCGTCGGCATGGCCCAGGCCCTGTACCGCGCCGAGCACGCGGTGAGCCCCGCGACGCGGACGGCCGTGATCGCCTGGGCCGACTACACCTCCCCCGCCGGCCTCGGCATCGACTCGGCCACCGCCATGCGGGCCGAGTACGGCGCCGTACGGCTCGCCGCGCTGCTGCGCGCGCTGCCCGGCGGGGCGCCCGTCTCGTTGTTCTGCCACAGCTACGGCTCGGTGGTGTGCGGGGTCGCCGCACCCGCGCTGCCGCGACGGGTGACGGACATAGCGGTGGCCGGCAGCCCCGGCATGCGGGTGGAGACGGCCGCCCAGTTGCGCACCTCCGCCCGGGTGTGGGCGATGCGGGACGCCGACGACTGGGTCCGGGACGTGCCCTACCTGGAGCTCGGCGGCCTCGGGCACGGCGCGGACCCGGTGTCGGCCGCGTTCGGCGCGCGGGTGCTGTCGGCGCGGAACGCCGACGGGCACGGCGGCTACTTCGAGCCCGGCACGGACAGCCTGCGCAACTTCGCCGGCATCGGCACCGGCGCGTACCTTTCGGTGCGCTGCGCCGACGGGGACGACGTCTGCCGGGCCGGTTTGTCCGGCACCACGGCGGGCGGACGCGCGTAGAGGCGCAGGAATTGCGGTGTGCGCGGGGTGGCGACGGATGACTGCGCGCCGCATACGATGAGCCGCATGGGTGACGTACTGGCCGGATTTCATGCCGCCTGGGAGTTCGAGTCCGATTCCGTCCTCATCCGCTACGAACGGGGCCTGCGCACGCCCAAACTGTTCTCGGTGCTCGGGGAGCGCCGGATCCCCCTGGCGGCGATCGCCGGTGTGACGCTCGAACCGGGCAGGCGGGGGACCGTGGTGCTGCGGATCGAGCCGCGGGCCGGAGCCGATCCGCTGACCGAGGCGGCGGCGGGGCAGCTCCAGGAGGCGAGCGACCCGTACCGGCTGGTGCTGCCCGCCGAGCGGGAGACGCTCGCGGAGTACTACCGCGACGAGCTGCGGGCGCGGATGACGGAGTCCGGGCCGGCGGCGGAGCGGTTCCTGGTGGCCGCGCCCGCCGTCCCGCTGTCGTTCAAGGCGTACGACGCGAAGGCGTCCTTCGACGGGCGCACCGTGCACTTCCGGTGGTCGTGGACGGGGGCGTCCTCGGCGAAGTGGAAGGCAGGCGACCAGAGCTTCCCGGTGTCCGGGCTGAACGGGGTGGAGTGGCGCTCGCCGGAGGTCTTCGAGGGGCATCTGCGGCTGTTCCGGGGCGAGGAGGCGCCCATGCAGGCGGACCAGGACCCGGGGGCCGTCGTGTTCGGGCTGGGGTACGGCTCGGTGCACGAGTCGTTGCCGTTCGCGGCGGCCGTCCTGGCGGCGGTCCGTTCGCGCGGGGCGCCGGCGGTGGTCCCGGCGGCGGCCGTGCCGCGCCAGGACGGCCGCCGCCGGGACCCCGCGGACGTCGCCGACCGGATCCGGCACCTCGGGGAGCTGCACCGGGCCGGGCTGGTCACCGACGAGGAGTTCTCCGTGAAGAAGGCCGAGCTGCTGGCGGAGCTGTAGTCCGCGGCCCTGGCCCCGGAGCCGGCAACCCCGGGAGCCGTAGTCCGCGGCCCTGGCCCCGGAGCCGACAACCCCGGAGCCGTAGTCCGCGGCCCTGGCCCCGGAGCCGACAACCCCGGGAGCCGTAGTCCGCGGCCCTGGCCCCGGAGCCGACAACCCCGGAGCCGTAGTCCGCGGCCCCCGTGGCTCCGGAGCCGGCAGCTCCGGAGCCGTGGTCACTCGCGTCCCGCGGAGGTGAACGTCATGTCCGCGTAGCGGTCGCCCGCCACCTTCCCCGCGAGGGGCTCCAGCTGCGCCAGTTCCTCCTCCGTCAGCCGGATGCCCACCGCCCCCGCGTTCTCCTCCACCCGTCCCGGCCTGCGGGTGCCCGGTATCGGGACGACCGGGAGGCCGTGCACGTCGGCGCGGTGCTGGACCCAGGCCAGGGCGATCTGGGCCGGGGTCGCGCCGTGGGCCGCGGCCAGCGCGCGCAGCGGCTCCAGCAGGGCCGCGTTCGCGGCCGCGTTGGCGCCGGTGAAGCGGGGCTGCTGCCGGCGGAAGTCGTCGGGGGTCAGGTCCTGCTCGGCGTCGGCGAAGGAACCGGTGAGGAAGCCGCGGCCGAGCGGGGAGTACGGCACGAGGGCGACGCCCAGGTCACGGGCGGCCGGCACCACACGGTCCTCGATGTCCCGGCTGAACAGCGACCACTCCGACTGCACGGCGGCGATCGGGTGGACCGCCTGCGCCGCGCGCAGTTCGGCGGCGGTGACCTCGCTCAGGCCGAGGTGCTTGACCTTGCCCTCGCGCACCAGCTCGGCCATCACGCCGACCGTTTCCTCGATCGGCACGTTCACATCGCGCCGGTGCATGTAGTAGAGGTCGATGACGTCGACGTCCAGGCGTCGCAGGCTCGCCTCGACGGCCTGGCGGACGTAGGGGCGGTCGTTGCGGATGACGCGCCGGGTCGGGTCGTCCGGCGGGATGGACAGGGCGAACTTGGTGGCGATGACCACCTCGTCGCGGTGCGCCCGGAAGAACGGGGACAGGAAGCGCTCGTTCTCGCCGGCGCCGTACGCGTCCGCCGTGTCGTAGAGGGTGACGCCCAGCTCCAGCGCGCGCTCCAGGGCCGCCCGGGACTCCTCGGCGTCGGAGGGGCCGTAGGCGAAGCTCATGCCCATGCAGCCGAGGCCCTGGACGCCCACCGGCGGGCCGCCGTCGCCGAGCCGTACCGTCGGGATCCTGCTGTCGGTCATCGGGTCCTCTCCGCTTCGAAGGCGTGGACGCGCCGGGCGTCCGCATAGAACGTGATCTTCCGGTCGAGCACGGCGAGCGTGTCCTGGAGCTCGGCGATCCTGGCCTGGACGTCCCGCCGGGTCGCCTCCAGCAGTGCGTACCGCTCGCCGTACGTGCCGTCGCCCGCGCGGACCAGCTCGGCGTACCGGACCATGTCGGCGACCGGCATGCCGGTCAGCCGGAGCTTGCCGACGAGATCGAGCCAGTCGAGGTCGCGGTTGCTGTAGCGGCGCTGGCCGGTGTGCGAGCGGTCGACGTGGGCCATCAGCCCGATCCGCTCGTACCAGCGCAGGGTGTGCGCCGTCAGGCCGGTGAAGGCGACCACCTCGCTGATCGTGTAGCTGTCCTGCCCGTCGGGGCGGGGATGCCGCCGTGGCGGGGCGGAGCAGACGTCGGCGGGGGCTTGTTCGGTGGTCACGGGCGTGGTCTGCAACACCGTCATGGGCTCCACGCTATGACCTTGGAGCGCACTCCAAGCAAGCGAATACGGCACAAAGTCCGAAGGTAGGCTCATGGCCATGTCGCTGAAGAGCCTCGCGCTGATCGAGAACTGGCCGGTTCCCTCCGCCGCGGCGGGTGTCGTACGGGCCGACGGTACCGTCCTGGGCGTCCACGGCCCGGTCGGACAGCGTTTCCCGCTGGCCTCGGTCACCAAGCCGCTCGCCGCGTACGCCGTGCTCGTCGCGTACGAGGAGGGGGCCGTCGAGCTGGACGAACCGGCCGGCCCGGCCGGGGCGACGGTCCGCCACCTGCTCGCGCACACCTCGGGGCTCGCCTTCGACGAGCACCGCACGACGGCCCCGCCCGGGGAGCGGCGGCTGTACTCCAACGCCGGGTTCGAGCAGCTCGGGGACCACCTCACGAAGGCGACGGACATCCCGTTCGCGGAGTACCTGCGGCAGGCCGTGCTGGAGCCGCTCGGCATGACGGCGACCTCCCTGGAGGGCTCCCCCGCCAAGGACGGGGTGTCCACGGTGGAGGACCTGCTGCGGTTCGCGGCGGAGGTGCAGGCGCCGCGGCTGCTCGACCCGCGCACGGTCGCCGAGGCGATGACCGTGCAGTACCCGGGCACCAAGGGCGTGCTGCCGGGGTACGGGCACCAGAACCCCAACGACTGGGGGCTCGGCTTCGAGATCCGGGACTCCAAGTCGCCGCACTGGACGGGGGCATCGTCCTCGCCGCGGACGTTCGGGCACTTCGGGCAGTCCGGGACGTTCCTGTGGATCGACCCCGACGCCCGGGTCGCCGCCGTCGCGCTGACGGACCGGGCGTTCGGGCCGTGGGCGGCCGAGGTGTGGCCCGCCTTCACGGACGCCGTCCTCGCGGAGGTCGAGGGCTCCGGCCCGGTACGTTGATCGTCTCGGCTACCCTCCCTCTGCACGGCATCCGTTCGAATCTCGGGGGAGAGCGATGGCAGGGGCACAACAGGACGCGCAGTTCCGTCCGTTGGAGAGCGGCGATCCGGCCGGCGTGGCGAGCTACCGCCTCGCGGCACGGCTCGGTTCGGGCGG
Source organism: Streptomyces sp. NPDC088812 (assembly GCF_044750285.1). Taxonomy (NCBI): domain Bacteria; kingdom Bacillati; phylum Actinomycetota; class Actinomycetes; order Kitasatosporales; family Streptomycetaceae; genus Streptomyces; species Streptomyces sp. NPDC088812. The sequence goes on along the minus strand of NZ_JBIVJP010000004.1, from coordinate 150,449 downwards.
CATGGGCACGGTGTACCTGTCGTACACGCCCGGCGGGCACCCCATCGCCCTGAAGACGATCCGGCCGGAGCTGAGCGAGGACCCCGAGTTCCGCCGCCGGTTCCGGCAGGAGGTCGCGGCCGCCCAGCGCGTGCAGGGCCTCTACACCGCGCCGGTCATCGACTACGACACCGAGGGGGCCCAGCCCTGGCTGGCCGTCGCCTACGTGGCCGGCCCCTCGCTGGCCTCGGCCGTCGCCGAGCATGGGCCGCTGCCGGTGCCGTCGGTGCTGCTGCTGCTCGCGGGCATGGCCGAGGCGCTGTCGGTGATCCACGGCGCGGGCGTCGTCCACCGCGACCTCAAGCCGTCCAACGTGCTGCTCGCCTCCGACGGTCCGCGCGTCATCGACTTCGGCATCGCGCGGGCCGCCGACGCCACGGCGCTGACCGGCACCGGCGTCTCCGTCGGCACCCCGGCCTTCATGTCGCCGGAGCAGGCCTCCGGCAAGCCGGTCACCCCCGCCTCCGACGTCTTCGCGCTCGGCCAGGTGGCCGCGTTCGCGGCGCGCGGCACCGGCGCGTACGGAGACGGACCCTCGCACGCGGTGCTGTACCGGATCGTCCACGAGGAGCCCGACCTGACCGGGCTGCCCGAGCAGCTGGGGTTCATCGCGCGCTGCCTGGCCAAGGACCCGGCCGAGCGGCCCTCCCCCGCCGAAATCATCACCCTGTGCCAGGAGGCGTCGCCGACCCCGCTGCGCCAGTCCGGGTCATGGCTGCCGGCGGCGATCGCCGCGGACATCACCCAGCGGGTGTCGGCGTCGGCCGCGCTCGCCGCGGCCCCGACGGCCGCCCCGGCCGCCCCCGCGCCGACGGCGCCGGTCACCCGGCCCGACGTGACCCCGCCGCCGCCGACCTACGCGGCCCCCACGGCGGCGGCCACGCACGTCCCGCCGACGCCCTCGTACGGACCGCCCGCCGCCCCGCCCCCGCAGCAGACTCCGTACCAGCAGCCGTTCCAGCCGCCTTTCCAGCCCCAGTACGGGGCGCCGGCCGGACCCCGGCCGCCCTTCGGCCAGCAGCCCTTCGGCCAGCAGCCCGGCGTCCAGCAGCCCGGCTGGCGGCCGCACCCCGTTCCGCCGCCCCGGAACAAGGCCGGGAAATGGATCGGGATCGGGGTCGCGGTGGTGGCCGGGCTGTTCTGGCTGGGCAGCTGCGCGTCGTTCCTCGACAGTCTCGACGACTCGTCGGACGACTCCGGCAGCAGCTCCTCCTCCGGCAGCAGCTCCTCCTCCGGGAGCACGAGCGGCGGCAGCTCCACGAGCGCCGAGCCGACCACGCCCGATCCCACGCCGGTCACCTACAAGGGCATCAACATCCCCGAGAGCTACTACGTCCGGTTCGCGGACGCGCCGCCGAAGCCGGTCGAGGCTCCCGACGGCAGCAGCCCCGTGTACGAGGAGGCGGCCGACCTCTACTACTACGACGCGGGCGGCTGGGACAACAATCCCGCGCTGGGCAGCTACGGCGAGAAGGTCGTCCTGCTGAACAACGCGCAGAAGGGATCGCTCGCCACCTGCCGGAGCGAGACCCGGTACACCAAGGAGGTCGAGCTCACCCAGCTCTCCAAGGGGTCCCAGATGTGCGTGCACACCCCCTCCGGCCACATCGCCCTCGTCACCTACCAGGGCACCGCACCGGAGACCGACCCCAGCGACTACGTCTCCGTCGACATCACGGTCTGGCGCAACGCGGAGGAGCCCAGCTCGGAGGAGTGAGCCCGCTCACCGCGCGGGCGCGCGGTCTCCTTCCTGAAGTCCGTCGCCCGCGGACCAGTTGCGTGATTCACGCCACCACAGTGCGACGGACCGATTACGCTCGGTCGCCAGTCGGAATGAACGCCGCGAGGCGTTGCAGAGCCGGAGGCACCGCAGTGGCCAACATCCAGACGCTCGACCCCAGCGCTTCCCCGCTCGACTACTACGGCTGGGAACTGCGCCGCCAGCGCGAGGCGCACGGCCTCAGCCAGAGCCAGCTCGGCGAGATCATCTTCTGCACGGGCTCACTGATCTGCCAGATCGAGACCACGAGGAAGATCCCCACCCGCGACTTCTCCGAGCGGGTGGACGCGGCCCTCGGCACGGACGGGGTCTTCTCCCGGCTGATCGGCCTCGTGCTGCGCAGCCAGCTGCCCACCTGGTTCCAGCCGTACGCGGAGATGGAGGCGAAGGCGGCGTACATCTCCACGTACCAGGCGCAGTTGGTGTACGGGCTGTTGCAGACGGAGGAGTACGCGCGGGCCGTCCTCAGCGTGGACCGGCACAGCGCGCCTGACGAGATGGTGGCGGCCCGGATGGAGCGCCAGCGCATCCTCCACCGCGATCAACCGCCCGCCCTCTGGGTCGTCCTGAGCGAAGCCGCACTGCTGCTCGAGATCGGCGGACGTGACGTCATGCGTCGGCAACTCGCCCACCTGTCGAACTTCCGGGAGGACCCTTGGGTGCACGTCCAGATCCTCCCGTTTGCCACGGGCCAACACACAGGCATGATGGGCACGTTCAACTTGCTGAGGTTCGATGACGACCCCGACCTGTTCTACGCGGACGGCTACGACCGGGGGCACATGACGGCCGATCCGACCGTGATCAAGGAGCGCTCGGTCGGTTACGCTCGGCTCCAGGCCTCAGCCCTCTCCCCCGAGGACTCGGCGGCACTGATCGCCCGCGTGATGGAGGAACGCTATGGAGACCAGCTCCGACCTGAGCAACGCCCAGTGGCGTAAGTCCAGCTACAGCGGAAGCAACGGCGGCGACTGCGTAGAGGTCGCCGCCGACCGCCCCGGCGCCGTCCCCGTCCGTGACAGCAAGAACCCCACCGGACCCGCACTGCTCATCGGCCCGGACGCCTGGCGGGCCTTCGTGGACGGGCTCCGTTAGAAACACAGGCACCTTGCCCGCTCACCCCGCCATCTCCCACACCAGCACCTCCGCCGGGCCCGCCGCCCCCGCCTCCAGCTCCAGCCCCTTCTCCCCCACCGCCCGCACCGCGTCCCCCGGTCCCAGCTCGTGCCGTCCGATCCGCACGGCGCCGCGCACCACGTGGACGTACACGTGCGCGGCGTCGGGCAGGGCGGTCCGCTCCCCCGCCGCCGGGCGCCGCACGTGCAGCAGCGCGCCCGCCGCGGGGACGGCGTACGGGGTGGGGTCGGCGATGCCGCGCACGACCTCGTAGGCGGGGTCTCCGCCGGGCTCCAGGGGGGCCAGCCACATCTGCACGAAGGTGAGGGGGGCGGAGCCGTCGTTGCGTTCGACGTGCCGGACGCCGGCCGCCGCGCTGAGCCGCTGCACGTCGCCGGGGCGGACCCGCGTCTCGTGGCCGGCCGAGTCCCGGTGGGTCAGCTCGCCCTCGACCACCCAGGTCACGATCTCGGTGTGACTGTGCGGATGCTCGTCGAAGCCGGCGCCGGGCGCCAGGCGCTCCTCGTTGCAGGCGATCAGCGCGCCGAAGCGGAGGTTGTCGGGGTCGTAGTGCGGGCCGAAGGAGAAGGCGTGACGGGTCTCGATCCCGGCCGCCGGGTCCCCGCCGCGGTAGCGCCCGTCGGCGCGGCGTACGTCCATCACGCCGACCACGGTAGACCTGCCGCGCGGTGCGCGGAGCCCCCACCCTCGACCCGGCCACGCGTGCGCGGGGGGCGATGAGGCAGTCTTGTCTCCGTGCCCGAACCCGAAGCCAGCCATCCAGAAGCCGCAGCGCACCGCGCCCATCCGCACTCCGCGACCCTGAAGCGGCTGGAGAAGTCCTCCGGCAGCCTCGCCGCCCAGGCGATCGCGCGGATGGACGAGACCCTGCCGTGGTACCGGGCGATGCCCCCGGAGAACCGTTCCTGGATCGGGCTGGTCGCCCAGGCGGGCATCGCCGCGTTCACCGAGTGGTTCCGGCGCCCCGACGCGCCGCAGGCCATCTCCACGGACGTCTTCGGCACGGCACCGCGGGAGCTGACCCGGGCCATCACCCTGCGGCAGACCGTGGAGATGGTGCGGACGACCATCGAGGTCATGGAGTCCGCGATCGACGAGGTCGCCGCTCCGGGCGACGAGAACGTGCTGCGGGAGGCGCTCCTCGTCTACGCCCGGGAGATCGCCTTCGCCACCGCCCAGGTCTACGCGCAGGCCGCCGAGGCGCGCGGTGCCTGGGACGCCCGGCTGGAGTCCCTCGTCGTCAACGCCGTCCTCAGCGGCGAGGCGGACGAGGGCGCCGTCAGCCGGGCCGCCGCGCTCGGCTGGAGCGCGCCGGACCATGTGTGCGTCGTCCTCGGAACCGCCCCGGACGGGGACTCCGAGCTGACGGTGGAGGCGATCCGCAGGGCCTCGCGCCACGCCAAGCTCCAGGTGCTGACCGGCGTGCTGGGCTCCCGGCTCGTCGTCATCGCGGGCGGCAGCGACAATCCGCTCGCCGTGGCCAAGTCGCTGATCGGGCCGTTCGCGGCCGGGCCGGTCGTCGCCGGGCCGGTCGTGCCCGACCTGCTGGCCGCGACCCGGTCCGCGCAGGCGGCCGCGGCCGGGCTGAAGGCGTGCTCGGCCTGGCAGGACGCGCCGCGGCCGGTCCTGGCGGACGACCTGCTTCCGGAGCGGGCCATCGCGGGTGACCCGAGCGCCCGCGAGCAGTTGGTGGAGGAGATCTACAGACCGCTGGAGGAGGCGGGCTCCGCGCTGCTGGAGACGCTCTCCGTCTATCTCGAACAGGCGTCCAGTCTGGAGGGGGCGGCCAGGATGCTCTTCGTCCACCCGAACACCGTGCGCTACCGGCTTCGACGTGTGACTGACGTCACCGGCTGGTCGCCCTCGGATGTACGCTCGGCGTTCACCTTGCGCATCGCGCTGATCCTGGGGCGTCTGGTCGATGGAGATCCCCAGGCCTAGCGTTTTGTGGGGGCCCCACAAAACCCCCTGCCGTTCTTCGTCCTTGTCCCCACGGGCGGCCGTGGCCGCCCTCAAGAGAGAGTGTGAGAGTGCTCGTACTCGTCGCTCCCGGCCAGGGCGCCCAGACGCCCGGCTTCCTGACCCCCTGGCTCGAACTGCCCGGCGCCGCCGACCGCGTCGCCGCGTGGTCGGACGCCATCGGACTGGACCTCGCCCACTACGGCACGCAGGCCGACGCGGACGCCATCCGGGACACCGCGGTGGCGCAGCCGCTGCTCGTCGCCGCCGGGCTCCTGTCCGCCGCGGCACTCGGTGACGTCCTCCCGGACGCCGTGGCGGGACACAGCGTCGGCGAGATCACCGCCGCCGCCTTCGCCGGCGTGCTCGACGACACCGCCGCGCTGCGCCTGGTCCGCACGCGGGGCAAGGCGATGGCCGAGGCCGCCGCCGTCACCGCGACCGGCATGTCGGCGCTGCTCGGCGGTGACCCCGAGGTCTCCGTGGCGCACCTGGAGAAGCTGGGCCTGACCCCCGCGAACGTCAACGGCGCCGGGCAGATCGTCGCCGCGGGCACGCTGGAGCAGCTCGCCGCGCTGACCGAGGACAAGCCCGAGGGCGTGCGCAAGGTCGTACCGCTCAAGGTCGCCGGCGCCTTCCACACCCACCACATGGCGTCCGCCGTCGAGACGCTGGCCACCGCGGCCAAGGAGCTCGCGCCCGCCGACCCGAAGGTCCCCTACGTCTCCAACAAGGACGGGCGGACCGTCGCCACCGGCGCCGAGGTCCTCGACCGGCTCGTCGGCCAGGTCGCCAACCCGGTCCGCTGGGACCTGTGCATGGAGACCTTCAAGGAGCTCGGCGTCACCGCGCTGATCGAGGTGTGCCCGGGCGGCACCCTCACCGGTCTGGCCAAGCGCGCCCTGCCCGGTGTGAAGACGCTGGCGCTGAAGACCCCCGACGATCTCGACGCGGCCCGCGAGGTCATCGCCGAGCACCGTGCCTGACAAGGAGTCGCCGATCATGTCGAAGATCAAGCCCAGCAAGGGCGCCCCGTACGCGCGCATTCTCGGCGTGGGCGGCTACCGGCCCACCCGTGTGGTGCCCAACGAGGTGATCCTCGAGACGATCGACTCGTCCGACGAGTGGATCCGCTCGCGCTCCGGCATCGAGACCCGGCACTGGGCGAACGACGAGGAGACCGTCGCCGCCATGTCGGTCGAGGCGTCCGGCAAGGCGATCGCCGACGCGGGGATCACGGCCGAGCAGATCGGCGCGGTGATCGTCTCGACCGTCTCGCACTTCAAGCAGACGCCGGCCGTCGCCACCGAGATCGCCGACAAGCTCGGCACGGCCAAGGCCGCCGCCTTCGACATCTCGGCCGGCTGCGCGGGCTTCGGCTACGGCCTCACCCTCGCCAAGGGCATGATCGTCGAGGGGTCCGCCGAGTACGTGCTGGTCATCGGCGTGGAGCGGCTGTCGGACCTCACCGATCTGGAGGACCGTTCGACGGCCTTCCTGTTCGGCGACGGTGCGGGCGCGGTGGTGGTCGGCCCCGCCAAGGAGCCGGCGATCGGCCCGACGATCTGGGGCTCCGAGGGCGACAAGTCGGAGACCATCAAGCAGACCGTGCCGTGGACGGACTACCGCAACGGCGAGGTCGCCAAGTTCCCCGCGATCACCCAGGAGGGCCAGGCGGTCTTCCGCTGGGCCGTGTTCGAGATGGCGAAGGTCGCCCAGCAGGCGCTGGACGCGGCCGGCATCACCTCGGCCGACCTGGACGTCTTCATCCCGCACCAGGCCAACGAGCGGATCATCGACTCGATGGTGAAGACTCTCAAGCTGCCGGAGTCGGTCACGGTCGCCCGTGACGTGCGCACCACCGGCAACACCTCGGCCGCCTCGATCCCGCTCGCGATGGAGCGGCTCCTGGCGACCGGCGAGGCGAAGAGCGGCGACACCGCGCTCGTCATCGGATTCGGGGCGGGTCTCGTGTACGCCGCGACGGTCGTTACCCTCCCCTAGGCACTCCGTACCGGATCATGTGGTCCGGTGCGCGACATGCCCCGGCCCCGCCGCTGCCGCGGTGGGCGCCACACCCTCTGGAACAGCTACGAAGGAGCGCCGACATGGCCGCCACTGAGAAGGAGATCGTCGCCGGTCTCGCCGAGATCGTGAACGAGATCGCCGGGATCCCGGTCGAGGACGTCGAGCTGGACAAGTCCTTCACCGACGACCTGGACGTCGACTCCCTGTCCATGGTCGAGGTCGTCGTCGCCGCCGAAGAGCGCTTCGACGTCAAGATCCCGGACGAGGACGTCAAGAACCTCAAGACGGTCGGCGACGCGACCAACTACATCCTCACGCACCAGGGCTGAGTGACCTCTCGGCCCTCGGGCCGAATGGCCCCGCCACCCGGCGGTGGCGCCGCTGAATCCCGATCGTTGGAGAAAGAGTTCCCGTGAGCCCGACCAATCGCACCGTGGTCGTCACCGGTATCGGCGCAACCACACCGCTGGGTGGCGACGCAGCCTCTACCTGGGAGGGCCTGATCGCCGGCAAGTCCGGCGTCAAGCCCCTGGAGCAGGACTGGGCGGCCGACCAGGCCGTCAAGATCGCGGCCCCGGTCGCCGTGGAGCCCACCGAGGTCATCCCGCGGCCGCAGGCCCGCAAGCTGGACCGCTCGGCGCAGTTCGCGCTGATCGCGGCCCAGGAAGCGTGGAAGGACGCCGGCTTCGAGGGCAAGGCCGGCGAGGACTCGTCCGTCGACCCGGACCGGCTCGGCGCGGTCATCGCCTCCGGCATCGGCGGTGTGACGACCCTGCTGGACCAGTACGACGTGCTGAAGGAGAAGGGCGTCCGCCGCGTCTCCCCGCACACCGTCCCCATGCTGATGCCGAACAGCCCGTCCGCCAACGTGGGCCTGCTCGTGGGCGCCCGCGCGGGCGTGCACACGCCGGTCTCCGCGTGCGCCTCGGGCGCCGAGGCCATCGGCTACGCCATCGAGATGATCCGCACCGGCCGCGCCGACATCGTCGTCGCCGGAGGTACGGAGGCGGCGATCCACCCGCTGCCCATCGCCGCGTTCGGCAACATGATGGCGATGTCCAAGAACAACGACGACCCGCAGGGCGCCTCGCGTCCCTACGACACCGCCCGCGACGGCTTCGTCCTGGGCGAGGGCGCCGGTGTGATCGTCCTGGAGTCCGCCGAGCACGCCGCCGCGCGCGGGGCGCGGGTGTACGCGGAGGCGGTCGGCCAGGGCATCTCCGCCGACAGCCACGACATCGTGCAGCCGGAGCCGGAGGGCCGCGGCATCGCGCACGCCCTCCAGAACCTGCTGGAGCGCACCGACCTGGACCCGGCGGAGATCGTGCACGTCAACGCGCACGCGACGTCGACGCCGGCCGGTGACGTGGCCGAACTGAAGGCGCTGCGCAAGGTGTTCGGCGACGACGCCGACCACATGGCGGTCTCGGCCACGAAGTCGATGACCGGTCACCTGCTGGGCGGCGCGGGCGGCGTGGAGTCCGTCGCGGCGATCCTCGCGCTGTACCACCGGCTGGCTCCGCCGACCATCAACGTGGAGAACCTCGACCCGGAGGCCGAGGCCGCCGCGGACATCGTCCGCGGCGAGGCCCGCAAGCTGCCCGTCGAGGGCCGTATCGCCGCCCTCAACGATTCGTTCGGGTTCGGCGGGCACAACGTGGTGCTGGCGTTCCGTACGGTCTGAGAAGCGCCTGTACGCGCGTGAAGGCCCCCACCCGGTCCGGGTGGGGGCCTTCGTGCCGAGCGGGGCCCGGACGACGGCGGACGACGGCTCAGACGACCTGGTGGAGCCAGCGGACGGGCGCTCCCTCACCGGCGTACCGGAACGGCTCCAGCTCGTCGTCCCAGGGCTTGCCGAGGAGCTTGGCGATCTCCGCCTCCAGGTCCGTCTCGTCGCGCTGGGAGCGCAGCAGGGCGGCGCGCAGACGGTCCTCGGGGATGAGGATGTCGCCGTGGATGCCGGTGACGGCGTGGAAGATGCCGAGGTCGGGGGTGCAGCTGTAGCGCTCGCCCTCGGCCGTGGCGCAGGGCTCGGCGGTGACCTCGAAGCGCAGCAGGTGCCAGCCGCGCAGCGCGGAGGCGAGCTTGGAGGCGGTGCCCGCCTGTCCCTGCCAGGAGAACTCCGAGCGCCAGGTGCCGGGCGCGGCCGGCTGCCGGATCCAGTCGAGGTTGACGCGCGTGCCGAGCACCCCGGCGACGGCCCACTCGACGTGCGGGCACAGCGCGCGCGGCGCGGAGTGCACGTACAGAACTCCACGTGTCGTCACCGGGACCTCCGGGCAGAGCGGACAGGTGTGCAGGCCGGCATGGCGGCGGTGGCCGGGCAGCCACGTTGATGGCGAGGCTACCGTGCGGCGGCGCAAGGAGTGTGACGTACCGTCGGTCCCGGTGCCGCGAAACGCCCGCCATTCACCCGGCAGGACGCCTGTGCGGGAGCGTTGCGTTGCTTCTTGTGGGGCGGGCGGGGCGCGTCGGAGGGGCGGCGGGAACTCCCGGACGTTGTCATGGGTGGGGCCGGCGACCCGTCCGGCCGGGGACGGGCCGACGACCGAGGGGACGGCAGGGGATGGGGAAGCGGAGCCACCGCTCGCGGGCGGTCGCCGCCGTCGCGGCGGCCGCCGTGCTGGGCGGCGTGGCGGGCTGTGACGCCGGGGGCGGGGACGGCCCGGGGCCGTCGGCCTCGCGGGCGCGTGCGTCGCCGACGCCGGTGTGGGACAGCAGCCCGGCCTCGCTCGCCGCGGTGGGCGACTCCATCACCCGTGGCTTCGACGCCTGCACGGTCCTGTCGGACTGTCCCGAGGTGTCCTGGGCGACCGGCGGCAGCGCCGAGGTGAACAGTCTGGCCGTACGGCTGCTGGGGGCGTCGCGGGCGGCGACGCACAGCTGGAACTTCGCGGAGACCGGATCGCGCATGGCGGACCTGCCGGACCAGATGACGCGGGCCGCGGCGCGCAGGCCCGCGCTGGTGACGGTCATGGCCGGGGCGAACGACGCCTGCCGGGCGTCCGCGGAGGCGATGACCCCGGTGGCCGACTTCCGCGCCCAGTTCCAGGAGGCGCTGCGCACGCTGCGCCGGGCGGCCCCGACGGCGCAGGTGTACGTGGCGAGCGTGCCGAACCTGAAGCGGCTGTGGTCGCAGGGCCGGACCAACGCGCTCGGCAAGCAGGTGTGGAAGCTGGGCATCTGCCCGTCGATGCTGGGCGATGCGGACGCGCTGGACTCCGCGGCGAACCTGCGCCGGGCGACGGTGCAGCAGCGGGTGGAGGACTACAACACGGTGCTGAGGGAGGTCTGCGCACAGGACCCGCGGTGCCGTTTCGACGGCGGCGCCGTGTACGAGTACCGCTTCGGCACCGGCCAGTTGAGCCACTGGGACTGGTTCCACCCGAGCAAGAACGGCCAGGCCCGGCTGGCCGAGATCGCATACCGCCAGGTCACCGCCGGGGACCACGTGACTTAGAGTTTCCACCATGAGCGAACACTTCGGAACACTTTCCGACGGCACCCCGGTCCACCGCTGGACCCTGGAGCGGGCGGGCGTCCGGGTGCGGGTCCTGTCGTACGGCGGGATCGTGCAGTCGGTCGAGGTGCCGGACCGGGAGGGCCGCCCGGCGGACGTGGTGCTGGGGTTCGCGGACCTGGACGGCTATCTCGCGCACCCCGAGCCCTACCTCGGCGCCCTCGTCGGGCGGTACGCGAACCGGATCGCGCACGCCCGCTTCACGCTGGACGGGGTGACGTACCCGCTCGCGCCGAACAACGCGCCCAACTCCCTGCACGGCGGGGAGCGCGGCTTCGACAAGCGGGTGTGGGACGTGGAGCCCGTCGCGCACGGGCTGCGGCTGCGCCGGGTCAGTCCGGACGGCGAGGAGGGCTTCCCGGGGCGTCTGGAGGTCACCGCGACGTACACGCTCGACGCGTCGGGCGCGCTGGGCTTCGCCTACGAGGCGGTCACCGACGCGCCGACCCCGGTGAACCTGACCAACCACAGCTACTTCAACCTCGCGGGCGCGGGGCACGCGGGCGGGCACGAGCTGCGGCTGGCCGCCTCCCGGTACACGCCGGTCGACGCGGACCTGGTCCCGACCGGGGTCGCGGAGGTGGCGGGCACCCGTTTCGACTTCCGTACGGCCCGCAAGACCGGCTCCGGCTACGACCACAACTTCGTGCTGGACAAGGGCGTCACCGAGACGCCGGTGGAGGTGGCCGAGCTGCACGACCCGGGGTCCGGGCGGGTGCTGACGGTGGCGACGACCGAACCCGGGATCCAGGTGTACACGGCGGACCACCTCGGGGAGCCGTTCGCGCCGGGCGACGGCATTGCGCTGGAGACCCAGCACTTCCCGGACTCCCCCAACCGGCCGGAGTTCCCGGCCACCGTGCTGCGGCCGGGCCAGGTGTACCGGTCGGAGACGGTGTACGGCTTCTCGACGCGGTAGGCCGGCGCCGGGGCGCCGACGACGGCACGGGGGCGGCACGGGGGGCGGCACGGAGGCGGCACGGGGGCGGCACGGCAGCGGCACGGCGCCGGCACGGAGGCGGCACGGGGGCGGTGAAACGTACGAGCCCCGGTCCAGGGGTCAGGTCCCGGACCGGGGCTGCTCTCGGGGTGGTGAGAACCTCCGCGTCAGACGGTAATCGTCGCGGTGATCCTGCGGTCCGTGAGGGACCTACCCACCTGGATTTCGTACGAACCCTTCACAAGGAGCCACCGGTGGGCGTCCTCGTCCCAGACCTCGAAGGCGCGCCGCGGGAGGTCGACGACGGCCTCGGCGCTCTCGCCCGGTCCGGCCTCGACGCTCGCGAAGCCGGCCAGCGCGCGGGCCGGGCGCTCCGGGGCGGTCTCCGTGTCCGTGGGGGCGAGGTAGACCTGGACGACCTCGCGGCCGGCCCGCTCGCCGGTGTTGCGGACGCGGATCTTCAGCGAGGTGCCGTCCGCCTCGACCGACTCGTAGGCCCAGTCGGTGTAGCCGAGGCCGTGGCCGAAGGGGTAGGCGGGGGTGCGGCCCTGCTTCTCCCAGGCCCGGTAGCCGATGAAGACGCCCTCGGTGTAGGGGAGTTCGCCGTTCTCGGGGGTGACCTGGGTGACGGGGGCGTCGGCGAGGGAGCCCCAGGTGGTGGGGAGGCGGCCGCCGGGCTCGTGGGCGCCGGTGAGGACGTCCGCGAGGGCCGCGCCGCCCTCCTGGCCGGGGAACCAGCTCAGCAGGACGGCGGCGACGTCCTCGCGCCACGGGAGTTCCACCGGGGAGCCGGAGTTGACCACCACGACCGTGTTCGGGTTGGCGGCGGCGACGGCCCGGACCAGGTCGTCCTGGCGGCCGGGCAGCCGCAGGTCGGCGCGGTCGAAGCCCTCGGACTCGACGCGGTCGGTGGTGGCGACCACGACCACCGCCGTGTCGGCGGCGCGGGCCGCCTCGACGGCCTCGGCGATCAGCTCGTCCGCGTCGCGCTGCGGCTCCTGGTGGGCCAGGGCGAAGGCGACCACCTTCAGCGGGATGCCCTCGGGGAGCTCGAAGACGTAGGTGAGGGAGATCTCGGCGGTCTCCCCGGCGGTCAGGTCGACCTCGGCGCGGGGCACCGGGGCGCCGAAGAACGCCTCGAAGGGGTCGCTCACGTCGGCGGGCACCTGCGGGCCGTCGAAGTGCGTCGTGCCGGCGACGGTGAGGGTGAAGGCGCCGACGCCCTTGACGCCGAAGGTGTGCCGGCCGGTGGTGCGCGGGGTGAAGGTGCCGGTCAGTTCGACGGTGTGGAGGCGGTCGTGGGTGACGCCGTCGGGGAGGTCGTCGCCCATCCACTGGATCTGCCCGTTGGGGACGGAGCCGGTGCCGATCACCCTGCCGTCGGCGTCCCGGCAGATCGCGCGGAGGCTGAAGCCCTTGTCGGCGACGGCGAGTTCGGTGGTGGGGTCGGCGCCGACGACGTAGGTGAGCGCTCCCTCGGGCAGGGCGGCGGTGAGGCCGTCGAGCGGGGAGACGATGTGCGTCGGGAAGACGGTGGCGGAGCCGCCGCCCAGGACCCGGGCGTCGCGGGCGGCGGCGCCGATGAGGGCGACCGTGCCGGCCTTGAGGGGAAGCGCGCCGTTCTCGTTACGGACGAGGACGAAGGAGCGGCGGGCGAGTTCGCGGACGAGGGCCTCGCCGTCGACGGCGGCGGGCGGCTCGGCCACGGCGGGCTCGGTGCCGGCGAGGGCGCCGACGCGGGCGGCCAGCCGCAGCACGCGGCGTACGGCGTCGTCGACCTCGGACTCGTCGAGCCGGCCGTCCCGTACGGCCTCGGCGAGGGCCTCGCCGTACACGGTCTGCGGGCCGGGCATGGCGACGTCGAGGCCGCCGCGGAGGCCGCCGACGGTGTCGCGGGCGGCCATCCAGTCGGAGACGTTGAAGCCGTCGAAGCCCCACTCGCCGCGCAGGACCTCGTTCACCAGGTGGTGGTGCTCGGTCATCGTGGTGCCGTTGACCGAGTTGTAGGCGGTCATGATGCCCCAGGGGTGGGCGTTCTCCACGATGGCCTCGAAGGGGGCCAGGTACAGCTCGCGCAGGGCGCGTTCGCCGACCAGGTTGTTCACCGTGAAGCGGTCGGTCTCGGCGTCGTTGGCGACGAAGTGCTTGACGGTGGTGCCGACGCCGCCGGACTGGACGCCGCCGACGTACCCGGTGCCGATGCGGCCGGTGAGGTACGGGTCCTCGCTGTAGGTCTCGAAGTGGCGGCCGCCGAGCGGGGAGCGGTGCAGGTTGACCGTGGGGGCGAGCAGGACGTGCACGCCCTTGCGGCGGGCCTCCTGGGCCAGCAGCACACCGGCCCGGTGGGCGAGTGCGGGGTCCCAGGTGGCGGCCAGGGCGGTCGGGGAGGGCAGGGCGACCGACGGGTCGTCGGCGGTCCAGCGCACGCCCCGCACGCCGATCGGGCCGTCGGACATCACCAGGGACGCCAGGCCGATCTCGGGCAGGGCGGGCAGGGACCACATGTCCTGGCCGGCCAGCAGCCGGGTCTTGGCCTCCAGGTCGAGCTTGCCGAGGGCCGCCTCGACGACCGCCTCGTTGTCCGCCATCGCGGCGCCTCCTCGTTGAGTCGTGCAGTGCAGTGACTCCACTGTGCATCCATTGCCTGTGACGCGGTAGGTTTCGTTACCGTCCTGTTATCTTAGGGTGGGCCGGATGACGTACGGTGGCGCCATGAGTGGCCGGGTCAGAAGTGGGGAGCGGCGCGCCGAGATCGTACGGGCGGCCCTGGAGGTGATCGCCGAGCGCGGCTACCGGGGGGCGAGCCTGGCCGCGGTGGCCGAGCGGGTGGGGCTGACCCAGCAGGGGCTGCTGCACCACTTCCCGACGAAGGACGCGCTGCTCGTCGCCGTGCTGGAGGAGCGCGACCAGTGGGACGCGGTGCCGGACACCCGGTGGCGGGTCGACCTGCTGGTCTCGCTGGTCGAGTACAACGCGATGCGGCCCGGCATCGTCCAGACCTTCTCCGCGCTGCTCGGCGAGAGCGTCACCGAGGGGCACCCGGCCCGGCGGTACTTCACCGAGCGCTACACCGAGGTCCGGGCGAGCATGGCGGCGGTGCTGCGCACCGAGTACGGCGAACGGCTGCCCAACGGCCTCACCCCGGAGCGGACCGCTCCCCTGCTGGTGGCGGTGATGGACGGGTTGCAGTTCCAGTGGCTGCTGGACCCGGAGTCGGTCGACATGCCGGGCGCGTTCCGGGACTTCCTGCGGCTGCTGGGCGAGGACCTGGGCTGAGGGGCCGACGGGCCCCATGGCGGGGACCCGGACCGAAGCCGACGGCTCCATGGTGTGGCCTCGGACCGAAGCCGACGGCTCCATGGTGTGACCCGGGGCCGAGCCCACGCCGCCACGGCATGACCCCGGGCTGAAGCCGACGGGCCCCGCGGCGTGGCCCCGGACCGCAGCCGACGGGCCCCATGGCGTGGAGCGCTGCCGCCGCGCGATACTTCCGCCGTTCCGGCGCGACGCGCGCCCGGCAGCGACGGAAGGTCCCCCAGTACCTTGCACTGCTTACGAGTTCGCATCAATGTCCTCGGTCTGGCCCTCGCGGCCTGCCTCTCCGCCCCGGCGACCGCGGCCTGCGCGGCACCGGCCGACGCGGCACCCGCGCCCGGCGTCGAGGAGCAGCGGCTCGACCGGGCCGTCCCGCGGGAGATCCTCGCGGCCTCCGGGTTCGACACGGCCGCCCCGCGCCTCGCCCGGCGGTTGGCGGCCGCCCCCTCCCTCGCGCGGGCCCGCCGCGTCGTCGCCCGTGAGGGCGCGGCGCTGTGGCGGCGGGCCGTGGACCGGGCGCAGGGGCGGGGCCCGGCCGGCGAGGGGCTCAGCCGGGACGACGACCGGCCGCTGTACTGGGCACGGCTGGCGCTGATCCGGGAAGTACGCACCTGGGAGCCGGAGTTCGGGCTCACCGAGGCGCAGCGGGCGGCGCTGCTGGCCGGTCTGGAGCGCACCTCGCGCGGCCAGGACGACATCGACTTCCGCCGCTCGGGCGGCGAGGGCCTGAAGCGGGTGCTGGTCACCGGTTTCGACCCGTTCACCCTGGATCAAGACATCCGCATCTCCAACCCGTCCGGGGCGGCCGCGCTGGCCCTCGACGGCACGGTGATCGAGACGGCGGACGGGCCGGCCCGGGTGGAGACGGCCGTGTTCCCGGTGCGCTGGGGCGACTTCGCCGAGGGCACGGTGGAGCGGACACTGCGGCCGCACCTGAGGCACGTGGACCTGTTCGCGACCGTGAGCCAGGGGCGCGTCGGCCGCTTCGACGTCGAGCGGACCAACGGGGCCTGGCGGGGCGGCTACCCGGACAACGAGAACGTGAGCAGGTCAGAGACGGTCCCGGTCGCCGACCCGGCCTCGCAGCCGCAGTGGACGACGACGACCCTGCCGTACCGGGAGATCGTGGCGGCGGACACCGGCCGCTTCCCGGTCCTCGACAACACGGGCGTGACCGAGATCCCGGCCGGGGGGACCGCACCCGTCGTCCGGCCGGACGGGCCCACGCCGGGGTCGACGGCGCGGGCCGGGGGCGGCGGGAACTACCTCTCCAACGAGATCGCCTACCGGGCCACGCTGCTGCGGGACCGGCTCGGTCTGCGCGGCACGCTGCCGGGCGGGCACGTCCACACGCCGGTGCTGCAGTTCGGCGCCGGGAACACCGATCCGGCGACCGGGACGGTGACCGACCCGGAGTTCGTGCGCAACCGGCTGGACATCATCGCGCAGGTGCGGGCGATCGTGACGGTGGCGCTCGGTGCGGCGGAGCGCACCGGGGGCTGACGCCGGGCCTTGTCGAGCCGGGCCGGGCCGGGTCGGGTCGGGTCGGGTCGGGTCGAGGCGGGCCGAGCCGAGCCGGGGCGGGTCGAGGCGGGTCGAGGCGGGTCGGGTCGGGGCGGGCCAGGCCGGGCCGGGTCAGGCCGGGCCGGGTCAGGCCGAGCCGGGTCAGGCCGAGCCGGGTCAGGCCGAGCCGGGTCAGGCCGAGCCGGGTCGAGGCGGGCCAGGCCGGGCCGAGCCGGGCCGGGCCGAGCCGGGCCAGGCCGAGCCGGGTCGAGGCGGGTCAGGCCGAGCCGGGTCGAGGCGGGCCAGGCCGAGCCGGGTCGAGGCGGGCCAGGCCGAGCCGGGTCGGGCCGAGCCGGGCCGGGTCGAGGCGGCCCTGCACGGCCTGCACCGGCAGTGACCGGCCGTGACGTCCGCGCCCGGGCGTGACCAGCCGCGCCCGGGCGTGACCAGCCGCGCCCGGCCCCCGGCCGGTCACGGCCGGGCGGCCGCCTCCTCGCGGTCGTCGTCGGCGGCCTCGCCGTCCCGGGTCTCCTCCCCCAGCAGCTCCCGCGCCATGAGGGTCGCTCCGGCGACCGCGCCCGGCATCAGGAACACCGCCACGAAGGGCACCAGGAAGGCCAGTCCGAGCGGCGTGCCGAAGCCCCAGACCAGCGTCTTGCGGGAGCGCAGCAGGGTGAGGCGGGCGCGCAGGTCGACGTTCCTGCGCTGGAGGGCCACGGCGGTGAGCTCCTCGGTGAGGAAGAAGCCGGTGACGAAGAAGCCGATCACGGGGACGACGGTCTGCCCGAGGAACGGGACGAACCCGAGGGCGAACAGCAGCACGGCCCACAGCAGGGCCCGGACCACGATGCGCAGACTGTCGCGGGCCGAGATCCACAGCTCGCGCCAGAGGGGCAGCCCCGACCGCGGTGCCGTGCCGTCGGGCGAGACGTCCCGGTCGACCGTCTCGGAGAGGCTCTCGTAGAAGGGCTGCCCGATGAGCAGGGTGACCGCGGTGAAGGTCAGGACGGAGAGGAGCAGGCCCAGGGCGAACAGCACGACGGTGAGGAACCCGCGGAACAGGCCGCCCCACGGGCTCGACCAGTCGTCGGCGAACGGCGTCGCCCACGTCACGGCGTCCCCGCCCCACACCGCGAGCGCCACCAGCGCGCCCACGTAGAGGACGAGTGTGATCAGCCCCGGCAGGAGTCCGAACCCGTACTGCCTGCCGTGCCGGCCCACCCACCGCTGGCCCGCCACCAGGTACCTGAAACCCGCCCCGAGATCGCGCATGTCCGCACTCTATCGGGCGTGTGCACATCATCCCCGGTCGCGCGGGAGCGGGCCGGCGCGAGCCGTTCGCCCGCGCCCCTCGGGTCCCCCCGCCCGGACGCCCGTCGGAGCCGCACGGGCCGTCCTGACGGCCCGTCGGGTCCGTGCGCCCGGACGCCTGCCGGGCGCACGCCCGGGTGACCGTGGGCTCTTTCCTAGGCCATCCGGGCTATCGGTGACACCAACCCCCTCTTGTTGCAGTTGAGTCGAACAGGTACATCTCGCCGTACCGGTCTCCGGCAGCACCCGAGCGCAGGACGTCACAGGAAGTCAGCGGAGGTACACGTGTGCACCACGAGAACCACCCCGGCCCGGCCTGTCCTGATCGCCGCCCTCGCCGTCACGGCCGCGGGGGCCCTTCTGCTCGCCCCGGCCACCGCCGGCGCCGACCCGAGACCCGTGAGCCGGGAGGGGTCCGGCGCGGACACAGCCGTCGCCGGACCGCCCGCGGCGACCGCCCGGCAGGCGCTCACCGCGCCCGTCACCGACCTGTCCGCCGCCGACTCCGTGCGCGGCTACCCCCGGCGGCAGGTGCTCGCCGCCGACCCCGGGAACCCCGCCGACGCGTCCCTCAGGCTCGGTCTCGTCCCGTACCACGCCATCGCCCCGCGGCTGAACGCCCTTCAGGCGCTCGGTGACCGGGTGAGCGTCGAGGTCGCCGGCCGCTCGGCGGGCGGGCACCGGCTCTACCTCGTCACCGTCACCGCGCCGGAGACCGCCGGCCAGACCCGCGACCAGGAGCGGATGCGCGAACTCATCGAGAACGCGCCCGCCGCGGCCGCCGTCGATCCCGCCCTGAAGTCGGCGTACAAGACGCCCGTCTTCTTCAACGGCAACATCCACGGCGACGAGTGGGAGGGCACCGACGCCTCCCTGGCACTCGTCGAGCGGCTCGCCACCGCGGACGACGCGGCGACGCGCGACCTCCTCGCCCACAGCCGCCTCTACTTCAACGTCACCGCCAACCCGGACGGCCGGATCGCCGGCACCCGCGCGAACGCGGCCGGCTTCGACCTGAACCGGGATGCCGTCACCGCCTCGCAGCCCGAGACACGCGCGGTACGGCAGATCGAGATCGCCAAGCAGCCGGCCGTCGTGCTCGACCTGCACGGCTACGTCAACGGCACCCTCATCGAGCCGACCACCCCGCCGCACGGCGAGAACTACGAGTACGACCTCTTCCTGAAGAACACCTACGCGAACGCCCTCGGCATGGAGGCCGCCGTCGACGGCCTCGGGCTCACCCCCGCGAAGGACGGTGTGCGGCCCGCGCAGATCCCGTTCCGGGACCAGGCGGAGGGCTGGGACGACTGGCCGCCGGTCTTCACCCCGCAGTACGCGGCCTTCCACGGCGCGGTCGCCGCGCACACGGTGGAGATCCCGCTCCAGGTGAACGACGGGGCCTACACCGGTCAGCCGGCCGGCGAGCTGCGCCGCCGGTCCGCGATCAACGTGCGGGTGGCCGGTGCCGCCCTCCGCGCCACGCTCGACTTCGTCCGCGCGCGGGGCCCCTCCCTCGTCGCCGACCAGATCGAGGTGTTCCGGCGCGGGGCCGCCGGTGCCGCGCAGGTGCCGGTGTCGGAGCGGACCGTGCCGGGCGTCCCGGGCATCGGCCCCGAGGACGTCTGGACGACCGCGTTCCCGCGCGCCTACGTCCTCCCGGCCGGCCCGACGCCCACCGCCACCGCCCGGCTCGTCGGCCACCTCCTCGCCAACGACGTCCGCGTCACCCGGGCCGACCGCTCCTTCCGGCTCGACGGACGGACGTACCCGCAGGGCTCGTACGTCGTCGACATGCGCCAGCCCAAGCGGGGACTGGCGAACGCCCTGCTCGCCGACGGCCGGGACATCAGCGGCCGGGTGTCGGTGATGTACGACCTCTCGGGCTGGAGCCTGGGACGGCTGTGGGGCGCGCGGGTGGTGGCCGTCCACGGCGGTTCCCCGGCCGGCGCCCCGCTGCGGGCGGTGACCGGGGCCGCCCCGGCCGGCACGGTCGCCCCACGCGGCGACCTGCGGCTGCGGCTGGACGACCCGGACGCGGTCGCAGCCCTCAACTCCCTCCTGCGGGACGGGATCGCGGTACGGCGGGACACCGACGGCAGCGCGGTCGTCCCGGCGTCGGCGCGCGCGCAGGCGGCCGGCGCCGCCCGTGCGTACGACGTCTCCTTCACCTCGGCCGCCGCCACCGGCACCACTCCCCTGCGCCCCGTCCGTATCGCCGCCGCCGTCACGGCCGGTGAGCTGTTCGCGCTGCGTGAGATGGGCTTCGACGTCACGCCGGTCTCCACGGCCCGCCTCGACGCCGGTTTCGACTGGTCGTCGGTGGACGTGCTGTTCGTGTCGACCGGGCTGGACCGGGCCGCGCTGACCGGGGCCGCCCGCACCGCCCTCGACACCTTCCTCGCCGGGCACGGCCTGGTCGGCCGGGGTGCCGCCGGGGCCGCGCTCGCCACGGGCGCCGGGCTGCTGGACGTGACGGCCGTACAGGGCGCCGAGGACGCCAACGGCGTGGTGCGGGTGGTCAACTCGGGTCCGGTCACGGCCGGGGCCCCGGACCACGGCTTCGTCTACGCGCCGGTGTGGTTCACCGGCCTCGGCCCCGGGGTGGGCGTCGAGCAGTCCTACGCCACCGGCGACCCGCTCGTCTCCGGCCACTGGCGGGCCCGGTCCGACGGCTCGGGCGGTCCCGGCGCCGCCGCCGGGCGGCCTGCCGTCGTCAGCGGGCCGCACGCCGTCCTGTTCGGCACGGAACCCCTCTTCCGGGACCATCCCAAGGGCGAGTTCACCCAGGTCGCACAGGCGTTGATCACCATGGCACACACAGGCAGCGGTCTGGCTGAGGAGAGCGGATGACACAGGAGATCCACGGCACCGTCGCGGACGGTTTTGAAGCGGTGCGGGAGGAGTTCGCCGCGTTCGTGGCGGAGGAACGACCCGATTACGAGGGCCAGTTGTGCGCGTACCTGCACGGCCGCCGGGTCGTCGACCTGTGGGCCGGGGACGGCACGGACGCCGACTCCCTCTACGGCGTGTACTCGTCCACCAAGGGCGCCGCGTTCCTGGTGGTCGCGCTCCTCGTGCAGGAGGGCACGCTGGAGCTGGACCGCAAGGTCACCTACTACTGGCCGGAGTTCTCGGCCGAGGGCAAGGGCGCGCTGACCCTGCGCGAGCTGCTCGCGCACCGGGCCGGACTGGTCGGCGCGGACACCGGGTTCACCGCGCGGGAGCTGGCCGACGACCGGCAGATCGCCGAACGCCTCGCCGACCAGCGGCCGTTCTGGCGTCCGGGCGCCGTCTTCGGCTACCACGCGCTGGTCATCGGAGCGCTCGCCGGCGAGGTCGTACGGCGTGCGACGGGACGCACGCTCCAGGAGGTGTACGAGGAGCGGGTGCGCGCCCCGTACGGGCTGGACCTCTTCCTGGGGCTGCCGGACGCGCACGAACCGCGCTTCCGGGCCGCGCAGCCGATGGCGCCGACCGCCGAGCAGCGGGCCCTGCTCGACTCGCTGCCCGACGGGCCGCACACCCTGGCCGCCGTCGCCTTCAACCGGCACGGCGACGAACCGACCGATCTGGAACTCCTGCCGAACGACCCGCTGGTCCGCGCCAAGGGACCGGCGTCGGTGGGCGGGGTGGCGTCGGCGCGCGGGCTCGCCGGGCTGTACGCGGCGGCGATCAGCGAGGTCGGCGGGAAGGCGCCGCTGCTGAAGGAGGACACGGCGGCGGAGTTCGGGCAGTGCCACTCCGTCGGCCACGACCTGGTGGTCCGCGCCCACAAGGCGTACGGGCTGGGCTTCCAGGCGACCGCGGACACCTGGTACCCGTTCCTCGGCGCGGGGACGTTCGGGCACAGCGGGGCCGGCGGCTGCCAGGCGTTCGCCGACCCGCGCAGCGGCCTCGCCTACGGGTACGCGCGACGCCGGTTCGCCTTCCCGGGCGGGGCCGCGCCGGAGAACGACCGGCTGGTGGCGGCGGCGCACCGGGCGGCGCTGGCGGGCTGAGCCGGTCGAGTGACCGGCTCAGCCCGCACCCCGCGTGCCGGGGCGCCTCCGCCGTGCGCGACTGCGCCACCTGCGGCCTCCGCCGTGCGCGACTGCGCCACCTGCGGCCTCCGCCGTGCGCGACTGCGCCACCTGCGGCA